>JBDQJI010000014.1:0-53383 GCA_040263875.1 Alphaproteobacteria bacterium
GATTGCCATGGCCCTGAACTCAACGCCGCGAAAGTGCCTCGGATTCAAAACACCCATCGAGGCCATGCTCGCCGAGCTTGGAAATGACGTTCAAATCAGGTTTGCTTGATCGCGTTGCGCTTCGCGTCGGAATCCACCGCGTGCCGGTGGTGGTGGCGTGCGGCGCATCGTTGTCAGCTGGTTTTTCAGGCGTGCATTTTCCTGATTGATCGCATTGAACTGCGAATAATATTGCTGTTGCTGCGTCCGTGATTCGGTCAGCTGAGATTCAAGATTTTGGATTCGAAGGTTGTTTGCCTCTTCGGCTTCCTTCGACGTGCTGCTGCAGGCGGCGGCTAAAAGCGCCAGGCCGCTAACAGCTGCAATGCTGAGAAGTTTTTGCATCGGTTGGGCTCGCTTCTTTGATTTCGTCGCTATTTCGTTTTTTAACTAGCGGTAGTTAGCCAGAAAAAGGCGGCGCCGCCTACCTGCCCCCTGGAGGGTTACGGCGCCGCCTTCATGCAGGCTTTAGTGCTTAGGCAGAGTTGCCAAGCTTCACGCCGAGAGAGTTCAGCGTGCGGATCGTCAGAGCGCCAGTCGGAAGACCAGCCCGCTTCTGATAAGCATTCACGGCACGACGGGTCTGCGAACCGTAGACGCCATCAATCGGGCCAGGGTTGATGTTCTTGGCCTTAAGGGCACGCTGCAAACGCCGAACCACGTCACCGGTGGTGTTGGTGTCGCAGAGGATTTCGCGCCATTCGAGGCTTTCCTCGTTGACCTTAACGCGCTTGGACACGGTCTGGTATTTCGCAGGGATCTTTACAGTCCGCTGGCTAGCAGGCTGAACAACCGTCTGCACTTTGATCGTGCTGTACTTGGCCGGAATCTTCACGGTCCGTGTGGCGGCAGGTGTGTCGACAACGCGGCGTGTAACCGTGCGATATACAGCAGGTTTGGTCACTTCACGTGTACCTGGAGCCGTTACCTGAACCCGCTTGGAAACCGTGCGGTATTCTGCAGGCACTTCGACGAGGCACATGATTTCGCCTGTTGCTTGGTCCAGTTTTTCAACCGGGCCACGACCCTTTTTCCAGGTCGTGTAGGCTTGGCGAACGAGCACACGCTCAGACTGCGTTTCATATTTAGCTGGAGTCGCAATCAGGGTCGTCCGTGCAGGCTGAACCAGAACGCGCTCAGTGACGGTCTTGTATGTTGCTGGGCGTACTTCAATTATGTTGCTGGGCGTACTTCAATCCGTTCGGATTCTTCAGCAACCAGAACACGCTGGGTGTTAGTGCCATATTTCGCAGGCGTTGTTTCGACGCGCTCGCTCTCGCCGCGGGCGATAACCTGCTCGGTCGAGGTCTTGTAGGTCGCAGGGATCAGCACGCGGGCATAGCAATGGCCAGGCTTTGCATTTGGTGGAAGGTCTGCATTGCCGCCGACGCGACGGTCGGTTTCCATTGCAGGTTTTTCGCCCATGCTCTTGACCTGATTAGCCAATGCATTTTTAGCGGCGCGTTCCTCTGCAAGGCTTTGCTCCGTGGTTTCAAGCTGGTTTTCCAGCTCAGAAATGCGGCTGGTGCCAGCCTCATCTGTGCTGGCGCAACCTGCCGCCAGCAGCAGCGCGGCCGCACTGGCCGCAATCATCATCGTACGCTTCATTGTTAATTCTCCCACCCATTCAGAATTTCCTCGAAGCTGACCGGGCCAAACTTGCTTCGATGAACGACGTTTTGCGTCCCAAAATGCGACGCAAACCCCCCAGGAGTCTGGCCACAGCCATTATGCAGCAAGTCTGGCGCCAGGACGAGTCCGTCTGTCCGCTTTTATGGTAGTAATGCTGGTTGAAGCCTGCGCCGATCAGGTTCCGCTAAACTTCGGGTTCCGCTTGTCCAGAAACGCGTTGACGCCCTCCCGATGATCATCTGTCGCCATGCTGTCAGCGATCATCGACGCTTCCATCTGCAATTGGGTTTCCATGCTGAGATGACCGCTGGCGTTAAACAGTGCCTTTGCGTTGGCGTATGCTTTGGTCGGACCGGCAGCGAGGCGGCGGGCGAGCTTGTCAGTTTCTGCAGCCAATTCGGCCACTGGCGTTACAAAATTGACAATGCCGAGGTCTTTGGCTTTCTCTGCGCCAAACCGGTCACCGAGGAACGCTAATTCCATTTGCTGCTTCATACCGAGCGTGCGGCCAAGGAAATAGGATGAGCCGCCATCTGGGCTGGCACCGATATGGCAGTAGGCCAATGTGAACACGGCGTCGTCAGCCGCGATGGCTAGATCAGTTGCTGCGACGAGGCTTAGACCAAACCCGGCTGCAGCACCCTGAACGCTTGCGATCACAGGCTTCGGCATGCGGCGGAGGGCGAAGATGGCGTGGTGAATATCGTGCAGGCCGCTGACGATGTTCCGGGAGCGCTCAGCCGTTTCCATTTGCAGGCGCTGGCGCATGATGCGGATATCCCCACCCGCCATGAAATGCGCGCCGGCACCCCGAATGACGACACATCGCACACTGTCATCAAAGTCCAGCGGCGGGATGCGTTCAACGAATTGGGCACGCAGTTCCGGAGATAAAGCATTGCGAACTTCAGGTTCGTTCAGCGTCACCCAGGCGATGCCGTCGCTATCAATTTCGACCTTAACCTTATCTTCTGACCCACTCATCTTGATTGTGCTCCCGTGATTATGACGCAGCAGTGATTGGCGTTTTTGCCAGTGAACCTTAGTTTAGTCCCATGACTGCGAAAACAGGAGCGATGCCAAATGCTGATTAAGTCCGTACGCCGTTGGGCGATCTCCGAACGGGAGGCGACTCCGGAGGCCCTGTTCATGAATCGCCGCCAGTTATTGGTCGGCGGTGGCGCAGGACTGCTTGCAGCGGGTGTGTCACTTCCGGCACGCGCTGATGTGATGGCCGCGCCTGATGTGGCACCGGAGTTATATCCAGCCAAACGCAATGAGCTGTACAAGCTGGACCGTGATCTGACCGAAAAGAAGATCGCGCTGACCTACAACAATTTCTACGAGTTTGGATCACACAAAGAGATTTCCAAGCGCGCTCAGGATTTGGAAGTTAAACCCTGGGCCGTCACGATTGACGGCATGGTCGATAATCCGATGACGCTGGATGCGGAAGAGCTTATCCGCAAGATGCCAATTGAGGAGCGTCTGTATCGCCATCGCTGCGTTGAAGCTTGGTCCATGGCGGTGCCTTGGAGTGGGTTCGCACTGAAGGAATTGGTGAAAATGGCAAGCCCGAAGGCGGGTGCCAAATATCTCCGTATGGAAACCTTCATGAATCCAGATGTGGCACGCGGGCAGCGCCAGCGTTGGTATCCGTGGCCGTATGTCGAAGGCCTCCGCCTGGATGAGGCTACGAATGATCTGGCGTTCATCGCGACGGGCGTATACGGCAAGCCAATCGTTAAGCAGATGGGCGCTCCGCTTCGGCTAGCAGTTCCATGGAAATATGGCTTTAAATCGACTAAATCCATCGTAAAATTCACGTTCACGGACAAGCCGCCAAAAAGCTTCTGGGAGCAGTTGGCGCGCCGGGAATATGGCTTCTACGCCAATGTGAATCCGGAAGTTGACCATCCCCGGTGGAGCCAGGCGACTGAACGCCAGCTCGGCAAAAGCGGGCGAGTACCGACCTTGCTTTATAACGGTTACGCCGAAGAAGTGGCTGGCATGTATGCCAATATGGACCAGAGCAAAATCTTCTATTGATCTGCAGTAAAAGGAGTGGCGTCGCGCTTGGCGCCCTCCTGCTGACAGCTTAAGCTTGCCGCTTCATTCTTATGGCGGAGCGCACAGGCAATGGCGAATTTTGATACGGTAATCCGAGGCGGCACGATCGCTACGGCGAGCAGCGTGTTTGAAGGCGATATCGGGATTATTGGCGAGAGCATTGCTGCCTTTGGTAAAGATCTGGGTCCTGGCACCAAGGAAATTGATGCCAGCGGCAAGATCGTTGTTCCGGGTGGCATCGACAGCCACTGTCATATCGACCAAATCAGCTCGACCGGCGGTGAAAACGCTGAAACGTTTGAATCCGGTACACGAGCGGCCATTTGTGGCGGCACAACATCCGTCATCAGCTTCGCGCCACAGTTTCCGGGCGTACACATTAAGGATTCTACGGCGGATTATCACAAGCGCGCTGAAGGCAGTGCCACCTGTGATTATTCCTTCCACCTGATCGTTAATCGGGCTGATGAAGAAACGTTGGAAGCGCTCCCGGCACTAATCGCCGAGGGTCATCGCACCATTAAAGTCTTCATGACTTACCCGTCTAACCGGGTGGGCGATGAAGGCCTATTAAAACTAATGGCGCTCTCCCGCCGCAACGAAGCCTTCATGGTTATCCACGCTGAGCATCATGAGATGATCATGTGGATGATGGAACAACTCACCAATGCTGGTTTGACTGAAGCGAAACATCACAGCTGGTCCAAACCGCCGCTGGTGGAACGCGAAGCCGTGCATCGCGTGATCGCTATGGCGGAATTGCTGGATCTGCCGCTGCAAATTTTCCACGTGACATGTGATGAGGCGGCAGAAGAAATCCGCCGTGCACAGCACCGTGGCCTCAAAATCTTTGGTGAGACTTGTGCGCAATATCTGGTCCTGACCGAAGATGATATGGACAAGCCCAATGGCGAAGGTGCCAAGTGGATTTGCTCGCCCGCCCCCCGCACCAAAGCCGAGCAGGCTGCAATGTGGAAGCACATCAATTCTGGCACATTGGGCATCGTTTCATCCGACCACGCGCCGACCAATTTCGCGGAAGGCCAAGGCAATAAGCTGCCGGAAGGCCCAAACACGCCATTCACCAAAGTTCCGAACGGTGTGCCGGGCCTTGAAACCCGGTTGCCGATCTTGTTCTCAGAAGGCGTCAACGGTGGGCGGATCAGCTTGGAGAAGTTCGTCGAAATCAGCTCGACCAACCCAGCCAAACTATTCGGCCTTGCGCCAAAGAAGGGCCATATTGCACCGGGTGCCGATGCCGATATCGCAATTTGGGACCCGAACAAGAAAGTGACGATCCGCCAGGAAGACCTGCATCACGGCATCAACTACACGCCCTATGAAGGCATGGAAGTGACCGGTTATCCGGTCATCACCATGTCTCGTGGTGAAGTACTTTGGCAGAACGGTAAGTTCAATGCGAAGGCAGGCCGTGGCCGCTTTATGGCCCGTGCGCCTTACGACTACATCAAGCCAAACGGCAATTTCCCAACGCCATTCAATCCGTTTGCGTAAGCTAGTCCCCGCCGGCCAGGAATAATTGGCCGGCGACAGGGGCTAGCAAGCGGTTGGAATGCCCGGCATGTGGTGCCTCAACGATCCGCCAGCCGAAGGGTAAGCCAGCAGCATCAGCTTCTGCCTTGCCGGACTGATAAAAGAACCGACCACGGGCCAAGCGGTGCGGCCCTTGCAGCGTTGCTTCTGGCGATTTCAGCAGAACCTTGGCGGTGGTGTTCCGATCCTTCTGGCCAAGCAGCATAGTCAACGGGCGAGCAAGAAAGCGGTCCATGTCGATTTCAGGTGCGCCGTGGCCAAGGCCATAGGGAAAGCGCGCGCGATCGGGTGCTGTATACGCGCCTGCATTGGCAGCGATGGCGTGGCTGAAGCGGACCTCTGGTAGGAACAGCGCTAGGCGATGCACAAATTGGCCGCCCGCTGAATGCCCATAGAGCCAGTAGTCATTCCGCTTAGCGCCAAAGCTTTTCCGGCCAGCGTCGAACGCGCGTTCGACAGCCTGATAGCTCCACATATCGCGGGGCAGGTAGGATTTGCGATCAGGTGTACGCATCCCACCAACTTCGTAAGCGCGAGGACCAGGGAAACCAATTTCATCAAATGCAGGGGCTAAGAGCAGCGCGTTGCATTGTTCTGCAACGGCCTTCCAATCGTTCCGGTAGTCCTCGGCATTGCGCTTGTAGCCGTGCAGCGCGATCAGAATTGGACCGTCATTCTGCCAAGTTGCCGGGCAGTGGAAATAGACAGACATCCGGCCTGTTTCAGACGCAGGCTCTGCGAAGTCGAATACGCCGGTCTCAGCCTTACTCACGCAGCAACCCCAAGTGCATCGGCCAAGATTTCATAGGAGCGATGGCGGATGGATTTCTCGTGCGCCCAGGTAACGATGGCGATTTCATCGACATCCAATTCCTTGCCAAGCGCTTCGATCCGAGCTGCTGTCTCCGGCCCTTCGCCAACGAAGCTATCGCGCAGCATTGTTTGCATGCGGTTTTCTTCGGCAGCGTTCATTTCCGTTGCTTCAACTGATTCTGGCGTCTCCAACGGAATAAACATGCCCCGATCCCGGTAGAGGCGGCATTTCGCACGGGGTAGGAAATTGCGTTCGGTTTCGGCCTTATCGTCCCCCGCCATCGCCCACACACAAATCGCGACATGTGGTTCTGGCCAGCGTTCGGACGGGCGGTATGTATCCCGATACAGCTTGATTGCCCGGTCAGCGCCTTTGCCGTCCGTAAAGAACCAGGCAAAGGCATAGGGCAGGCCGAAGATTGCAGCGACCTGCGCGCCATAATCACTGCTGCCCAGCATCCAAATTTCTGGCACTGTCTCACCTTGCGGGAAGGCGTGGACGTCGCGGAAGGGGTGTCCCTCCACCAGTGATTCGCCTGCTACCCAAGCCATCAGGTCGCGCACGTCCGATGGGAATGCAGCAGGGCGTTCATTGGCTTGTGGGTTCAGGGCAAACGCCGTCCGCCCATCAGAACCGGGGGCGCGGCCAAGGCCAAGATCAATCCGCCCGGGTGCCAGTGCATCCAGCACCCGGAATTGTTCGGCGACTTTGAATGGCGAGTAATGGGGCAGCATCACGCCAGCGCTGCCAATGCGAATGCGGTTCGTGCGCATCGCAATCGCCGCCATCAGAATCTCAGGCGCGGTGCCCAGGATGGAAGGGTGGTTATGATGCTCCGAAACCCAGAACCGCTTGAAGCCTAGTTTCTCGCAATGCTCCGCCAGTTCAATGGTTTCGGTGATTGCCTGCGCTTGTGGACGGCCAGCGACAGCGACGGACTGGTCCAGTATCGAATATTCAATCATACGCGTTGATTAAACCCTTGCGGCGTAACGGAAACGGAAAGCATCCCCGTGGCGGACAAAATGGCCGAGTGATGGGCTCGGGAAATGCATGGTGGCGATCAAAGTGTCAGTTTCCGCGTATTTATCCATGAATGCATTGCGTGTGGCGCGACCTTGTGCCGTGTCCGTATCAGGGCGTGCATCTAAGTGGGTACAGGCGCATTGCAGCGGTGAATGGATCAGATCACCCGTCACCACGCATTCTTTACCGCCTTGCGCTAGCCGTACCGCAAAGTGATCCGGGGTATGGCCCGGCGTTGGCAGGAGTTGGATGCCGTTGACCAGCTCCGAATCGCTTTTGACAAGATGCGTCATGCCAGCTTCGACAATCGGCAGGACCGAATCCGCGAAATGCAAAGTGGGTGAGTGCTTCTGGAATTCTGTCCAATGCGCCAGCTCCTTCTCCGAGAAGACGTATTTGGCATTGGGGAATGTCGGGACCCAGCGGCCATCTTCAAGCTGCGTGTTCCAGCCCACATGGTCAGGGTGCAGATGGGTGCACATGACGAAATCAATATCTTCGACAGTGAGGCCAGCCCGGTTAAGAGCGTCCATATAGGTGGAATCTGTCTTCATGTGCCAAAGCGGGCGCGTCGGACGGTCTTTGTGGTTGCCGATGCAAGTATCGATCAGCACGTTGAACTTGCCTGTGCGCACCACATAGGACTGCATGGCGAATGTCATAAGGCCGCTGGCGGGATCAAGTGCCACTGGCTCTAGCATCGCGCGATGCTCTTCCAGCTCTTCGGGCTTGAGGTTCGGAAAAAACTCGAACGGGTCGAAGCCGGGCAGCTCCTGCTCAATAATGCGGTCAATCCGCCAGTCGCCCAAATTAAACGTCGTTGTCATCGCCTGCTTCCCCCTTGTTCATTCAATCCATCACTACACCACCGGACACATTAATTGCCTGGCCTGTGATTTCCCGCGCCTCTTCTGATGCAAGGAACACAGCTGCGTTCGCTACATCCTCTGGTCCTTGTAGTCTGGCTAGCGGCCAGTTTTGTTCAGCGAATAACTTACCGTGCGCTTCGCCTGCGGCATCGCTTTCCGCCGCCCAGTTCCGCCACAACATGCCAGCATCCCGAATATAGCCCGGGCAGATCGTGTTTGTCCTAACATAGGGCGCTAACTCCACAGCCAAACCCCTGCTGAAGCCCATGACGGCTGCTTTTGACGCTGAATAGACCGTCAGCTCAGGCCAGCCCTTGCGTCCGGCCTGACTGGACATATTGATAATATTTGCGTCACCGCCCGTTTTGCCGATCCCGGTCAGGTGCTCAGCGAAGGCTTTGGCGGTCAAAATAACGCCTTTGACGTTGACGCCGATGACCCTGTCGATCATCGCCTCATCAATATCCGCCAGTCGGCCACGTCCGGATACGCCGGCATTGGCGACGACGATATTTACTTGGCCAAGCGCATTGATCGCGCTTGCCGCCATCGCTTCAGCAGCGGTGAGGTTCGTCACATCAGCCGCGATGGCGATAGCTGCACCTGTATCCGCCATCGCCGCATCAGCGGCTGCCTGTTCCAGGTCGACGATTGCCACGGCGGCACCTTCTTTTGCGAAGGCAGCTGCAATTGCTTTGCCGATGCCGCCGGCGCCGCCAGTAACAACAGCACCTTTGCCGTCTAGCCGTCCCATCGCGTGCGTTCCTCTACAATAGCCCTGTGGCATCCTGCCCTTAGCGGCGGGGCGGGCGCAATGGTATGGCGGTGGGATCATGGCGCGCGGTTCCACATCCTCCATCGAAGCCTTAGCAGCAGACCATCCCTATAGGTGGGCGATGCTGGCGGGCGTGTGGCTGCTCTATGCGTGTTTTGGCCTGACGGCGGGGTCACTGGCACCGTTAGTAGGGCCAATCACGCAAGACCTGGGCATTGGTTATGCTGCTATGGGTGCCGTATTCGGTGCCTGGCAGCTTGTCTATATCGTTGCGGCGGCACCCGGTGGGGCTGCGATGGATCGATTCGGGCCGCGTCGCACGTTGTTCATCGCAACTATGGTAATCGTGGCGAGCGGTCTGCTGCGTGCATCAGCCGAAAGTTATGGCTTCCTGTTGTTCGCCGTTGCGATCTTTGGCCTTGGCGGGCCGCTGATTTCTGTAGGCGCACCGAAGGTCATTGCGCTCTGGTTCGAGGGCAAGGACCGTGCGTTCGCTATGGGCGTCTATATTACCGGTCCGTCGCTCGGGATGATTTCGGGCTTGGCGTTCACCAATCCCGTCTTGATGCCGCTGTTTGACCAGGACTGGCGCATGGTGTTGAGCGTTTATGCTGGGGTTACAGCACTTGCGGCATTCGTTTGGTTGGCACTTTCGGCCCATCCAGAAGCACGAGCGATTGAACGGCGTTTGGCGTCAGAGCCGCGCCAGCCACAATTGTTGGTGTACAAGGAATTGCTGCGCCTGCCGACCGTGCGACTGATGCTGCTGTTAAGCGTTGGCGTGTTTTTCTTCAATCACGGGCTAAACAATTGGCTGCCAACACTCCTGCGCAGTAGCGGCTTAGAACCCAAAGCGGCGGACCTATGGGCGATGATCCCGACGCTGATCGGCGTTGCCGGATCACTGCTGATCCCAAGGCTTGCAACGCCCGAACGACGATTTCATGTGTTGATTGGGCTGCTCGTGGCAGCACTCGCTGCGACTGTTCTATTGCATTCGGACCCTGGTCCTATGCTCGGGCTTGGGCTAGCGATGCAAGGGATCGCCAGATCTTCGCTTATGACGGTTGCGATCTTGATCCTGGTGGAAATGCCAGAAATTGGGCCAAGGCGGGCGGGCGCTGCATCGGGCCTGTTTTTCTCAGCGGCAGAGATAGGCGGTGTCACTGGGCCTTTGGCGCTTGGTGCCATATCGGAAGCAACTGGCGGGTTTACGCTGGCGCTCTATGCCTTATCAGGCGTCATCATAACGCTGATGTTGCTGACACTCCGCCTCAAGCGATAGTGTTTTGCGCGCTCACGCGCCGCATTGATTGGCGGGGCTGGGCGCGATAAGGAATGGTTTTACGTTACGCCACTTGCCGGGATTCCTGCCGATGACCTACGTCGTCACTGAAGTTTGCATCAAATGTAAGTATATGGACTGCGTGGAGGTATGCCCGGTCGATTGCTTTTATGTCGGCGAGAATATGCTCGTAATCCACCCGGATGAGTGCATTGATTGCGGCGTCTGCGAGCCTGAATGCCCGATCGAGGCGATCAAGCCGGATACGGAACCTGGTGCCGAAGAGTGGGTTGAGTTCAACCGCGATTATTCTGAGGCATGGCCAAACATCATCCGCAAAGGCGACAGCCCGGAAGATGCTGAAAAGTGGGAAAAAGTCCCCAACAAGCTAAAAGACCACTTCAGCCCAGAACCCGGCGAGGCTTGAGTTAACCCTAGGTCGTTAGAACCGCTCTAGCAGCCGTTCCAAATAGTCTCGCTCAACTGGCGGGCGGGCGCGATCGCCTGCGCGGCGACGAAGCTCGTCTTGGATTGTGCGGGCGCGCTGCAAGTCACTGATATCTGGAATCTGCACGCCGCCGCTTGATCGGCCTCTGGTCGCACGACCAAGCGGATCTGTGCCGCCTTCGTTGGCTTGGCCATTTTGGCCTTGGCCGCTCTGGCCCGGTTGCTGGCCAAGCTGCTGCGCCAATTGTTCTGCCATGCTACGGGCAGCTTCCTGCAACTGCTGAACAGCCTCACCCTGTGCGCCAAGCGCCCCTTGCTGGTCGCCCTGGTTCAGGCCGTTGATTGCGTCACGCATGGCGCGCTCGGCAGCGCCAAGGCTGCCTGGAATATCGCCATTCTCACCCAATTGTCGCATCACTTCGCCGAGCGCTCGGCGAAGCGAGTCCTGCCGTCCCGCCAAGGCTTGGCCATCTTGACCATTTTGTCCCTGGCCATTTTGTCCCTGGCCATTTTGCCCTTGACCATTCCGTCCTTGGCCGCCACGCCCCTGCGAGTTTTGTCCTGGTTGTCCTTGACCCTGCTGGCCCTGTCCCATTTGGCCTTGCTGCCCTTGGCCGCTTTGCCCAGATTGCCCTTGCTGTCCAGATTGACCCTGTTGGCCGGACTGTCCCTGTTGCCCTTGTTGCCCCTGCTGGCCTTGCTGGCTGCGCATGGTTTCATCCATCAGCTGTTGCTGCTGTCGGGCGAGATTTTGGGCTTCCTGTAGGCCTTCCATCATTTGCTGCAGGCGCTGACCATTCTGGTTCATCACCCGGGCGTTTGAGAGTTGCTCCAGCATCCGGTCAACCTGCGCCAAGGCCTCTTGCGCGGCGTCGCGAGCGCCAGCTTCATTAAGTTCGCGAATCCGGTCGAGCATCCGCATCAAATCCTGGCCGCGCATGATTTGGGCATTGCGATCCATCTGCTGCGGCTGGGCTTGGTTATTCTGTTGGGCGCGGGCAAGAGCCTGCATCATCCGATCAACGGCGCGTTTTAATTCTTCAACGAGCCGCGCAATTTCTTCTGGCGGTGCGCCGCGTGCCAGGGCCTCCGCCAGCCGCTCACGCGCCTTGCGAAGGGCGCGTTCAGCAGCGGAAAGGTCACCATCTTCAAGCCGAAGCGCGATCTCCCACATTAACTCGCGCGCTAGGTCGTAGGAGCGTTCCGTGCGGTCAATCAACAGTCGGGCGCGCGCGATGCCGAGCGCGGTCATAACCGTGGCGCTGCCGTCGTAAGCGTCTGACGCGCGCAACAGCTTACTAATTGTGGCTGCGATAGGTTCCCGTTTACGTGGCTCAGCGTCCAGCTCTTTACGGGCAGAGATAATGGCGCGGGCGATAGGATGTTCGAACTGTCGTTCGGGCAGGGGGAAGTTCAGGCTTTTGCTTTGCCCGGTCTGTCCGATGCCATCGGTTACTTCCAACTGGAGCTTGACGGTGCGACCAGCCCAGCGATGTGCCGTCAAGTCTCGGAACAACGCGCCTGCTGCTGTCTGCACATTGGCGGGCAAGGGCAGGGGGATGCTATCAGCCTCGCCATATCCGCCTGGTGGTTCGCTGTCGTTCGGTGTGAGGTTTAGCTTACCGTGGGCGATGCCGTAATCATCGCCAAGTTTGTAATTGAAGCGGATGACGCCGGTGCCGGAGATAGCGGGTGTGTCCACAAATCTTGCCGTTGGCGGCGCATCGGGCACGATGACCAGCGGCCACTCAGCCAGAATGATACCATCTGTCTCCGTCAAGATGACGGCCTCACCACCGGTGAGTTCTGTTTCAACTGCGTAGGCGTTGATGGATTCTAACGCCTCAAATGGAATGGTTTCGCCATCTACACTTAGAGCAGGCGCGCCTTTCGCCGTTTCAGCAACGGCCTTCAGTATACTGCCCGCTGGTGCCACGATCTCATCTAATGTCGTGGAGACGCGGATTGGTGCGGCCCCGGTATACGCGGGCGGGTTGATCCAAACCTCGACATTGCTTGGGATGGGCGCTGTAACTGGCCAAACCTGCATGGCGCGCAAGGTTCTTGGTCCAAGCTCACCCCAGCCGAGAGCCAATCCACCGACGAGGAGGAGCAGGCTCGCATGACGCAACGCCCAGGGATCACGGCCTCCAAGACCAATCCGAGGGGCACCCAGGCGCACGCGGCGGATCGCTTGCCCCATTCGCGCGATATGAGCTGCCCATGCCGCTTCGGCCTCTGGTGTTTCAGTTGTTGGGGTGTCGGCAAGGGCTTGGAATGGGCGGTGGGGCAGGTTGGCGTCTTGCTCAAGCCGCTGTTCTGCTTCCGCCTCTGTTGGCTGTTGATAGCGGCGTGAGAGGTTCCATATGCCCCATCCAATGCCACCAATCGCCACCAGGGCCATAGCCAGCCGGATCAGCCAGTGGGCATCACCGAGCGCGCCCGAAAACGCCAGAGCGGCATAACCGGCGATAAAGCCTTGAGCCGGCCATAGGCCACGCCAAAGCCGCTCTGCCGCGATCAGGCCGCGCGCTGCAAAGCGGAGCAGCTTGGCTTTCAGCGGCAGGGTCGGGTGCACGGCAGCCTCCAAGACGGGTTACAGTTGAGCATCTGGCATTAGAATATGGTGCAATTAGGCGCTTGGGAACTGAAGAGCGCGTTACCGGCCTATTTGGGCCGCCATCTCAGTTGGCACCGCCGAGATAATGACCATCGCCTGCGCCAATGGCGGCTCATCGGTGATGGTGATGTCAATGATTGGCTTCATACCGGGCGGCGTCAGAAAAGCTAGGCGTTCAGCCGCACCACCGGTGAGCTTCATCGTTGGCTTGCCGCCGGGTAAATTGATCACGCCCATATCCCGCCAGAACACGCCCTTCCTTAATCCGGTGCCAAGCGCCTTAGAGCAAGCTTCCTTAGCGGCGAAGCGTTTGGCATAGGATTCGACACGCCCAGCGCGCCTGTCGGACTTGGTGCGTTCGACTTCGGTGAATATCCGATCCAGGAACCGGTCGCCGAAGCGTTCAAGTGTTTTTTCAATCCGGCGGATATCAATCAGATCGCTGCCAAGACCGATGATCATTGGCTGATCCCACGGGCTTCATTCATTAAACGGCGCATTTCCTGCACTGCGGGGCCAAGCCCAAGGAAAATCGCCTCAGCGATCAAGAAGTGGCCGATGTTAAGTTCTTTAGCCTCTGCAATCGCGGCAATGGGCTTGACGTTCTCGAAGGTCAGCCCGTGACCAATATGAATTTCTAGGCCGAGGGCAGCCCCTTCACGCGCTGCGGCTGTGATCCGTTCAAGCTCAGCCTGTTGGGCAGCACCTTCGAGTTCGCAATATCGCCCCGCGTGCAGTTCGACCACTGGTGCGCCAAGGCTGGCAGCGGCTTTCAATTGTGCAGAGTCTGCTTCAATGAAGAGCGATACGCGGCAACCAGCATTAGCCAACTCTCTGACGATGGGGGAAAGCCTGTTGTGTTGCCTGGCGGCGTCGAGACCACCTTCTGTTGTAACTTCTTCGCGCTTCTCTGGGACGATGCAGGCGGCGTGCGGTTTATGTTCCGCCGCAATGGCAACCATTTCCGCTGTGGCGGCCATTTCAAAGTTCAATGGCAGCTTGACCTCATTGCGCAGCAAGGGAATGTCGGCATCTTTGATATGCCGGCGATCCTCTCGCAAATGGGCCGTTATGCCGTCCGCACCAGCCTCTGCAGCGATCTGTGCGGCGCGAAGCGGGGAAGGATAGTCGCCGCCGCGTGCATTCCTAATCGTCGCCACGTGGTCAATGTTCACGCCGAGGCGTAAGGCTGTTCCGGTCATCCGGGTAGCTCCCCTGAAGCTTCTTTCGTTGGTGGCTTTGGGCGCCTCCAACGTGCACGGCCTGCCGCCATGTTTAGGCTGCGCCGTGTTTGGTAACGGTCAACGACGGGACGGATTGTGAAATATAGCAGCGCCCATACAACTGCCGCCATGATAGACCCGCCAACCAATGCTGGGGCTAGAACGGGCCAGCTTTCAATTGCGGCATCGCGAAATTGACCGCTCAACAAGTCATCAGCTGCCGTTTTTAAGCTTTGGCCGATGCTGCTATCGGCGACGCTGTCCTTGCCAATTCCAATGGCGTGACCAAGCTTGTAGGAGCTGAGCCAAATGAAAGGAAACGTCCACGGATTGCCAATTGCTGTGCCAAGGATCGCCGCGATTACGCTGGCTCGGGTGGCCAGAGCCAAAGCAGCGCCGAGTACAAAGTGCAGCCCAAGGAGTGGCAAAAAGCTAACAGCGGCACCTGCAGCGAATCCTGCAGCTATTCCATGTGGCGTTGCGCGGATACGGGCAACGCGCCGCCATAAATATCGCAGGACACGCTTAAATCCGCCGCGCGGCCATAGCCATGCACGCACTTTATCCGTCGTTCCTTGCGGCTTCCGTCTGCCAAACATGCTCCGTTAAGCGCCTTCCCGTTCTATCGACGTGATCAGACTATCCGTACGCAACGCAGCTATGATGTTGGCGAGGTGGTCCAAACTCTCAACCTCAATATCGACCATCAATTCAAAAAAGTCTGCTGCGCGATTGGCAAACCTTAAATGGGAAATGTTACCTTTGTGCTTCCCGATGGTATTTGACATGGCACCAAGCGACCCAGGCTCGTTTGCCAGGATGACCCGTACCCGCCCGGTATGATTTTCCAACTCAGACCCATCATTCCAGTCAACGTCCAACCAGCGCTCTGGTGTGTGACCGAAGGCTTCCAGGGTTGAGCACTCCGACATATGGATGGCTACACCCTTGCCCGTTGTTACGATGCCAACGATGCGGTCTCCCGGTAGAGGGTGGCAGCAGCGGGCGTAATGAACGGCCATGCCAGGAATAAGCCCCTTAAGCGTCAATGCCTTTGGCCGGAAACCATCGGCAGTAGCGGGGTTTGCGATTGGTTTCGCTCGTGCAAGCGCGGCTTCGTCGACGTCGAACTCTGGTTTGACTGGCTGGAATACGGCAGCGAGTTCGCCTTCCGTGTGCAGGCCTTCACCTAAGTTCGAATAAAGGTCTTCAACATCATCCAAATTGAACCGGTCTAGAGCGGGGCCAAGTTCGCGCTCTGAGAATGTACGCCCGGCGCTTGTTAAAACGCGACGGACGACCTCCCGGCCAAGGGCGATAAATTGGTCGCGTTGCTCTAACCGGATCACGCGGCGAATGCTGGCGCGGGCGCGACCTGTCACCACAAACCGTTCCCATTCGGGGGAGGGCGTGTGATTGCGCGCCGTCAGGATATCTACCTGATCTCCATTTTTGAGGCGCGTTCGCACTGGTGCCATGCGCCCATTTACCTTGGCACCAACGCATTTATCGCCGACTTCTGAATGAACCGCATAGGCGAAATCGATGATCGTTGCGCCGTTCGGCAGGCTGATCAGATCGCCCTTTGGTGTGAAGCAGAAGACTTGGTCTTGATACATCTCCAGTTTGGTGTGCTCTAGGAATTCTTCTGGTCCGCCCGCTTGATCCAGAATGTCTAGGAGGCCGCGGATCCAGCCATATTGCCTGCCGTCATGACCTGCGCCGCCTTGCTTGTAGCGCCAATGCGCGGCCACGCCATATTCAGCAACCTGATGCATTTCTGTGGTGCGAATCTGCACCTCAATCCGCATCTGCTCCGGCCCAATTACAGCGGTATGGATCGATTGGTAGCCATTGGGTTTTGGCGTTGAGATGAAGTCCTTGAACCGTCCAGGCAGGACAGGGAAGGAGGCGTGGATTGCCCCCAGAGCTTGATAGCAATCCGCAATCTCCGGCACCGATATCCGGAAGGCCATAATATCGGTCAAAGCTTCGAAGGGCGCATCTTTTCGCTGCATCTTGAGCCATATGGAATGTGCCGCTTTCTCGCGGCCCGTTACTTCCGCTTCGACGTTGTAGTCGCTTAGGATGCGCTTCAGCTCCGAAATGACCTGTGTGACCAATTCCTTGCCATTGCTGCGTAGAAACTCGAGCCGCGTATTGATGCCGTTACGGGCTTCTGGGTTAATTTCTGCGAACGCTAGATCGACCAATTCGTCCCGCCACGTTTGGACGCCGATCCGCTCCGCCAATGGCGCGTAGATTTCTAAGGTTTCAGACGCGGTGCGTCGTCGGCTTTTCTCGGACTTCACATATTTCAGGGTGCGCAGGTTGTGCAGCCGGTCTGCCAATTTGACTAGGAGCACGCGGATGTCTTCAGACATCGCGACGACCAGCTTGCGGAAGTTCTCGGCCTGCTTGGTCCGATCAGATTGTAACTCAAGCTTTGTGAGCTTCGTGACGCCGTCTACGAGCCGGGCGATATCATCGCCAAAAAGCCGGGAAATGTCTTCAAGGGTCGCATCCGTATCCTCCACCGTGTCATGCAAAAGGGCAGTCACGATGGAGCCGGAATCAAGTCGCATATCCGCTAAAAGCGAAGCGACTTCAAGAGGATGTAGGAAATAAGGATCACCCGACGCGCGGGTTTGGGAGCCATGGCGTTGCATGGCAAACACGTAAGCTCGGTTGATTCGCTCTTCATCGACGTTGGGATCGTACTCTCGTACTTTCTCAACCAGTTCGAACTGGCGGATCATGGCGTTCCGGCAGGCCCTTTCGACCCTATACTTCGTGTCCTTGGTTTAGCGTAGGACTCCTAACCGGGCTGATCAACTCACATTCGCGCGTGTGCGATTAGTTATCGATCTGGCCCGCGTCATAGGCTTCTGCCAAGCGGTCGCGATTTACAGGTTCTGGTGCACCCTGTTCCTGGGCTTCACGCGCCAGAGCAGAAAGATCGAGTTCATCATCCTCGGGGGATTCGATGTCGTTATCATCTGCGTAATCGTCATTCTCTTCGATCGGCGCAACCTTCTGGCGGGCGCGCACGACAGCGTCGAACAGTTCTACGAGATCGAGATTGGCGTCTGCGATTTCACGCAGAGCAACGACAGGGTTCTTATCGCGGTCGCGATCAACCATCAGCTCGCTACCGGTTGCGATGTCACGGGCGCGTTGCCCGGCCAGCACCACCAGATCGAAGCGGTTGGGAATGCGTTCTACGCAGTCTTCTACCGTTACGCGTGCCATAGAGATCTGTTCCTTCTCAACCGCAGAGCCAAATGTGTAGCATCCCCGCGCAGTTGGGCACCTACACTATAATAGTTGATATATTGCCGAATTCCGAAAAGGCCAAGCAAAAACGCGCACGAAGGCACTGTGTTTAAGCGACTATTGTATACCAATGAGCCTTCCGGTATCAACACAGGGATAGTGTCGCAGGCTTATGGTTTCGGTTGCTCATTCTAAAAAGCGTCTTATTTGATATGCCATAAGCTGACGACATACAGACAGTCCTTTCAGTTCCTATAGTCCAATCCGGGATAAATGTACCTATGAACCAGATACGGCGCGCACTTTTTATTGACGGCTCGAACCTCTATTCGGCTGCGAAAAACCTGGGCTTTGAGATCGACTACCGTAAGCTTCGCCACTTTTTCGAAGCCGGTAGCTGGATGGTGCGGGCCTACTATTATACCGCCATAGCTGAGGACCAGGATTATTCGCCAGTCCGTCCACTGGCCGATTGGCTGGACTACAACGGCTACACGCTGGTCTCCAAGCCTGCCAAGGAATATGTCGACGCCATGGGGCGCCGCCGTATTCGCGGCAATATGGACGTCGAGATCACCGTTGATGCGCTGGAGATGGCGGATCGCCTGGATCATGTGATCCTGATCAGCGGCGACGGCGACTTCCGTGCCATGGTCGCTGCACTGCAGCGGAAGGGCGTGCGTGTCACCGTTGTCAGCACCATCCGCACCAGCCCGCCGATGATCGCGGACGAACTGCGCCGCCAAGCGGATGAGTTCCTGGATCTTCACGTCATCGCCCCGAATATTGAGCGCCGCATGCCCGAACGTGGACCGGAGCGTCCATCAGGTGCCGGGCCAGTAGGATATGGCCCAACCAGTGGCGGTACAGCGCCTGCTGCAGCAGCAGGTGCAGCGGGTTATTCTGCAGGTGCTACGCGCCGCGATGATGGTGCTATTGATGATGACGCCAGTGATGAAGAAGATGATGATGCGCCGCCACCGCTCCGGGGTCCCGGAGACTACCGCGATGGCGGCTTCATTGATGATGAAGAGGACGTCTGATCTCTCTTGCCTGTAGCTGCTGAAGCCACCGCGTGGTCCGGACCGGACCATAACTGTTCGCTCTGCCCGCGCCTCGTTGCGTTTCGGGAAGACCTGCGCGCCAAGGAGCCGGACTGGCATAATGCTCCGGTTCCGTCATTTGGTGGGTTAGACGCACGGATGCTTATCCTGGGGCTAGCGCCCGGAATGAAGGGCGCAAATCGAACGGGACGCCCGTTCACCGGTGATTACGCAGGCGATACGCTTTACGATACGCTGCTCCGGTTTGGGTTCGCAGAAGGTGCCTACAAGCGCGCGCCCGATGACGGCCTGACCCTGCATGACTGCCGTATAGCCAATGCCGTGCGCTGCCTGCCGCCTGCAAACAAGCCAACGCCGCTTGAAGCCCGGACCTGCGGGCCGTTCCTGGTATCGGAAGTGCAGGCGATGCCGAACCTCCAGATCATTCTGGCGCTCGGCCGGATCGCCCATGATGCAGTGCTGCGTTTGTTGGGGGAGCGTCTTGCCGCGCATCCGTTTGGTCATGGTGCCATGCATCAGATCGGCGCACTGACGATAGCTGACAGCTACCACTGCTCCCGCTACAACACGAACACCGGACGGCTGACGACAGAGATGTTTGATGCAGTCTTCACGGAAATTCGTCGCCGCATCCCTGCGGCCTGACGCTTGAAAATCAGGGGCCAGCGCCGTTGAGCGACATAATTGAGAAAAAAGACAGTGTGTGGGATTACGTGCGCGCACTGTTTTGGGCGCTGCTGCTAGCCGGTATATTCCGGTCTTTCGTTTATGAGCCTTTCAGCATTCCGTCTGGATCCATGCAGCCAACACTGCTGATCGGTGATCATCTGTTTGTCTCCAAATGGACCTATGGTTATTCCAAGCACTCACTGCCGATGAGCCCAAATCTCTATGATGGCCGTGTGCCGAATGGCGTGCCAGATCGTGGCGATGTCATTGTGTTCAAATTTATCGAAGAGAAATGGCGTGGCGGGGAGACGACGATTACGCGCACGGATTACATCAAGCGCCTTGTCGGCCTGCCCGGTGATACGGTGCAGATGAAAGGTGGTCGTCTCTACATCAACGGCGCAATGACCGCACGTAAACCTGACGGTGAATTTTCGGCTGGCGGCCAGACTTACAAGCAATATATCGAAACATTGCCCAATGGCGTCGAGCATAAGATTCTGGAGATCGACGATAACCAGAGCCTCGACAACACTGAGGTCTTCAAGGTGCCCGCGGAACACTATTTCTTCATGGGCGACAATCGCGATAACTCCAACGATAGCCGCTACTCCGTGAAGTATGTGCCTGCGGAAAACTTGGTTGGCCGCGCAGATATCCTATTCCTGTCGATTGACTGGAAGGGCGACGACTGGATGGACTTTGACTTCGGTCTCCGCTGGGATCGTATGTTTACGTCCATCGGGCCTTGAGCAGAATGGATGACGCGCCGGACTCTTGGGCTGCGCTGCAGGATCGTATTGGCTATCGGTTCGCTAACCAGCACCTCCTAGAAGGTGCCCTAACGCACCCCAGTGCTGGGATCGTGAAGGCGGCTGCCGACCTTGGTGCTGGATATGAGCGGCTTGAATTCCTGGGCGACCGCGTGCTTGGCCTCGTTATCGCGGAACTGCTGCTTGAACGTTTCCCTGCTGATAATGAAGGCGCGCTGTCCAAACGGTCTGTCGCGTTGGTCCGCAAGGAAGCGCTGATCGATGTTGCAAAAGAGATCAAAATCGGTGAGGCGGTAGTCCTGTCATCTGGATCTGGCCGCGCCTATGCACGGCAGAAGGAAACTGCGGCGGCAGACGGTGTCGAGGCATTAATTGGCGCTATCTTCCGGGACGGCGGCTATCAAGCGGCTGCGGCGTTCGTTTGGCATTGGTGGCAACCATTGCTAAAGCGCTATGAAGCGCCGCCAAAGGACCCTAAAACCACCCTCCAAGAATGGGCACAAGCCAGGGCTTTGAAGCTTCCAGCCTATACCGTTATTGGCACGGAAGGACCGGCGCATCAGCCAGTCTTCGTGGTGGAAGTGATGCTCGATACAGTTGGGGCGGAACGAGCATCTGGTCGGTCCAAGAGAATTGCGGAAACTGCAGCGGCGACTGCGCTCCTGGCGCGCGCCGAAGAAAGCGTTGGATCATGAACGGAGACGATATCCCTATGCAGGCTCAGAGCGGCCAGCGTTGCAGCGTCATCGCCCTTGTTGGCGCGCCGAACGCCGGTAAATCGACGCTAGCCAATGCGCTTGTTGGCGCAAAGATTGCGATTGTCTCTCCCAAGGCTCAGACCACGCGCACGCGCATTATGGGCATTCGTATGGAAGATGACGCGCAGCTGATTTTCGTGGATACGCCCGGCATTTTCCGCCCAAGCCGCAGGCTCGACCGCGCTATGGTCAGTGCCGCATGGAGCGGAGCCGAGGATTCGGATGTAACCTGCCTGATCTATGATGCGAGCAAGAAGCAGCCGAAGAATTTCGATCAACTGGTTGATCGGCTGAAATCCAGCAATGGTAAGCTGATGCTGGTGCTGAACAAGATTGATCTGGTCAAGCGCTCAAACCTGCTCGACCTTGCTGCCAGCCTGAATGCGCAGCTGCCATTCACGGAAACCTTCATGATTTCCGCATTGAAAGATGACGGTGTTACTGATTTAGCGGCGACGCTAGCGAAAGACGCGCCGGAAGGCCCGTGGCTATTCCCTGAAGATCAGATGTCGGACATGGCAGAACGCTTGTTTGCAGCTGAAATCACGCGGGAACAGGCTTTCATCCAGCTTGGCGACGAGTTGCCCTATGCGCTCACCATTGAGACGAATCAGTGGCAAGAATTTGAGAACGGCGATATCCGGATTGAGCAGACTGTCTACATTGAGCGACAGTCCCAGCGTGCGATTGTCATCGGCAAAGGGGGGGCGCGTATCCGCAGTATCCGCGAAGCGGCGCAAGTGGAATTGCAGGCGGCGCTTGAACGCAAGGCGCACTTGTTCATCTTCGTGAAGGTGCGTGAAAACTGGGCGAATGACCCGGACCGCTATGCCCCCTGGGCACTCGATTACAACGCAGAATGACGGATTGAGCCGTGGCTGAGTGGCGCGACCATGGCGTTGTCCTCTCCGTCCGGCCTTTCGGCGAAGATGGGCTTGTTATGCGGGCACTCACCCGTGAGCATGGTCTGCATGCTGGCCTTGCCCGATGGACATCGAAGCGCCGGCGCGGCGGGTATGTTCTACAGCCGGGTGTGGAGGCCGATCTGGTCTGGCGGGCGCGGTTGGAGGATCAGCTTGGCGCATGGACATTGGAACCGGTTAAAGACCATGCCTCCCTTTGGCTAGACGATAAGCGCCGCTTGGCCGGGCTGTCGTCCGCTGCGGCACTGGCTGAAACTGTGCTGCCAGAACGCGAAGCACATCCTGGTGTTGCTGCAGGAATGGAAGCTTTTCTGGCATCGCTTGAGCATGAATTTTGGCCTGCAGCCTATGTCCGTTGGGAAATCGGGTTGCTGGCGGATTTGGGCTTTTCGCTGAACCTTTCAGCCTGCGCAGCGACCGGCGTCACTGAAGATCTGATCTATGTTTCCCCCCGCACGGGCCGCGCTGTATGTGCGGCGGCGGGCGAGGCTTACAAGGATAGAATGCTGCCTCTGCCAGGCTTCCTGCGCGGCGAACCAGCCTTGGAAGACCAGGACATCGCAGCAGGCCTTGCGCTGACAGGACACTTCCTGGCGCGGGATGTATTAGGGGCTATCCACAAGGACATGCCGCCCGCGCGTCTGCGCCTTGCCGATATGTACCGCGAATCTGATATAGAGACTTGAATTCTCCAGCCCGCCGCCGGAATGCCCTATGAACGATCTAACACCTGACCAGCCAGAGTCTGGCGATATCCGCCCCGAGCCGTTTTCACGCGCGCTGTCGGAGCGCTATCTGGCCTATGCGCTATCCACCATCACATCGCGGTCCCTGCCTGACGCACGGGATGGCTTAAAGCCAGTCCATCGCAGGCTGGTCTTCGCTATGCGGGAGCTTGGCCTGAACCCGGCTGCGGCTTTCAAAAAATGCGCGCGTGTCGTTGGCGATGTCATGGGTAAATACCATCCCCACGGCGACGGCGCGATTTATGACGCCATGGCCCGGCTCGCCCAGGATTTTGCTGTGCGCTATCCGTTGGTTGATGGCCAGGGCAATTTCGGCAATATCGACGGCGATAATCCAGCCGCCATGCGGTACACCGAAGCGCGGCTGACTGCTGTCGCAGAGGCGCTGTTAGATGGCATTCAGGAAGACGCAGTTGATTTCCGCGAGACCTATGACGGTGAGGGGCGCGAGCCCATTGTCCTCCCCTCCGCCTTCCCGAATTTGCTGGCGAACGGTGCCCAAGGCATCGCTGTCGGCATGGCGACGAATATTCCGCCGCATAATGTGGATGAGCTATGCGAAGCGCTGCTGCTACTGATCAAGAAACGCTCCACCACGACGGATGAGCTGCTGGAACTGGTGCCAGGGCCAGATTTCCCTACAGGCGGGCTGCTCTGTGAGGCGCCGGAGACCATTGCCGAAGCTTACCGGACAGGTCGGGGCTCATTCCGGCTGCGCGCGCGTTGGGAGAAAGAAGAGCTAACGCGGGGCCAATGGCAGATCATCGTCACGGAAATTCCCTATCAGGTTTCCAAAAGCCGTTTGATTGAGAAAACGGCGACGCTGCTGGAAGAAAAGAAGCTGTTCCTGCTGGGCGATATTCAGGATGAGTCGGCGGAAGATGTGCGGATCGTCCTGACGCCGCGCGCCCGTACTGTTGATCCAAAAACCATGATGGAGCAGCTATTCAAGCTGACGGACCTTGAATCCCGGGTCGGCATCAACATGAACGCGCTTGATGGCGAAGGCAGCCCGCGTGTTATGTCGCTCAAGGATTTGCTGCGCATATTCTTGGATCATCGCCAGGAAGTTCTGCTGCGCCGCAGCCGCTTCCGCTTGGCGGCGATTGCTCACCGGCTGGAAATTCTCGCTGGCTACATGATCGTCTATCTGAATTTGGACGAAGTGATCCGCATTGTCCGCGAGGAAGACAACCCAAAAGCAGCCCTGATGGCGACGTTCGACTTGAACGAAACTCAGGCGGACGCCATCCTCAACATGCGTCTGCGCTCTCTGCGTCGCTTGGAAGAGCTTGAGATTAAGAAGGAAATCGGCGGCTTGGAAGCTGAGCAGGCTGAGCTGACGGATTTGGTTGCAGATGAGGCGAAGCAGTGGCGGCGGGTCGGTGCCGAAGTGCGTGAAATGCGCAAAGTCTTCGGCAAGGACACGGCCCTTGGCCGTCGTCGCACCGGTATCCAAGGCCCCCCGGCAGACGTGGAGGTGCCGCGCGCTGCGGACATAGAACGCGAGCCAATAACGGTCGTGTGCTCCAAGGAAGGTTGGCTGCGCGGCATGAAGGGCCATTTGGCACCAGATGCCGAAATTAAATACCGCGAGGGCGACGAGGAGCGTTTTCGCTTCCACGCCCAAACGACAGATCGCCTGCTCGCACTCGCAAGCGATGGGCGCGTCTATACGCTGGAGGGCGACAAGCTGCCAGGCGGACGTGGTGCTGGCGAACCAATCCGTCTTGCGGCAGATATCGCAGCGGATGCCGAAATCATGGCGCTAATGATCGCACCCGCTGAAGGTAAAATGCTGATGGCAACTAGCGATGGGCGCGGGTTCCTTGCACCCGCTGCTGGCCTATCCGCCCAAACGCGCGCTGGGCGACAAGTGCTGAATGTCACCGCACCTGCAAAAGCGGTGATTATGTATCCGGTGCCAGCTGATGCGGATTCTATTGCCGTTGTTGGTGAGAACCGTCGTTTACTGATCTTCTCGACCGACGATTTGCCTGAAATGGGCCGCGGCAAAGGCGTTATTTTGCAGCGCTATAAAGGCGGCGGGTTGGCAGACGCTATCGCATTCAAGCTAGAAGATGGCCTGAAGTGGTCTGCCGCCGGTGACAGAACCCGCCATGAAACGGACTTGGCCGCATGGCAAGGCAAACGTGCATCTGCCGGAACGCCGCCGCCATTCGGCTTCCCGAAACCGCCGAAGTTTGGCTTTGATTCGGATGCCTAATTCAGCCTGTAAACCGGGTTGGAATACGCTGTAGGTCTTGGATGACTTCACCCAACGGACCAGGCGCTGTATCCGTTGGCATGAACAGAGAAAGACGGTCCGCTAAGCCTTCGTATTTAGCGGCGGCCTTTGCTGCCAATTCTTCATGGGTTCCGACGATTGCGAAAAGGTCCACGATGTCATCGGGGATTAGCGCCGCCATTTCATCCCAACGGTTCTGCGCTGGATAGGGGCGGAGGCGCTCACCCAGTTCCTCCAACCCATGCAGGCGCAGCACGTTCCAATAGGCGCGGGTCGAGCAATAGAATGAGATGCGGAAGCGCACATATTCGCGCATTTTCATAACAGCAGCTTCATCCGCACCCGTCGCGATAAACGCGCCTGAGATGACTTCGATGTCTGACCGTTCGCGCCCAGATTTCGCGAGCCCAGCACCAATGCGCTCAAGCGATACTTCGTCCAGATAACGCCTTGTGCTGAACGGATGCAGCCGAACGCCGTTGGCAACTTCCCCGGCGACACTCAGCATGGCTGGGCCAACTGCGGACATGGATATGGGGATGTCCGGCAGGCCTGATGGCTTTGGCGAGAAATTAGGCGTCGTCAGTGTCAGCGTGTAGGCGTCGGAGTGATAATCAATCGGCGTCTCTGTTTCCCATGCCTGCCAGAGCGCTCTGAGTGCGCCGATATAGTCCCGCATACGCGGAGCTGGCGGCGACCACTCCAAGCCATAGCGCCGCTCATTATGACCTTTGACTTGGGAACCAATGCCCAGATGCATTCGCCCATTGGAGGCTTTGTGCAAATCCCAGGCGGCATGGGCCATGATTGTTGGGCTGCGAGGAAAGGCGATGGCGACTGCCGTGCCGATCTCTACCCGCTCTGTCGCTAATGCGGCAACGGCAAGCGGCGGGAACGGCCCATGCGCATTCTCCAGCGCTACAATGCTATCGAATCCAGCTTGCTCAGCGGCCATAGCTGTTGATTGCGCAGCGAGAAGATCATTATTGGGGAGATGCAGTTCAATACGCATAGGAGGGCCTTAACTATGCGGCCTGTTCCCAGTGTCAGAAGGACAATGCGATGCCGCTGGTTACGGCCACGCCGTCTGTCTTTTCAGTAGCGGAGCCTTGCTCACTGTACTGAAGGCTACCACGGGCGGCTATGCCCGGGCTTAGCCGGTATGTTGCGCCAAGTTCAAGCGCATCCTTTTCTTTTCCGGCTGCGATATCTTCGTCATAAACATAGCCGATCGTCGCAGAAAACGGCCCACCAGAATAACCGACACTGGCACCGTAGCTTTTCTTTGGTCCGGTGTTCTCGCCCTCAGCGCCTTCATAGGCGCCTTCGACCGTGAAGCCGCCAAACCCTAAACGCACGCCAACACCGAGTTTCTCAGCGTCTTCTCCGGCTGCGACATTTCTAGAATTTGGTTTCTGGAAGGATGCGGAAGCACCGACCTTCACGCTGCCAATCGACTGTTCAAGTTGCAGCGTGTTGGGCTTCTTTTCATCGGTGCCATCGAAATATTGCAGCATGAAGCTAGGCGAATCGTCAGGCTTTTCCTCCGCCAGCGCCGGGATGGCGGGCAGGGATAGTGCGATAATCGCTGACGCTATAAGCAAGCGACGCTTCAACGGAAGGCCTCCACATGAACTTTCAAGCCTAAACTGTCGCCCTTTATAGATTTATGAGGCGTTAAGGTCCATCCGTCCCGCGATCACATTTCGGAGTACTTCATTCGATCCACCGCCGATGGGACCAAGGCGGGCTTCACGGAACAGGCGTTGCATCTCACCTTCGACATATCCAGCACCACCCATGACCTGCATTGCTAGGTCGGCAACGCGGTAGTTATTATCCGTTGCAACGATCTTCGCCGTGGTGGTTTCCATGACGGCATCTTCGCCTGCGTCCAGCATATCGGCGGCATGGAATACGGCGAGGCGGGCCGTTTCCGCCAGATTGTGCATATCCGCGAATTTATGGCTGACAGCCTGATACTTTGCGATCTTTGAACCAAACGCGACCCGGTCGCGGGCAAAGTCCCTGGCGACATCAATGCAGCGCAAAGATGCACCGCCGCCGTTTGCCGCCAGCAGCAGGCGCTCCTGGTTCAAGCCGCGCATAAGCATGGGCCATCCGCCACCTTCTTCGCCGAGCAGATATTCTTTTGGCGCATAGACGTTATCCAGGAACACTTCGTTCGGGCGGCTGGTCAGCGTGCCGAGCGAATTCATGGGGCGGATCTCAACGCCCTCCGCTTTCGTATCCACAATGATGAGCGAGAGGCCGCGCCGTCCGGCGTCTGGGTCCGTCTTTACGGAAACAACGATATAATCCGCCACATGGGCATTCGTGATGTAGATTTTTTGGCCCGTGATCCGGTAGCCATCTCCATCGCGAACGGCGCGGGTGCGGATGCCTGCTGCGTCTGATCCGCTTTCCGGTTCCGAATAGGCGATCGCCATCTTCAGCTTGCCCTCGATCAACTTTGGCAGCATTTCAGCCCGGACGTCCGGGTTCGCATGATGCGCTAAATGCCCGCCGCCATAGATCGCAGACGTCATGTAGGCTGAGCGGATGCCAAAGTGCCAATAGCCCAGCGCCTCGATGAATACTGCCATATCTTTATTGGAAGCATTGGCTCCGCCCCATTCTTCACTGAACGGCAGGGCCAACCAGCCATCGGCGGCCAGCGCTTGGAACGCTTCCTCTGGTTCCTGCTTGGCGGCGTCTAGTTCAGCGATTTTGGATTGGGGCAACACGCGCTGCAATAAACCCAGCGCATTATCGCGGATCATCACCTGTTCGTCTGTGAAGCCAAAGGTCTTATAGTCGGCCATGTAAGCGCTCCTTCGGGGCGTGTGTCCTGCCTTTTGTATGCCGATAGGGCCGTCCCGCCGCAATGCCCATCCTAATCGTCGCCATCGCCGCTATGTTGATCCAGCAAACCGTCGCTACAACGGCAAAGCTAGGCCTGCCTGCTATTTTTCCAGCGGCTTCTGAAGAACTTGGGTTTGATCCAGAATTCGTGCTGGTGCTGACTGCGGCCAACGCCGCCGTTGGCATATTGGTAATGGCGGGCTGCGGCGGGGCGATCCGGCGGTGGGGGGCACTCAGGGTCAGCCAAATCGGCTGCGTCTTGATGGCGGCGGGCATGGCGGCGGCGGCGATTTTGGCTCAGCCCTGGCTGGCTCTCGGCCCGCTCCTGCTGGCGGTGCTTTTGAATAGCTCCGGCTCGACGGTCGCGACACCCGCCAGCAGCCAGATTTTGCAGCGCTATGCACCGCCTAAATGGGCACCACTGGTGTTTTCGATCAAGCAGACCGGCGTGCCGATGGGGCTTGCCATCAGTGGATTGGTATTGGCGCCGCTCGCGCATGACCAAGGCTGGCGCGTTGCATTGCTGGCGCTGGCCGTTGTCTGCCTATTTATCGGCGCTGCCTTGCAGCCCGTCCGTAAGGAATTCGACCAAGATAGAGACCCCCACGCCAGGCCAAGCTGGACAGACTTTCCAAATACAGTCCGCGAAGTCTTGGCATCGACAGAATTGCGTTTACTCGCTGGTGCGGCCTTTGTGTTTGTGGGCATCCAGGCCGTGTTTATGGCTTTCACGATCACCTATTTCACAGAGCTTGGCTATAAATTGGATGACGCGGGTCCGCTCTTCGGCATTGCGGTCGGCATTGCCGTGCCAGCCCGTATTTTCTGGGGCTGGCTGGGCAGCACTTATGTAAAGCCACGTCATTTGCTCGCATTTTTAGCTGTGCTGATGGCGGGCGCTACCGTGTGGATGGGCTGGTTCGATAAAAGCTGGTCATGGTGGGAATTACTAGGCGTCTCAGGGTTCGTCAGTCTGACAGTGCTGTCATGGCATGGCATCCTGCTATCGGAAGCGGCACGCTTAGCTCCTCCTGGCCATGCAGGTCGTTTGACTGGCGGTGTGTTAGCGTTTGGATCAGCTGGCCAAATCGTATTTCCTTTGATTTTTGGCCTTGGGTTGGAATTGAATGGCTACTTGGTAGCCTACATTATCATCGCCATCCCAGCGCTTTTTGTGGCTCAGGCGATGCTGCGGCCAAATCGCGCCGTTCGCTAAGCTTGCCCTTCGGCGCGGACACCCGTATAACCCGCCGTTCTATATGCGCGGCCTGGCTTGAAGGGCATGCCAGGGCTGCGCGAAAACGGCGATCCGCCATAAGACAAATTGACTATAGCGAGGTACAAAATGCCCAAGCTCAAAACCAAGAGCAGCATCAAAGGCCGCTTCTCCAGAACGGCCAGCGGAAAGATCAAGCGTAACGTCGCGTTTAAGCGCCATTGCCTTGATAGCAAATCAGTAAAGATGCGGCGCCAGGCGCGCGGCACACGGCTTTTGTCTGACGGCGATACGAAAATCGTCCGCCAGTTCATGCCGTATGACCGCTAAGCGATCTGAATAGCTTCAACACTCTAAAATTCCGGAGATACTGATATGTCCCGTGTAAAAGGCGGCGTCACAAGCCGCGCACGTCATAAAAAGGTCATCAAGCTCGCTAAGGGCTACCGTGGCCGGTCGAATAACAACTACCGCTTGGCGCTCGAGCGGGTCGAAAAGGCGATGCAATACGCCTATCGCGACCGTCGGGTTAAGAAGCGGAACTTCCGCGCTCTATGGATCCAACGTATCAACGCTGCTGTCCGCGCCCACGACATGAGCTATAGCCAGTTTATGAACGGCGTGAACAAAGCCGGTATCGAAGTTGACCGTAAGGTTTTGGCTGAGCTGGCTTATTCTGACGATGCAGGCTTCAAGGCCATCGTCGACCAAGCTAAAGCCGCACTCGCATAACCTGCGCATATCGGCGCCGGCTGTCGCCTAAGCCTGCCGGCGCCTGAAAAGGCCCTGCACCATGACGACTGATCTGGACTCTGTCCGCGCTGAGCTCATCGCCAGCGTGGACGCAGCCGATTCCCTGGACGCCCTGGAGGCTGCGCGCGTTGCAGCTGTGGGCAAACAGGGACGCGTCGGCGCACTGATGAAGCAACTTGGCGCTCTTCCGGCGGAGGAGCGCAAAGACTTCGGCCAGAGCGTCAACGCCGTGAAGCAGGCGGTTGAGGCTGCTATTGCAGCCCGTAAAGATACCCTGCAATCCGGCGCACTTGACGCCCGGCTCGCAGCCGAACGGGTGGACGTCACACTGCCAGTCAGGCCTGAGCGCGAAGGCCGTATCCACCCGATCAGCCAGACGATTGACGAGATCGTGCAGATATTCGGCGAGATGGGCTTCCGTGTCGCCGAAGGGCCGGACCTGGAAAACGACTGGCGGAACTTCACTGCCCTCAATATCCCTGAAGAACATCCGGCTCGCCAAGAGATGGACACGTTCTATCTCTGTGCTGACGCTGAGGGGAATCGCCCAGTTCTGCGGACCCACACCAGCCCCGTTCAGATCCGCACCATGATGAATGAAGCGCCGCCGATCCGCATAATCGCGCCGGGCCGCACATATCGCTCAGACCATGATGCAACCCACTCGCCAATGTTCCATCAGGTCGAAGGTTTGGTGATCGACGAGGCGATCCATATGGGGCATCTCAAAGGCTGCCTCATTGAGTTCTGCCGCACGTATTTTGAAGTGCATGACCTGCCTGTCCGCTTCCGCAACAGCCATTTCCCATTCACGGAACCCAGTGCGGAAGTTGATATCGGTTGTACACGGGATAGCGGTGAATTGAAGATTGGTGCGGGCGATGATTGGCTGGAAATCTTAGGCTCCGGCATGGTCCACCCGAAGGTTATCGAGAATTGCGGGCTGGACCCGGCCAAATACCAAGGCTTTGCTTTCGGCATGGGCATTGAGCGGATTGCGATGCTGAAATACGGCATTCCTGACCTACGCACATTTTATGATTCGGACCTGCGTTGGATGCGCCATTACGGCTTCGCGCCGCTGGATATTCCGGGCGCGCTTGGGGGACTGCACCGATGAAGTTCACCCTTGGCTGGCTGAAAGAGCATCTCGATACGGATGCATCGCTGGAAGACATCTCGGCGAAGTTGACGATGATCGGCCTTGAGGTTGATGGCATAACGGACCGTGGCGCAAAATTGACGGATTTTACCGTCGCCCGCGTTATTTCCGCGACCCAACACCCCAATGCAGACCGTCTGCGCGTATGCATCGTCGATACCGGCACGGAAGAAGTGCAGGTTGTATGCGGCGCGCCGAACGCCAGGACTGGGCTGATCGGCGTGTTCGCACCCTCCGGCACATATATTCCTGGCTCCGACATGGTGCTGAAACCAACGGAGATACGCGGCGTTGCCTCACAGGGCATGCTCTGCTCTGAACGCGAGCTTGAGATTTCGGACGAGCACGACGGCATTATTGACTTGCCAGCGGACAGCCCCGTCGGCGCACCCTACGCGAAGATTGCAGGCCTGGACGATCCCATCATCGAAGTCGGCCTGACTCCCAATCGCGGCGATTGCGCTGGCGTACGCGGCATTGCGCGGGATTTAGCGGCAGCGGGCCTTGGCTCCCTCAAGCGGATGACTGGATGGGATGCGCCCGTCCCAGGCCAATTCGAAAGCCCCGTCAAAGTTCATTTGGATTTTGAAGCGGACGTAGTCGATGCATGCCCCGCATTTGCAGGCCGCTATATTCGCGGCGTGAAGAACGGCCCAAGCCCGAAATGGCTGCAGGATCGGCTGATGGCCGTCGGCCTCCGCCCAATCTCGGCGCTAGTGGATATCACGAACTTTTTCACCATGGATGCAGCCAGGCCGCTGCATGTGTTCGACGCTGGCAAGCTGCAAGGGGATATCACCGTGCGCCTCGCCAAAGGCGGCGAAGAAATGCCTGCGCTCGACAACAGAACCTACACGCTCCAGCCCGGCATGACGGCTGTGTGTGATGCTATGGGCCCGCAAGCGCTTGGCGGCATTATGGGGGGTGAGCTATCCGGCTGCACCGAAGAAACGACGGATGTATTTGTTGAATGCGCCCTGTTTGACCCGCTGCGCACGGCGGCGACTGGCCGTAAGCTCGGTATCCATTCAGATGCGCGTTACCGCTTTGAACGCGGCGTCGATCCGGAATCGCTCGTGCCGGGCATCGAAGCGGCGACGGCGATGATTCTGGAGCTTTGCGGCGGTGAAGCAAGTGAGACCGTTGTTGCGGGTGCCGCGCCAGAATGGCGGCGGTCCGTAGCATTGCGCCCAAACCGGGTTGAGGCGCTGGCTGGCATTCGTGTCGCCGAAGGAGAACAGGTCCGCATTTTGCATGCGCTCGGGTTCCAGCCGGAAGCCGCAGGCGACGTTATCAAAACGACGCCGCCCTCCTGGCGCCCAGACATCGATGGCGAAGCTGACCTTGTTGAAGAGGTATCTCGCATCGTCGGGTTCGATACGATCCCGGAAACGCCCTTACCGCGCAAAGCCAATCAGCCAGCACCCGCGTTGAATTTGGGCCAAGCTTGCCGCGTCCGGGTGCGCCGCACATTGGCGGGTCGTGATATGGTTGAAGCGGTCACGTTTTCCTTCCTCAAACAGGAAGACGCAAAACGCTTCGGCGGCGGTGATGATGCGCTATTGCTGGATAACCCGATCAGCGCTGATCTGGACTGTATGCGCCCATCCATCATTCCAAACCTGCTAGCAGCCGCATCCCGCAACTTTGCCCGGGCTCAGCGAGACGGTGCCCTGTTCGAAGTCGGTCCGACATACCGGAACCCAAGCGAAACCGGCCAGGATTGGTCGGCGGCTGGCCTCCGTTGGGGTAGCGCCAAGCCGCGCCATTGGACTGGTCCTGCGCGCGCCGTTGATGTGTTCGATGCAAAATCTGACGTACTGGCAGCGCTTGGTGCGGCTGGCGCGCCGATCGAAACGGCACCTGTAGAAGCTGCGGCTGAACCTTGGCAACATCCAGGGCGGTCTGGCCAAATACGGCTTGGCAAAAACGTGCTGGCGCGCTTCGGTGAAATTCATCCAGCCGTGCTTGCTGCCTTCGACATCGACGTTCCTGTTGTGGCATTTGAAGCCTTCTTGAGCGCCGTGCCAGAACCAAAACGCAAGTCGAGCGGCAAGACACGAAGCTTCCTGAAGCTAGACGCGTTGCTGCCGGTTGAACGCGACTTCGCATTCTTGGTTGATGCGGAAATTCCGGCTGAAAACGCCGTCCGCGCCGCACGTTTGTCAGACAAGAAGATGATCACGGACGTGCAGGCGTTTGATGCGTATCAAGGCAAGGGCGTTGATGAGGGCAAAAAATCCCTCGCTATCGCTGTGACGTTCCAGCCGAAAGATACAACGCTGACGGACGCAGAAATCGAAGCGCTTTCCGCTAAAGTCGTAGCCGCCGTGGAAAAAGCGACAGGCGGCAGCTTGCGCGGATAGGCTACTCCGCCAGCGCTGCTTCAATCGCAGTTTGCACGCGCTCGGATGATGGGCCTGTGGTCGTTGAGAACCAAGTGATCAAGCGGCCGTCTTTGCCGACCAAATACTTGTGGAAGTTCCAGCGTGGCTTGGCGGCAGCACCAAGTTCTGTGCCTGCCCAAGCGTAGAATGGATGCGCGCCGTCGCCGGATACTTCGGTCTTCTCCGTCAATGGGAAGTCGATGGCGAAGTTGACCTCGCAGAATTCCTTGATCTTGCTAGAGCTTGAAAGCTCCTGATTGCCAAAGTCACCAGATGGCACGCCAAGCACCACAAGGCCTTGGTCCCGGTACGTCTCCCAAAGCGTTTGCAGGCCCTCATATTGCGGCGTGAATCCGCAGCGGCTTGCTGTGTTCACAACCAATACTGCTTTGCCTGCGAACTGCTCCATCGAAAGCGGCTCGCCTTCAATAGAGGTAAAGGCAAATTCATGCGCGGTTTGGCCTGTCGCTGCACCCGCAGCGCCAGGGGCGATAGCGGCGGCACAGGCCATGATGCCGGCCATTGCGGCGCAGCGGAGTTCATACAACACGTCGGTTGCTCCCTTAGGTTCCAACCCGATATTTGGCGCGCCTGGAATTCTAGACAAGGCTTGAAGCCTCCCGCGCTAGATTTTCGACGCGCTTCCAATCGCTTGAACGAACAGCGTCTGCAGGTGCCACCCAGGAACCGCCGACGGCAAAGCAGTTCGGCGCGGCCAGATATTCGGCCGCATTTTTCGGACCAACGCCGCCCGTCGGGCAGAAGCTGAGGCCGGGTAGCGGTCCACCTAGGCCTTTCAGGCCTGCAACGCCGCCATTGGCGTCGGCTGGGAAATACTTAAGGCGCGTATAGCCAAGCTCCTGCATCGCCATGGCTTCGCTGGCTGTCACAGCGCCAGCAAGGAATGGCAGGCCGGAAGCTTCAGCGGCATGGTGGAGACGCGGCGTGCATCCAGGGCTCACCATAAAGTGGACGCCTGCCGCGCTTACACGCTGTACGTCATCCGGCGTGACTACGGTTCCTGCACCCAAACAAATCTCCGGAACTTCTTTCGCGATTAAGGCGATGGCCTCAGCTGCGGCCGGTGTCCGCAACGTCACCTCAATCGTTTTGATGCCGCCTTGAAGCAGCGCGCGGGCGAGGGCAGGGCCTTTTTCAGCCTCATCAATCACCACAACAGGGATGATTGGCGGTGCGCCTTCTGGCATTTCGAACGGAACCGGCATGGCGTTTCCCTTTTGCTGGAACTCTGATGCTCGTGTATCGCTTATTCTGATACTAGAAACAAAGGATTATGCTGCCATGCGGATCGCTGCAATCGGGGAATGTATGATTGAGCTTACGGATCGTGGCCCGAATGATATGGGCCGCGGCTACGGCGGCGATACGTTGAACACCGCCGTATACATGGCGCGGCTGGGTGAAGCGCGCGGCATTCAGGTCGATTATGCAACAGCGATCGGCGACGATCCCTATAGCGATGAAATGCTGGATGGTTGGCGGGCGGAGGGCATCGGTACGGACCTCGTTTGGCGCCAAGAAGGCCGCGTGCCTGGGCTTTATATGATTCGGACGGACAAGGCGGGCGAGCGTACGTTTCATTATTGGCGGAGTGCGGCACCGGCCAAAGAAATGTTTGATGGCGGAGCGGGCCGTGTCCTGATGGATCGGTTGACCAAATATGATTGGCTTTATTTCACGGGCATTACGCTTGGCGTTCTAACGATTGAAGGCCGCCTTCGCCTGTTTGAGACGCTTCGGCAAGCGCGGGATAATGGCGCGAGGATCGTGTTTGATAGCAATTATCGTCCCCGCTTGTGGGAAGATCCGGAAGAAGCGCGGGCTGCATTTGAAGTGGCGCTCAGCTGGGCCAATATCGCATTGCCGAGCTTCGAGGATGAGCATGCGCTCTATGGCGATCAGGAGCCTGAAGATACAGCCGCTCGAATGTTAATGGCCGGGGTTGAGGAAGTTGTTGTGAAGAATGCAGGCGGTAGCGTTCTGGTCGCGATGGAAGACGGTGCCTCTGTAATCGAGAACACCCCGCACCCGGAGCCAATCGATACAACAGCAGCGGGCGATTCTTTCAATGCCGCATACCTGATCGCGCGAATGCAAGGCGAGGCACCTGAGCAAGCGGCGCAGGCAGGTGCTGGGCTTGCCTACCAAGTGATTGGCGTGCGTGGTGCTATCATGCCGCGCGATATGGACGCTTGATCCAGCCCGCCACAGCCGTCACTCTCTGAGCGGTATTTTCGCACTCTCGGAGTTTCCGCCGCTATGTCTATTTGGCCGAATGACGCCAAGCTTGCCTTATCCGTTGTCGTGAACGTTGAGGAGGGGGCCGAAGCGACCATCGCAGACGGCGACCGCGGGCCAGAGCCCGTTGATGAGTTGGGGATCACGCTTAAGAAGGCCATGCGGAATTATGGCAATGAGAGCAATTACCAGTACGGCATCAAAGCAGGCGCGCCGCGCGTAATGGCGCTGCTAGAGAAACACGACATTACGTCAACCTTCACTGCCGCCGCCGTCGCTTTAGAGCGCGCGCCGGAGCTTACGCAGCAGATTGTTGCAGGTGGCCATGAGATCTGTGCGCACGGATATCGCTGGGTGCACCAGTTCCACATGAACGAGGAGAAGGAGCGCGAATTTATCCGCGCTGCTGTTCAATCCATTGAGCGGACGACCGGCCAGCGGCCTTATGGCTGGCTATCCCGCTATCTCCTGACACCAAACACCCGCCGCCTCCTGATTGAGGAGGGCTACACGTATCATATGGATGATTATTCAGACGACATGCCGTTCTGGGATACGACCGAAGACGGCTCCATGGTGATCATGCCTTATGCGCTCGATTCCAATGATATGAAAATGTGGACGGACCCTGCCTATACGCCCGAAAACTGGCTGAAATACGCAATCGACAGTTTCGATTGGCTATATGAGGAAGGCAAAGCGGGTGACCCTAAAATGATGTCACTCGGCGTGCATCTCCGCATCATTGGCCGTCCTGGACGGATTGGCGCGTTTGATACGTTCCTGGAACATGTAAAGCGCCATGACGATGTCTGGATCGCGACCCGCAAAGACATTCGCAACCACTGGGCTCAACACAACAGCTAAGGACTTTCGACATGAGCGCCGAAAAAGACGCCGTATGGGCCTTCGCAGACCATGCCGCCTCCCTGAAATACGAAGACATCCCGGACGGCGCCATTAAGGCGGGTAAGACATTCCTACTCGATTCAATGGGCGTCGGCGTTGTGGGCTCCGCCGCGCCCTGGGTGGATGAGCTTTGGTCTAGCCAGGCGGCGTTTGGCTTGGATACCGGCAGAGGCTCTGCTCGTGTGCTCGCCAGCGGGCGGAAGTTGGCTCTGCCGTCTGCTGCTCTTGCAAATGCATTCCAGATTCATAATTCAGAATTCGATTGCGTGCATGAGCCTGCCGTCGTCCACCCGATGGCGGTTTTGCTTGGCGCGATGCTTTCTGCTGCGGATTGTGACGGATATTTTGAAGGTGAGGTTTCCGGCAAGGCGCTGCTGACGGCGCTGATCGCGGGGGTGGATATTGCTGCCGGGCTGGGCGTCGCCTCCAACGCGCCGCTCAAATTCTTCCGACCATCGACGGCGGGCGGGTTCGGCGCTGCTGCAGCCTTGGCCCGGATGAAAGGCATGGATACAGACGGCATCGTGAATTCCATGAGCACGGCATACGCCCAAATGGGCGGCACCATGCAGGCGCACACGGAAGGGTCGATGCTGCTGGCAATGCAGGTCGGCTTCAATGCGCGGAATGCGATTGTCGCGGCTGAAATGGCAGCGCACGGTGCCGATGGTCCAAAGAATATTTTGGAAGGCCCGTTCGGCTATTTTGCCTTGTTCGAAGGGGATCATGATGTGGGGACGGTTGCTGAAACGCTTGGCAAAACATGGCGGATCACCGAAGTGGCCCACAAGCCGTTTCCTTCTGGCCGCGCCACCCACGGATTGGTTGATGGTGTGCTGCAGCTTATGCAAAAGCATGGTTTCCATGCGCAGGCCGTGGCACGGGTGGAAGGCTATGTGCCGAGCTTAACGCACCGCCTGATTGGTCGCCCATCAAAGACGGGTATGACGCCCGGATATGCGCGGCTTTCTGGCCAATATGTTGTCGCGAGCGCAATTTTGGGCGACGGTGTAGGCGTTGAAGATTTTAAACCTGATGCGTTGAAGGATGACCAGCGGCTCGCACTGGCTTCTAAGGTTGATATTCACATTGACGATAATCCAGACCCGAATGCTCTGGCACCGCTAAACGTCGCGATTGTCCTGCAGGATGGCCAGCGCTTGGAGATCAACTTGGACAAGGTCTATGGTGCACCAGCTAACCCCATGACCCATGAAGCGCATTTGGCCAAAGTTCGGAAGAATTTCGCCTCAGCAAATCCCCTTGTCCCGGCGGAACAAGGCGAGGCGCTGATTGATGCGATTGAGGATATTGAGAGTGTGAAGAACGTCCGCACGCTCATTGATCTTTGCATGGCCAATGGAGGGAAAGCTTGATGGTTAGCCGCTATTTCCAGGAAGCTGATCCCGCCCGCATTGCGGCTGAGTATCCCGTTGGCGATGCTTTCTTAGACGGCCCGGCCAAGCTTTCTCGCGACATGTTACGTGCGCTCCAGGAAGAACGCTTTGAGGCCGTTATGCAACGGGCGTGGCAGGTGCCATTCTACAAGCGCCGGTGGTCTGCAGCCGGAATTGAGCCCGGTGATATCAAAGGCCTAGATGATCTGGCGAAACTGCCCAGCTTCTCCAAAACGGACCTGATGGAAAGCGTCGGCGCCTATCCGCCCTTTGGCGATTATCATGGCCGGGATGACGAGTTTCCCCACGCGGTCTTCCATACCACCAGCGGCACGACGGGCACGCCGCAGCCGCTGTTTTTCGGGCCGTTTGACCGTGAGGTGCAGAACGCTCTGCTCGCTCGGGGATACTTACTGCAAGGCATGCGCCGGGGGGATGTCGTGCATTCCGTCTACGGCTACGGCATGGTCAATGGTGGCCATTACGTGCGGGAGGCTGTCGCCCATTTCACGGAAGCCATGTACGTGCCCGCTGGAACAGGCCGCGATACGCCGACGGTCCAGCAAGTTGAGGCGATGCAGCGCTACGGTGCCACCGCCATTGTCGGCTTTGCGGATTACATCAAGCGGCTGGCGGAGGCTGTTGTTGAGGCTGGCCTTGAGCCTGGCGTCGATATTCCGCTTCGCATGATCTCCGGCCATATCGGCCAGGAGGACAAACAGGCGATTTCTGACGCATGGGGTGGGGCTGCCGTATACGACTGGTATGGCGTGGGCGATACCGGCGTGATTGCCGCCGAAGGCCCGGCGCAGAACGGCCTGTATATCTGGGAAGATGCACAGATTTTGGAAATTCTTGATGCCGAAACAGGTGCTGTTCTGCCCGATGGTCATGCGGGTGATATGTGCGCCACATGCCTCTTTAAAACTGGCGTCTACCCGATCATCCGCTTTGATACGAAGGATGTATCTACCGTGCTGCCGCCTGACCCAGAATCCGGCATCAACTTCAGGCGGATACCCGGATTCCAAGGTCGCAGCGACAATATGGTGAAGCTGCGTGGCATCAATGTGTATCCAACCGCTATCGGCGCGATGCTTGATCCGCACCCCGCAACGACCGGCGAATATTACTGCCGCCTGACCCGTGCTGGCGCGCGTGATGAGTTAACCGTCGTCACCGAAGTGCGCGAGCAGGGATCAGCCTTGCAGGCGGACCTTTCGGCCCTCCTGAAGCGCGGCCTTGGCGTTGAGGTATTGGTAGAGCTTGCCGAGCCAGGGGCTACAGCAACCGCCACACAGGTCGAAACCCGCCAAAAGCCAATCCGCCTGATTGACGAGCGCGACTGATGGCCGGTCTGACATCGCTTACCCTGGCTGATTTGGCCGCTGGCTATCGCACCGGCGCGTTGGACCCAAGAGACGTAACGGCAGCCTATCTTGAGGCGATTGAAGGCCGAAATCCGGCGCTTAATGCCTATATCGCCGTGCTGGCGGACAACGCCCAAGCGGAGGCTGAAGCCTCTGCTATGCGATGGAAAACGGGCACCGCGTTGGGCGCGTTAGACGGCGTGCCGATTGCCATCAAAGACAATATCGACTTGGCAGGAGTTCCGACCACAAATGGCTGCGCATTTGGCCCAGTCGCCGTAGTGGATGCAGGCGTGTCCGAGAGGCTGAAAGCGGCGGGGGCTGTTATTCTTGGCAAGCTGAATATGCATGAGGCGGCGCTTGGTGCGACGACAGACAACCCCCATTGGGGCCGGGCGCAAAATCCACATCGGCAAGGCTGGACGCCGGGCGGTTCCTCTGGCGGATCAGGCGTCGCAGTCGCCGCAGAGCTTGCGGCCGCCACACTTGGATCCGACACAATGGGCTCGGTGCGTGTGCCGGCGGCTTATTGCGGTTGCTATGGCATCAAGCCGACATATGGCCTCGTCAGTACACGCGGCGTCGCACCGCTCGCATGGACGTTGGATCACGTAGGTCCGCTTACAAAAACGCCGGAGGATCTGGCGATCCTGTTGGAAGCGCTGATTGGGCATGATATGGCCTCGCCCGACTCAGAACGGATAACCCTTGACCGCACGCCGTTTGACCCAGCCAATATGACTGTCGGTCATGTCCGACAGATCAATCAGGCGGACATGCACGCCGACGTGCGGGATGCCTATGAGGCCTTCCTGGAAAACCTGCATCTACGAGGTGCAAAGATCGTTGAGCTTGATTGGGATGGCTTCGTGGCCAGCCCAGCCCGCCGTGCTGGTCTGCTGATATCAGAGGCCGAGGCAGGTTTCGCGCTCGCGGATGATCTGGGTAATCGCCCAGAACGCTTCTCAGATGGCCTCCGCGATATGCTGAATTTCGGACGCTCGGCCCCTGCCGCAAAGCTCGTCAAGGCTGAACGTCAGGTCCGTGAAGTGCGCCGTCTCGTGCGCAATAGCTTCATTGAGGCGGATATCATCGCTCTCCCGACAACGCCCATGCCCCCATTCCCGTTCGACGGCGAGCACCCTGTAACCCAAGCCGATTTCTGCGCCCCCGCCAACTTCGCCGGCTGCCCCGCCCTCAGCCTACCAAGCGGCGAGACGCAGGACGGCCTGCCCATCGGTATGCAATTGATGGCGGATACCGGTCGAGATTTTGGGTTGATTGGGTTGGCAAGCGCTATCTCCTAGAGAATAAAATCTCCCGCATCCAACTCACTGATATCTACGCCGATCAGGAATAAGCGGGAGCCGCCTGCGGTAAAGGCTGTTTCTCTGTTCACAGTCGCTATCTTGGTTTGAACGCCAGCGAAGTTCGAGAAATTGAACGCTCGGAGGTCAATCAAATCCTGACCGTCTTCAAAATCTAACGCAGTGTCGACGCCTTCGCCGACGCCTAGGACAAAAATGTCCTGGCCGGTGCCGCTCGTAAGTGTATCTCGGCCATTGTCGCCATCCAGCACGTCATTTCCGAGACCGCCGGAGAGTGCGTCATCACCGCCTCCACCACGCATAATATCCTGCCCACTGCCACCAGTGAGATCGTCCGCGCCGGATTGGCCGAACCAGGTAGTCGGCTGAGTACTGTCAGCACCTGTGATCGTGTTTCCTGCCGCACTCGTTTTGATACGCTCAATGCCGGCAAACATGTCTAATGTTGTCAGATCAAGGGTTCCGGAATCTGAAATGACAAGGATGTCCCGTTGTCCGGTTCCGCCAAATAGTCTGTCGCCAGCGCCAAGGTCGTTTGCGGCTGCGTAGAAGGTGTCGTTTCCATCACCGCCGAATACGATGTCCGCGCCGCTAGCCGCCATCAGTTTGTCATTGCCATCGCCGCCGCGCAGCAGATCATTACCATCGCCGCCAATTAGAATATCGTCGCCGACATCACCGAATAGCCGGTCATTGTCAGCATGGCCACGGATGACGTCATCGCCATGGCCGCCATGAACGCTGTCCGCACCCCGTCCGGCCTTAACGCTATCATCGCCTTGACCGGCGACAATGATATTTGATGCACCGGTGCCTACCAGAGTCTCGCTAGCGACCGTGCCTTCAATGGTTGTTGAGTCTGATGCGTGACCAAAAACGACATATACGGGACCGTTGTCGATAAAGCCGTTGGAGTCGGCTCTTACGGCGCCAAGGGCGATGTCTGCGAAGCCATCGCCATTTACATCTCCAACACCACGCGCCCCCATGCCTGCGCGATCATTCTGATTCTCTCCTTCGAAGCGAAGGCCCTCGCTGGCATCGAGCCTTGCAAGATCTATTAAGGCTGGCATGCCAGATGCGCTGCCGTAAATCAGGAATGCGCCGCCGACATTGTAGGCCGCCGCTTGGTCTGGCGTGAATTCACGATCTATGAAGTCTGCGCCGATAAGGATGTCGTCGAAGCCGTCCCCGTTGAAGTCTCCGGCGTTCGAAATCTCACGTCCGGTCCTGTCCTCGGACGAATGGCCAGCGATTTGAAAACCATTTGATCCGTCCAAAGCGTCAATATTGAAACGCCGCGGCGTTGCTTGATCGTGACCGAAAATAACGTATCCAGCGCCAGAACTATCGCGACCAAGTGCAGTCGCTGTATACGCTCCGATCAGCAAGTCATCGAAGCCATCGCCATTGAAGTCACCGGAGCCATCAAGCGCCCGGCCAAGGTGGCTATCTCCGCCTGTGCCATGAATGGAGAAACCATCGCTGCCGTCCAACGAACCGGCGTAAATTTTGGGCGGTTGGGCATCAGCTCCGCCAAACAGTAAGTAGCCTTCGCCCGTATCGTTGACGCCATATGCATTGGCGTCTGCCGATCCGGCAAGAACATCTGAAAAGCCATCGCCGTTAAAATCGCCGAATGCGCCGCGAACTCCGATGCCGTCCAGGTGGGCGATGCCGGTAATCGAAAACCCATCCGCGCCATTCAAGTCATCCAAAGTGAAATCTGCAGGCCTTGGGGCGGTTCCGCCAAAGATGATGTGGGCTTGCCCGGAGTCGGTCGTCAGTCGTGGGTCACTGTTGCTGGCAGCAATGGCAAAATCAGCGATGCCATCTCCATTGACATCGCCCGCATCCACAATGTGCTCACCAGCGCCTTGCTCATTGAAATTTCCGGCATCAGCGTTCCCAATTCTTTGGGTGTTGAAACCGTTGGCTCTGAAACCATCCGAACCGTCTAGCGACGTCCCAGTAATGGGCGGGTGGCCGAATAAATCGGCGGAGCCAAAGACGACGGCAACAACGCCATCATCACCCTCAGATCCAGCGGCATTTGTGTCCTCAAAGATTGATCCGAAAGCGATATCATCCAAACCATCGCCGTTTATGTCGCCTAACATCCCAACACCGACGTTTGATCCACTTGCGGTGCCGTTGAAGTCATTGAAACGAAGACCCTGTGACCTAGGTTGATCGAAGGAGCGCATATCTATCGCTGCGCTAACTGCACCACCGTCACCAAAAAACAATCCGCCGCGAGATGGACCGCCAAATCCCCTATGAGTATATCAGCGAAGCCGTCCCCATTGGCGTCACCGCCGCCATCAAGGTAAAAACCGCGATTGCCGTTGCTAGCGAGGCCAACGAAGGAATCATCTGGTTCGCCTTGCAAAACAAAGCCATCCGAGCCGTCAAGTTCTGCAAGGAGAATAGGTGATGGCATCTGTTGAATTCCTTTGCATTTGACGCATTAATTAGGTTGTGTTCAAGATTTTAGCTGCTCGCGAACATGGCAACCTGGCCTTTGAGAGATGAGACTTTCAAGCTTAGGTTTTTCGTAAAGTGCTTGATTGAGCTTTTGCCACCTGCTCCGGCAGGCCCTAGCGATTGCAGCTTGTGAAACCCTGGGGCATTCTTATTGGCTTACGAATAGGAGAAACCGAAATGCCCGATGGTCTTGGCCCCGCCGCTCTCGAAACGCTTACCGCAGCTCTTGGCCAGCATGGCTGGATTGATGGGGCGTCTGATGATGCGGCACCATATCTGACGGACTGGAGCCAAGCGTATACCGGCACAGCAATTGGTGTGGCGCGACCGTCTTCTGTTGAGGAAGTGCAGGCGGTGATGCGGTGGGCTGCTGCGGAGGGCGTCGCAGTGGTGCCCCAGGGTGGTCATACGGGACTGGTTGGCGGGGGGACGCCGTTCAGCAATGGGCGGAAGGTTGTGCTGTCGCTGAAGCGCATGAACCAAGTGCGGAAGATTGATCCCGCCAATTACACAATGATCGCCGAGGCTGGCGTTATCCTGCAGGACGCCCAGAAGGCTGCCCTTGATGCAGACCGCTTCTTCCCGCTATCGCTTGGGGCAGAGGGCAGCTGCACCGTTGGCGGCAATATTTCTACCAACGCGGGCGGCGTGAATGTTATCCGCTACGGCAATGCGCGGGCCCTCGTGCTTGGGCTGGAGGTTGTGTTGCCTGATGGGGAGATTTGGAATGGCCTCCGCACACTCCGCAAAGATAACACCGGCTATCACCTGAAAGAGATGTTCATGGGGGCGGAGGGCACGCTTGGTGTGATCACCGCTGCTGCACTCAAGCTTTTCCCAAAACCAACTGCGACGGCGTCCGCATGGGTCGCGACACCATCTGTTGCGACCGCGCTCGAACTCCTAGATGTGGCGCGGGCTGAGACGGGGGATGCTGTCGAGACATCTGAGCTGATCACCCGCTCCCTGGTTGAGACTGTCGTTGCCAAAATGGACGATGTGCGCGATCCACTGCCAGATGATTCACCCTTCTATGTGCTGATGGAAGTTTCCACCACGCGGCGCGGCGATAATGGCCAATCCCCAGTGGATGTGTTGGAGGGCGCTTTAGCGCAAGCATTTGAGCGCGGCCTCGCGACAGACGCGCTGATTGCGCAATCAGAACAGCAGCGCGCTGATTTCTGGAAGATCCGTGAGCAAGCGCCGGAAGCCCTGCAACGGATTGGTCCGCGAATTTCCTGGGACGTGACCCTGCCACTGTCAGCATTGCCGGACTTCTATGCAGCGGCGGAAAAGAAAATGGCTGAAGTGGCACCCCATGTTGGGTTCTATGGCTTCGGGCATATGGGTGATGGAAATCTGCACTATCTGGCTACTTCGGATGACATCAAGGACCTGAAAGAGGTCTTGGACCGCACGCTCTATGATCTTGTGGTGTCTTATGACGGCTCATTCAGTGCCGAACACGGCATTGGCCAGAAGCGCACGACTGAACTTGAGCGATACAAGTCTCCCGTGGAGTACAAGCTGATGCAAGCGCTCAAAGCCGCAATTGACCCCGATGGGCGGATGAACCCAGGTAAGGTTCTAAGTTAACCGAATTTTAACGCAGGTATTAAGCCAAAATAGCACCAAATATACGCCCCGTATTAGGGGTTAATTCAGAGGATTAAGCCAACGGGTCTGTTGTATGCATCCTGCCAGCCAAATAGCTTAAGGCAATCGGCCAAGAGGCCTTAGCCTAATTCTATGGCGATTACACCAGGTAGGAGAGAATACAATGGCGTTTATTGAGGGTGCAGGCGGGAACGATCTGTTGATCGGCACACCAGAGTCTGACCAAATTTTTGGCCGTGCTGGCAATGATGATCTCCGTGGCCGGGATGGCGACGATCAGCTTTTTGGCGAAAATGGCGATGACCGTTTGTTCGGCCAAAACGGCAATGACCTGCTCGCGGGCGGCTTCGGTAACGACCTTATGCGCGGCGGCGACGGCGACGATGGCCTAGACGGCGGCGAAGGCGATGACCGGATGTCCGGTGATGCCGGCAATGACCGTCTCGCTGGCGAAGGCGGCAACGATATTATGACCGGTGGCGCTGGCTTCGATCAGCTTGATGGCGGCGAAGGTAATGACATCATTCTGGGCGGTGCTGATGATGACCGCCTCGGCGGCAACAACGGCAACGATATCCTGAACGGCCAGAACGGCAATGACCAACTCGACGGCGGCAACGGCAATGACGTTCTGCTTGGCGGGTCCGGGATCGACCAGCTGTTCGGCGCTGAAGGCGACGATGTCATGAACGGCCAGGCCGGTGATGATCTCATCGTTGGTGGCAATGGTAATGACCGCGCGTTCGGTAGCGGCGGCAATGATCAGATCAACGGCGAAGGCGGCGATGACCGTCTGATCGGCAATGACGGCGATGATCAGATCAGCGGCGGTTCTGGCAACGACATCATTAACGGCGGCAGTGATAACGATCTGCTGTTCGGTAATGATGGCAATGACACGATCATTGGCGGTTCCGGGAACGACTTCATGGCTGGCGACAGCGGTGTTGACCGGATGAACGGCGGCGCTGGCGATGACCAGATGTTCGGCGGCGAAGGCAATGACTTCATGGCTGGCGGCAATGGTGCCGACTTTATGACCGGCGATGGCGGCAATGACCGGATGAACGGCGGTAATGGCAATGACACGATGTTTGCTGGCGAAGGTAATGACCTCCTGGTCGGCCTTGGCGGTGACGACCAGATGAGCGGCGAAGGTGGCCGTGACATTCTGCGCGGCGGCGAAGGCAATGACACGATGACCGGCGGTACCGGCGGTGACTTCTTCGTGTTCAATGTTGCTAATGCCACTGGCGTTGATGTGATCACTGACTTCGAAGTCAACATCGACCATATCCGTCTCGACAACAGCGGCTTTGCAGACTTCAATGCAGTGCTGGCTGCGACAACTCAGGACGGCGTTGATACGGTTATTGACCTCGGCGCAGGCGATACGATCCGCTTGCAGAACGTTGGTGTTAATTCCCTCGACGCTGGGGACTTCATCATTCTCTAATTAAAGTTCTGACTATCTGAATGTGCAGGCCCCGGATCAGCAATGATCCGGGGTCTCATTCGTTTCCGGGCGGTAAGACGGTCTAGAGCGCTGCGAGCAGTGCTTCAATATCTGCAGGTGTTTCAGCATTGCGTGCCGTCATTTCTTTATCGATGCGTTTGACCATACCAGATAGAACCTTGCCGCAGCCAATCTCAACGAGTTCCTCGACCCCAGCGGCGCGCATGGCGAGCACACATTCCCGCCAGCGGACGGTCGCTGTTACCTGCTGAACCAGCAGGCTCTTGATATCGTCTGGTGCTGCAACCGGGGCTGCTGTCACGTTGGACATGAGTGGTGCTGCGGGAGCAGCCATGGTCGTTGTTTCAAACGCTTTCGCCATTGCGTCAGCAGCTGGCTGCAGGAGTGAGCAATGGAATGGTGCGGAGACGGGCAGTAGGATCGCGCGTCGCGCGCCTTTGCCCTTGGCGATATCAATCGCGCGCTCCACCGCTGCCTTTGCGCCGCTAACAACCACTTGGCCCGGCGCATTATCATTAGCGACCTCACAGACATCACCCTCGGCAGCCTCAGCGGCGGCTTCGAGGGCGGGCTCAAGCTCCAGACCGAGCAATGCAGCCATGGCACCTTCGCCTGCGGGGACGGCTGTTTGCATGGCTTGACCGCGCAGTTTCAGCAACCTTGCTGTGTCAGCAAGGTCAAGCGCGCTAGCAGCGGCAAGGGCGGAATACTCGCCAAGCGAATGGCCAGCGATGAATTTCGCTTTGTCCGCGATCTCAACTCCACCTTCGGATTGCAGCACGCGCATAACGGCAACACTGGCAGCCATCAGTGCTGGCTGCGTGTTTTCGGTCAGCGTCAGGTCTTCCATCGGACCCTCAAACATCATTTTGGACAGGTTTTGCCCCAGTGCGTCGTCAACCTCCTGAAACACTTCTTTCGCGGCTGGAAACGCCTCGCTCAAAGCCTTTCCCATACCGACTGCCTGCGATCCTTGTCCCGGAAATACGAACGCCCGCGTCATTGCCTGATATCCTTCATGTTTGCTTGTCACATAATCGTCTTATTCGGTTGAAAGAAGGAGGCTCAGGCCCAATCTGTCAAGCGCGGGTGGCTATGCTAGAATGCTGAGCGAGAATGCCGCATTGGATAGAAGCATATGTTCGACACGAAAGAACCGGCGAAAGCGTTTGTAGACGTTATGGGCCAACGCATGGCCTATACCGAAGCGGGTGACCCGAATGGCGCGCCCATCGTGTTTCTCCATGGCAACCCAACATCATCATATCTCTGGCGCAATGTTTGGCCACATGTGCAAGAAATGGGTCGCATTATCGTGCCTGATCTTATCGGCATGGGTGATTCAGATAAGCTGCCCAATAGCGGCCCGGATCGATATCGCTTCGTCGAGCATCGTGACTATCTTGATGGCCTTCTGTCTGCCCTTGGCGTTACGGAGAATGTGACGCTTGTCATTCATGACTGGGGATCCGCCCTTGGCTTCGATTGGGCGCGCCGCCATCCAGATGCAATCGCGGGCATTTGCTACATGGAAGGCATCGTCCGCCCCGTGCAATGGAGCGAATGGAGCCCTGCTGCGACGCCGGTATTCCAAGGCTTCCGGTCTGATGCTGGCGAAGCGATGGTGCTGGAGAAAAACATTTTCGTGGAGAAGGTGCTTCCCGGCTCTGTCCTGCGCGGTCTAACTGAGACTGAAATGGCCGTCTATCGCCGCCCCTTTGCAGAGGCAGGCGAAGATCGACGCCCAACTTTGACATGGCCACGCCAAATCCCGATTGAGGGCGAGCCAGAAGATGTTGTGCAGATTGTACAGGACTACGCGGATTGGATTAAGGATGCGGCCTTCCCAAAGCTCTTCATCAACGCTGAGCCAGGTGCCATTCTAATCGGCGCACAACGCGAGTTTTGCCGGACTTGGCCCAATCAACGCGAGGTCACAGTGAAAGGCAGTCATTTTATTCAGGAAGACAGCCCGCACGAAATTGGTGCGGCCCTGGCAGATTGGATGCAAACCCGGTGATTCGCCGCCTTACCCTTGCTATCCCCGCCGTTCTGGCGTTGTCGCTTGGAACGCCAGCGGCCCATGCGAGCGTTATGGGCGAAGGGGCTTGTGACGGGCTGGGCGTGCATGCGGCTTGGCTGGATTGGGGAACAGGCAAGGTCTCTGTCGCCGTTTTTAATCACACAGGCGATGGCCGTTGGCCTGCCGTGACAAAGCAGTTCCGTGTCGTATATGCCGGGGCTGATGTGGCTGTCGCCAGTACGATGCAAACCCTGCAAGCATTGAAGCCTGTGAATGTCGCTTTGTTCGATTACAAGGCGCTGGTAGGCAAGGACTTCAGTGGGTTTGACGGGAACAAGCTGCTGAATTCTGGCGAGATTAGGCTTGCGGATTGCGCACTGCACTAAAACTCCGCCATCCGGCCACCGCCAAGCCTATGAGCCATGCCAGCTTGCATATCTCCAACCCTGCATAGATCGCGTGAGCGGGGGAGGGGGGAACGTCCCGCCCTACTGAAAGTGCATAGGCGCGCTCGGCCAATTCTGGTTGGAGCCAGATCGCCTGCACGGCTAGGATCGCGATCAGCATCGCTGCCGCGACTGTCCGCCGTTTGGGGCTTTTCAGGGTGACAAGTGCGATGACGGTGATTGCGGCCAAACCCCATTCTGCGAAAGCCAGCCTTTCAAAAACACGGGCGGCGGCGGTATAGGCAAAGGGTCGCCCGGCCTCGTCGCCTGCAAATATCGCTGGCACGGCAAGGAACCCAGCGCCGATAATCAGGCCAATCCAAAGAGCCGGAATGACAATCGTTGCAGCGTTTGCGCTCTCATTCGTAACGCGCCCTGCTTTGGATAGGGTGGTTAGAGCGGTGCTGGTTGCTGATCCCGCGCGTGGCATATGGCGTTTGGCCAAACCTGCGATAGCCAGCGAAGAGAGAACGGCAGCGCCAGCAAAGCACCAGGCACCAGAGCCGACGCTTGCGTCTGCAACGGCGGTTGATTTCACGGTAAGCACCACCAACGCCACCACGAACACATCCAACATGGACCATTTCGAGATGGCGGCGGCCAGTTTCAGTGTTGATCGCGCACCGGGTGGGTCCACGACCGCCCAGCCCGCCACCAGGATTTTAGCGGCTGGAAACAGCACAGCGAAGCCGCCAATCGCCACCAACAGTAGCCACTCACCTTCCTGCCAGAACCGCTCAATGCCGCCGATCACGGAATGGGTGTCAGTGAACACCCAGAAGCTCGTGACGTTCAGCATCGGCAGTGTCCAGCCGAAAAATAGCAACACCGCCGCTGCCGCGAGCGCGACAGGGGCTGTTTCGGCTAAGAAAGAACGCCGTGTCGGTGTTGGGTGCGCCGTCATTCAGCCGATATAGGCGCCTGCTTACTGCGCGCCAAGAACTGTTGCACTGCGACAGGTGCCAATAAGGCGAGGCCCCACCAGTTTGACGACCAGCTTGGTGCGACCATCATGATGGCGGATGCCGCCAGGATCAGGCGCCAGATCATGCCCATAGGAGCAATCATGAACCCGGTTAGGGCGGCACCAAGCAGCATGATCCCTGCGATACAGGTTCCAACGACGGAGAGATATTCCAGAATGTCGAAATCTCCGATGACGATCAGCATGGTGGGTGCATAGACGAAAACAAATGGCACCATGACTTTGGCGTTGCCCAGTCGGAATGCCGTCGTGCCAGTCTTGAACGGATTGGCCCCAGCGATGCCGCCTGCTGCATAGGCGGAAACGCAAACTGGCGGCGTCAAATCCGCCAGGACGCCGTAGTACAGCACGAACAAATGCGCCGCCAATGGCTCCACGCCGAGGTTCGCAAGCGCTGGCGTCGCAATCGCCTGCAGCATGATGTAGAGCGCTGTCGTCGGCAGCCCTGCACCCATCAGCACGCACGAAATGGCGATGAAGAGCAGAGAGATGAACAGCGTCGCTTCATCAACAGCAAACAGCGATGGGCCAGTTGAGCCATCGCCGATCAGGTTAAACGGCAGGAAGCTAAACATCGCTTGGATGGAATCGACGGTTTCCAACGCGCCCTGGGTCACCATAAAGCCAAGCCGGAATGTGACGCCTGTCAGCGTAATAACACCAACGACGATGCCAACAGCAGCGCCAGCCGCACCAACAGCAAGGGCATATTTCGAACCCATAGCGAATGCGTCTTTCAACGAATTCCATCTGAGCTGCTTGGACCACCGCAATGCGCCGATCGCCAATGCAGCGGCAAACAGGCTAAGCGTGACGGGGTCGAGCTTCAGCTGAACGACATCGAAGAATATGAATGGAGCGACTAAGACAGCCGCACCTGCCGCCATTCTTGGCCAGCCAATAGCGATAGCACTGGTAATCCCCCAGAACGCCGCTAGATACGGCGTGTATCCGGCAAACAGCACGTAGACCAGGATGACCAGCGGAACGGCCGTGTGGCCACCGCGCTTCAGGACTTCGATAAATCTGGGGACTTCATCCCGTGAGAGGCCTTTGATGCCAAGGCGCTTGGCTTCAAAATGCACCATCGCCAGCACGGCGATATAATGCATGAGCGCCGGGGTAGCGGCTGCCAGAATAATCGTCGTGTACTGAATTTCCAGAAACTCGACCATCAGGAAGGCGGCTGCGCCCATAATTGGCGGTGTGATCTGCCCACCAGTGGATGATGCAGCTTCAACGGCGCCCGCGAAATGCGGCGGATAGCCGATGCGTTTCATTGCGGGAATGGTCAATGAGCCAGTTGTGACCGTATTCGCAATGGAGGACCCGGAGATCGTCCCAAAGAGGGATGATGACAGCACGGATACCTTTGCCGGACCGCCGGACAAACGCCCTGCAACCACTTGCGCCAATTCAATAAAGAATTGTCCCAAACCCATTTTTTGGGCGACGACGCCGAACAAAACAAAATGGAACACGATGGACGAAATCACCTTCACTGGAACGCCATAAAGGCCTTCTGTTGTGAGGTAGAGGTGATTGACCAGATTGCCCCAGCTTGCTGGCGGAATAATAAGGACCTGGATCGGGCTCAAGTATCCAAAGATCGCATAAGCGATGAAGCAGATCACGACGATCGGCAGCACCCAGCCCATGGCTCGGCGGACAGCTTCAAGCGCAACAATTATCAAGACGGTGCCGAACACCAAATCTGATGTCGTGGGCGAGCCGATGCGGAAGTTCATTTCTTCCAATTGCAGCGGCCAGGACATGCCAGTGAATGTCATGGGTACATAAAGTGCAGAAACTAATGCAGCTAACGCCAAGCCCCAGTCATACCAGGGGACGCCGCCTGGCCGGAGTGGACTAATATTGAGCGCCGCTCGGTCATTCCGGCGTAATACGCTGAAGCTCATGAAAATCAGTGCAAGCACGGCGGCTAAGTGAATGCCCTTATGCCATTGCTCACGGGGGATGCCGAAACCGGCAGTGTAGAAATGGTACAATCCAAGCAGGACGAGCGCCCAGGTTATCGCCGTGCGCAGCCATGGCGCTACGGTACGGAAATTCATTTCCGGATCATATTGCGCTTCAAGCTCTTCAATCCGTGCGGCTTCTTCTTCCGTTAGCGTAAAGGCACCTTCGGGCCGGTTTTCAGGGCTGTTTGGGTCGGTCGTCGCCATGGTCAAATGCCTGCAGGATGCGTGCAAAAAGGAACGGCCCGGCTGCTCATTGGAACAGCCGGGCCGCTAGTCGATATCGTCTAGAAGCGGCTTACTTGAGGAGGCCAGATTCTTTGTAGAAACGCTCAGCGCCCGCATGCAGCGGGATGCCGATGGCGTCAAGAGCAGACGTTGTCTGTACGTCTTTGCCCTTGGCGTGGCCACGGTCCAGCAGCTTGCGGGTGTTCTTGTTCCAAAGCGCTTTGGTGATGCCATAGACCAGTTCTTCGGACTGATCAGAAGACACCAACCACTGTGCTGCAACAGCCAGCGTGCTTACATCGGTAGGCATGCTTTCGTAAGCCGTCTGTGGAATTGGCGAGGAGAAGTAGAACGGCGCTTTTGCGATAACGGCCTGCTGGATCGGGTCCGGCAGGCTCATCAGCTTCATGCCAGCGGTGGATGCTAGCTGCGCGATGCCGGCAGATGGAGCGCCGGTCACGGTCAGGAATGCATCAAGCTGACCATCGGCCAGACGTTCAGCAGACTGTGAGGTGTTCAGTTCTTCAGCAATGTAGTCAACGTTCTTCTTGAGGCCAGCGGCTTCAAGAATGAGCAGAGCGCCAACCTGTGCTCCAGAAGCTGGGAGGCCAACGCCAACGCGCTTGCTTTTCAAGCTTGTAGGAGAAGCCAGCACGGAATCGTTCGGCAGCACAACGTGGATGTGCTCAGGATAGAGTGTCGCGATGGCACGCAGCTTCTTCAGTGGTGCTTTGCCTTCAAATACGCCTGTGCCGGTATAGGCCCAGAACGCAACGTCGGACTGTGCAAGGCCGGATTCGGCAGCGCCAGACTGGATTGCGTTTACGTTCGCAACGGAGCCATTGGCGGACTGTGCAATAGCGATCAGGCCAGCGACGCCGCAGCTGCCGCCTTTATCGCAAGCGCGTGAGCCGGGCGGGTTGGAGATTGCGTTGGCCAAAAGGCCGGCCATCGGGAAGTAGTTGCCGCCCGCACTGCCGGAAACAATCCGGAAGAATGTCGGCGTCTGTGCCTGTGCGACACTTGTCGCGAGCAGGCCGGTGGCGGCAACAGCCGCCAATAGAATCTTACGCATGGTCGTGAGACCTCCCATTTGTCGATTTCGTCTGGCCGCAGTTATCAAGGGTTCTCAGCGATTCTGCAAGTTTATGATTCCGCAATTGGGCGGGTGATGCAGATGACGTCCTTCTCCAGCGCGACAGACCCTGCTGGATGCGGCGTCACAAGCCAATCTTCACCATGTCCAGCAAGTGCGGCTACAGCGCCTGGGCCGACAAGTACTTCATTTGCGTTTGCTACATCCTCTCCAAGTCTGGACGCGGCATTTACCGGCATACCGAAGAAGTCTTCTTCCTCCAGGTACAAAATCTCACCATGTTCGATGCCGCAGCAGAGCCTGAGATCCAGACCTTCATCCCTGCAGATTGTTTCAGACGCGCTAACCAAATCGAGAGCGGCCATCACTGCTTGGTCCGGGGTGTCGAATACGGCGAAGCAATTATCCGCCTCCATCTTCACAATGTCGCCCTCATACAGCCAGACTGGTGGATTCCGACGCGAAGCGCAACGCGATCAAGCAAACCTGATTTGAACGTCATTTCCAAGCTTGGCGAGCATGGCCTCGATGGGTGTTTTGAATCCGAGGCACTTTCGCGGCGTTGAGTTCAGGGCCATGGCAATCTCC
>JBDQJI010000015.1:0-52141 GCA_040263875.1 Alphaproteobacteria bacterium
ATGGTGTACCAAGCCAGCACTTCCATCTCTACCTGAAGGAGTGCGAATGGCGCTTCAATCACAGGCCCACCGAAAACCTCTTGAAAGTATTACGCAAGTGGGCAAACCTCTGAACAGAAACCCTTAGCTAGGCCAGCCCCAAAAAGCATTAGCCCATTTACGCCACATTAAGGTTAGCGCACCGAAACTACAGTTAACGCCAACACCTTTAGTAGAAGGCATTAACCATGGCCCGACCGAAGCGCGTTCACACCACAAACCTAAGCCGCGATGCCCTAGAGACTGTGCTTGACCTGATTGAAATCAAGTTACAATCCATGGAAGTCTTCGACCGCGATGACGCCCGTGAATCTAAAAGCCTTGGCGAAGCCCGATCTGAAATCGCCTCCATCCTTGGTCTGACATTGCAGCCTGTTGTGCCGCCGCAGCCCGTATCAGCGACAGCAAGGATGCACCGCGCCCGCGCCCAGCGCATGGCCTGATCGAAATCCGCAGCTTCTCTTAGCCGTCGAGTTTCGTTTTCAGCATTGCATTCACCGATGCAGGGTTTGCCTGCCCTTTGCTCGCCTTCATCACTTGGCCGACAAAGAAGCCGATTAGTTTGGGCTTGCCACCACGATATTCTTCGACCTTATCCATATTCGCCTGCATGACCTGATCAACGAGCGCCTCAATTGCGCTGTCATCCGAAATCTGCGAGAGGCCCAGCTCATCGACCACAGTCTGAGCAGGCTTACCCTCAGCCCACATGGCTTCAAAGGCTTCTTTCGCCTGACGCCCAGATATCTGACCTGATTTGATCATATCAACGAGCGCGCCAAGTTCTCCCGCAGGAACAGGTGCCGCATTAATCGAAACATCGTCCTTGTTCAGACGACCAAACACCTCACCAGTCACCCAATTGGCGACAGCTTTAGAGTCTCTACCGTCTGCAGCGGCCTCGAAATAGAGCGCGTTATCACGGTCAGCCGTGAGGACATCTGCATCATAGGGTGTCAGCCCGAGTTCGGTGACGAAGCGCGTCTTCTTTGCATCCGGCAATTCGGGCATGCCAGCGCGCAATTCATCCACATAGGATTTTTCTAGCACCAGCGGCGGTAGATCCGGGTCTGGGAAATAGCGGTAATCGTGGCTTTCTTCTTTGCTACGCATGGATCGCGTTTCGCCACGGTCTGGATCAAACAACCGGGTTTCCTGGACAATGGCACCACCATCCTCCAGCACCTCCACCTGCCGACGCGCTTCAAATTCGATCGCCTCACGAATGAAGCGGATGGAGTTGACGTTCTTGATCTCGCAACGCGTCCCAAGCTCATCACCGAGCCGCCGCATTGAGAGGTTGACGTCACAGCGAAGCGAGCCCTCCTCCATATTGCCATCGCAGACCCCGAGATAACGCAGGATCGCCCGCAGCTTCGTGACATAGGCAGCAGCTTCTTCCGCACTGCCGATATCCGGCTCGGAGACGATTTCCATCAACCCAACACCAGCACGGTTTAGGTCAACCAATGTGCGGTATGGGTCCTGGTCATGGATGCTCTTACCCGCATCTTGCTCCAGATGCAGGCGTGTGACGCCGATCCGCTTGGTGACGCCGCCTTCAAGTTCGATATCCAACCAGCCGCCCGATACAATCGGGTCAGAGAACTGGGATATCTGATACCCGAGTGGCAGATCTGGATAAAAATAGTTTTTGCGGTCAAAGATCGATTTCAGATTAATCGTCGAATTCATGCCGAAACCGCTCAATACGGCCGCCTCGACACAACGTTGATTGATGACAGGCAGCATACCCGGCATGCCGGCATCCAGGAACGCCACATGGTCATTCGGCGCGCCGCCAAACTCGGCAGAGGCTGCGGAAAACAGCTTTGCTTTGGAGGCGACTTGGGCATGGGTTTCAAGCCCTATCACCATTTCCCATTCGCCGTCGCGGCCTTCAATGGTACTCATGGTTCTGCTCCCGCAAGCAAACGGGGCGTCTTATCGAACCCAGCAGCGTCTTCAATCGCTTGGCCCATCTGCAGAACGGAAGCTTCATCGAAAGGCTTGCCGATAATCTGTAATCCAAGCGGAAGGCCATCAGCGGAGAAGCCAGCGGGGACAGAGATACCGGGCAGACCTGCCATGCTCGCAGGCACAGTGAAGATGTCATTCATATACATCGCCACCGGGTCATCGACATCGCCTGCAGCAAATGCGGCGCTAGGTGTTGTCGGTGTTAGCAGCACATCCACATCATTGAATACTGTGTTGAAATCATTGGCGATGAGTGTGCGGACTTTCTGGGCCTGCTTGTAATAGGCGTCGTAATAGCCTGCAGACAAAACGTAGGTGCCAATGAGAATACGCCGCCTCACCTCCTCACCGAAGCCTGTACCGCGGGTATTGCTGTACATCTCCGTCAGGTCGGCTCCGTCCTCACGGGCACAATAACGTACACCGTCATATCGGGCGAGATTGGAGGAAGCCTCAGCCAACGCCACAATATAATAGGCGGGCAAGGCCATTTTGGTCATGGGCAGGGTCACATCGACGATTTCGGCACCGGCGGCTTTCGCCATCTCAATGCCTTCTTGCCAGAGAGCGTCAATCTCGGCGGGCATTCCGTCTGCCTGATACTCGCGCGGTACGCCCACACGCATGCCTTTAACGCCGCCAGCCAGTGCAGCCTCAAAATCAACAGGTGCCGCAGTTGCCGATGTAGAATCTTTTGGGTCATGGCCAGCCATTGAGCCCAGCATGATCGCTGCATCCCTGACAGAGCGGGTAATCGGCCCGGGCTGATCCAGCGACGAGGCAAACGCCACGACGCCCCAACGTGAGCAACGCCCATAGGTTGGCTTCATGCCAACGACGCCGCACAATGCAGCTGGTTGCCGAATAGATCCGCCCGTATCAGTTCCTGTGGCCGCGATGGCAGCCCCGGCTGCGACCAGTGCCGCTGATCCACCAGATGATCCGCCAGGCGTTAAAGGTGTTGCTGCACCTTCTGGCGTCCACGGGTTGGTTACCGGCCCGTAGGCGCTTGTAATATTAGCTGAGCCCATGGCGAACTCATCCAAGTTCGCTTTACCAAGCAGCACTGCGCCATCTGCCTTCAGCTTCCCGGACACTGTAGATTCATACTCGGGCTTGAAATCGCCGAGAATTTTTGAGGCTGCTGTTGTCCTGATACCCTTTGTGCAGAACAGGTCCTTCTGCGCGATGGGCATGCCAGTCATTGCGGCGGCAGTTCCGGCCTGTAAGCGCGCATCTGCTGCATCTGCATCAACTAGCGCCTGCTCCGGCGTTTCGGTGATGAAACCGTTTAGGGCGCGCGCGTCGTCGGCAGCAGCCAGATAGGCTTCAGTCAGTTCACGGGCTGTGAATTGCTTGTCGGCCAAGCCTTTGCGGGCGCCGGAGATATCCAGGCACAGGAGGTCTGAGAGTGCACTCATGACTATTCAATCACCTTCGGGACACCGAAATATGGACCAACTGCATCGGGTGCATTGCTGACAACTGCATCAGCTTGCCCGCCATCGTTCACCACATCCTGGCGCAATGGTGCCATAGCTGTGCCAACGCCAACCAGCGGCTCAACGCCTTTGGTATCAACACTGTTCAGCTGCTCTACCCAATTCAGGATCTGACTGAGTTCGCCGGCCAGGCTATCTAACTCGCCATCAGCGATGTTGATGCGCGCCAATCTAGCGATGTCTGCGACGGTATCGCGGTCCAAAGACATGAAATGCTATTTCCTCAATTTTGAGGCAAGGCTGCCGCCCAGCTAAATTCGGTCCGAAAGTTGGAATATAGCGGAGGAAACCTTGCGGAATCATGTACGTCGCGAGTACCATTCCGAATGACAATCTGCAAGCCTCAGGAACTCTTAAAGGCCCTCCCGGCAGGCTCTCGCCTGCTTGGGTTGGACGTTGGCGCGCGCACTGTAGGCGTGGCCGTTTCAGACATTAATTTGACGATTGCGACAGCGCGAACGGTTGTTCCACGCGGACGCAAGTTCCAGCCAACCGCTAATGCTCTGCTTGATCTGATGGATGAAACGGCAGCGGGCGGTGCCATCATTGGCCTCCCGTTGGATCTCTCAGGCCGGACCGGGCCTCGGGCGCAGGCATCAAAGGCGTTTGCTTACAATTTGATGGCCATTCGTGAGATGCCAATTGCATTCTGGGATGAACGGTTATCAACAAATGCCGTTAACCGCGCGATGCTTGAAGCGGATATGAGCCGGGCTAAACGGGATGCAAATATAGATAAGGCTGCTGCCGCATTTATCTTGCAGGGGTTTTTAGATCACCTACATGATGGGCAGGCTTAATATTTAGATGTGCTAAGAACGGGTAACCGGACTATGCCACTTCACGAATTTATTAAGCCTTAGGTGCGTAAAATACTAAGTGCATCAATGCGCCTAATTTGGCATATTTCTAAAATACAGCCAAATTGATCCAGATGACTAGGAAGGTCATTCAGGTTTGGTTGATTGTGGCGAACCCTTTACCGATCGGAGAATTGCATGAAGCGCGCCCTCTCCTCTTTCATTGCGGCAGTCTGCCTGGCGACGTTGCCAACGGCATTTGCCGCCGCACAAGGCGGTGTTCAGATCGCACGTGCGCAGGCACAGGCTCGGCTATCGCCGCACCAGATCCAACCACAGCAATTTCATGTGTATCAGTCACGTATTTATGCTGACCGTCGGCCAATCCACCTGTTTGGCCTAAACTGGTCTGGTCTTGAGACTCGGGATCGCGCGCCCCATGGCCTTTGGGCCGGCCGGTCCCTGCAAGATTATTTCGCTCAGATCAAACAGGCTGGCTTCACCGCAATCCGCCTACCGGTTTCACCGGATGTGTTGGATGACAGCAAGAAGGTGGCGGACTGGGCGCAGGAAGCTGGATATGGCCCCACGGGCCTGAGAATGTTGACCCAAACTGTCGATGCTGCTGCCCGTGCCGGGCTCTGGGTCGTGCTAGGCTATAACGGCCATGATTCCAAAGTTAGTGGCGGCGATGCCCCAGCCCCCTATGCTCGGGATGGTAGCTACAAGGTTGAGGATTGGCTGAACGATCTGGCTCGCATGTCCCAATTTGCCCAGCAACGCCACTATGTTGTTGGTATCGACCTATTCAATGAGCCACACGGTATTTCCTGGTCCGAATGGAAGGGCTTGGCAGAACGTGGCGGCCAACAGGTGCTGCGTTACAATCCTCGTCTGCTGGTCTTTGTGCAGGGTGTGGCTGAAACACGGACGGATACAGCTGGATATGGCGCATTCTGGGGCTCAAACTTCGTTGAAGCCCGTCGCCGCCCAATCAATAACGCGATGATCCCGGCCCACAAGCTTGTGCTGAGTCCTCACGTCTATGGGCCAGACGTTTACATGATGCCGTACTTTAAGAAAGCAGGGTATCCTCGTAATATGCCTGCAATTTGGGATGCCCATTTTGGGCACATGGCGAGTTCTGCTGCTGTCTGTGCTGGAGAGTTTGGTGGTAAGTATCGGCGAGGCAGCAAGGACGCCAATTGGCAGGATGCATTCGTCTCCTACATGAACCAACGCCCGGGCATGTCCTATTGCTGGTTCTACTGGCAGTTCAACCCAAATTCTGACGACACAGGTGGAGTATTGGGTGAAGATTGGCAATCCCTGAATAGCCGGAAGCTTTCCCTGCTAGGACGCCTCAAAAGCGCCGCACGCTGAAGGTAAACACTTCGAGATAAATTAAGGGCCGGCAGTCATCAGACTGTCGGCCCTTTCTGTATCCGCTACATCACGTTTAGATCGGCTTCATGCCCCATTAGCCATGCGCCGACACTTTGCATATGTGTCTTTCGGCCTTGCAACTGCTGCGTCACGGTATGGATATCCCGGAACCGGCGCTCGAACGGTCCGGACGCAAAGATCGCATCAGCACCTGCCAAATCATAAAGCGCATTAACTGCACCCTTAGCCTCGTGAATTGCGAAGGTTGACGCTAGACGGATACGTGCGCGACCTGCAGAGCTAAGCCCACCGCTCGCTAGGGTTTCCGCCCAAACTTGTTCTGTCTCCTGCATCAAGAGCGCCCGGCTTGCCATAATCCGGGCAGATGCAGTCGCTGTCTCTGCCTGTGCCACAGGACTGTTGGCGACCGTGGACTTGGCCATGCGTGGAACTTTCCCTTGCGCGAACTGCAGGAAGTCCCCCAGAAATCCTTGGGCAATACCTAATGCTACACCGGCAAACCCGGTCGCATACATTGTCATGGCAGGATAGTGATACAGCGGAGCAGAATATGTGCGGACGCTAGGGTCATCGCGGAACGTTGTATAGCCGGTTGGAACAAACTTGTTCTCCAGCTTGTAACCATCGCTCGCCGTGCCACGCAGGCCAATCACGTCCCAAATGTCCTCCATCTCTATGTCTGCAGCCGGCATCAAAAATGTACGGATCTCGGGCTTGCCTGCGCCTGTTAGGACAGTTTCACCATCGGCGGTTTTTACCGGTGTGTGGGCACCAAGCCATGTCGCATGCCGCCCGCCACTCGCAAACATCAGGTTGCCGGACACCACAAAACCGCCATCCGCCTGCACAGCTTCGGCCTTGCCCGGCCCCCACGCCAGGACCGCGTGGGGATCATTCCCCCATATCTCATTGGCAAGATCGGGCGACAAATAGGCTGCTGTCATCGCGCAGCCATTTGCTTGGCAGAGGCACCAAGCCACACTTGCGTCGTGACGGGCAGCGGCCTCAATCGCCGCAAAAAACTGGGCTGGCGTCGCTTCTTCCCCGCCATAGGGCTTTGGCAACAGCATCCGAAACAAGCCAGCGCCATGTAGCGCATCAAGCAAAGGTGGTGGCAATCGCCGGTTTGCTTCTACAGCATCCCGGTGAGAATCGATCAGGGGGCCGAGCATCGCAGCGCGATGTCCAGGCAGCGTATCAAACGCCGGTTTTGAGGGCATGCCATCCATGATCACCACCAATTGGTTTCGCAATAAAAGTTAGATTAAGCTTGCGAGGCTTGCACTTCCACCGTCAAGCTATCACCGAACCAGATTATACCAAGCCAGACCGTCTCAAAGGATTGCTCTATGACCGCCCCCATGAATGGCGCTGAAAGCCTTGTTCGTAGCCTTGTCGCCAGTGAAGTGAACGTGTGTTTCACCAATCCCGGCACATCCGAAATGCATTTCGTAGCTGCCCTCGATAGCGTGCCAGGCATGCGCTGTGTGCTCGGATTGTTTGAAGGCGTCGTGACCGGCGCTGCAGATGGCTACTATCGCCTCTCCGACAAGCCAGCCTCTACGCTGCTACATTTAGGGCCAGGTCTCGCGAATGGCTTGGCCAACCTGCATAATGCCAAGAAAGCGCACTCCGGCATCGTGAATGTGGTCGGCGATCACGCCACCTACCACCTGGAACACGATGCACCGCTCACATCTGATATCGAGGCTGTCGCAGCCCCGATGTCTAATTGGGTAAAATCTTCACCGAAAGCAGAAGGCATTGCCGCTGACGGCGCGCTCGCCGTTGAAGCAGCCCGCACCGGTGCTGGCCAGATCGCAACGCTGATTTTGCCTGCCGATACAGCCTGGAATGCAGGTGGTGTACCTGTGACGGCCAATGCCCCTGCCCCACGCGCTTCCGTCGATAAAGACGATGTTGTCGCTGCTGCAAAAGCACTAACAGCCGCAGGGTCTGGCGGCATGCTGATGCTCGGCAATGTTGCCCTTCGTGAAAGCGCATTGAATTTGGCGGGCCGGATTTCGGCCAAAACAGGCTGCCGGTTGCTTTCTGAAGGCCAAAACGCTCGCCTGCAACGTGGCGCTGGCCGCGTGAAGATTGAACGCGTGCCTTATGTGGTTGAAATGGCGCTCGGCGTTCTGAAAGACGTGACGCATATGGTGCTTTGCGGCGCAAAGCAGCCCGTTGCTTTCTTTGCATACCCAAATAAGCCAAGCGTGCTAACGCCTGAGGGTTGCCAGATCACAAAGCTGGCAACCGTGGATATGGATCTTGAAGGTGCGCTTGAAGCATTAGCTGCAGAACTCGGTTGCTTGAACGAAGCGCCAGCCCATATGGCTGATCTTGCGCGTCCAGAAGCCCCTGGTGGTGAAATCACGTTGGATAAGATTGCAGCCGTCCTCGGCGCGCTCCTGCCGGAAAACGCAATTGTTGTGGACGAATCTGTAACATCTGGCCGTGGATTCTTTCCGCTGACAGCTGGCGCACCCGCACATTGCTGGCTTAACGGCATGGGCGGCTCGATTGGCTACGCCATGCCGGTATCCGTGGGTGCTGCTGTTGCAGCGCCAGACCGCAAGGTCGTCACGCTCGAAGGCGACGGCAGTGGCATGTACACGATGCAGTCCCTCTGGACGATGGCGCGCGAAAACTTGGATGTCACCATTATTGTGTTTGCAAACCGGGCTTACCGGATTCTCCAAGGTGAGCTGACAAATGTCGGCGTGCAGAACCCTGGCCCTCGCGCGGTGGACATGCTGACGCTGGATCGTCCGACCATCGATTGGACCAGCATGGCAAAAAGCCTTGGTGTTGAATCAAGCCGTGCGACAGACTGCGATGAGCTGATCCGCGCGCTTAACCACGGCCTCGCTAGCGACGGACCGTATCTCATCGAACTCGTCATGTAACCGCCTGCTCGCGCGAGTGTGACTGGCGTTTAGCCCTAGAACCGCCATGTTGTTCAGCATCTGCATGAAAGGCTGAGCAACATGGCGACTTCTGACCTCAATCCCGACCTTTGCATCATTGGGGCCGGTTCTGCCGGCCTTTCCATTGCGGCTGGCGCTGTCCAGATGGGTGCCTCTGTTGTTCTGATCGAACGCGGTGAAATGGGCGGGGATTGCCTTAATTATGGCTGTGTGCCCTCGAAAGCGCTATTGGCCGCTGGCAAACAAGCCGAAACGCTTCGTAATGGTGCTAAATTCGGTATTGCTGGCGTGGAGCCGGAAGTCGATTTCAAAGCCGTCATGGCCCATGTCCACGGCGTTATCGCTACCATTGCACCAGTGGATAGTCAGGAGCGATTTGAAGGCCTTGGCGTCCACGTAATCCGGGAAGAAGCCCGGTTTAAAGACAAGGACACCATCGTCGCAGGCGATCATGTGATCCGACCGCGCCGCATTGTCATCGCGACCGGATCAGCACCTGTAGCCCCGCCCATTCCCGGGCTGGCAGACATACCATATCTCACCAATGAAACTCTGTTTGATAACGAAGTGTTGCCGTCAAAGCTGATCATTATTGGCGGTGGACCGATTGGGATTGAGATGGCGCAGGCACATCGGCGGTTAGGCGCAGATGTTGTTGTGCTGGAGGGCAACACTGCTCTCTCCAATGATGACCCTGATCTCGTGGCCGTGGTTATGAAGCAGCTGCGGGCCGAAGGCATCGAGATCAAGGAACAGGCGATGGCCGAATCCGTCGCCATGCGCGGCGAAGACTATGTGGTCACCCTAAAAGGCGGCGAGCAGGTGACGGGAAGCCACCTGCTGGTCGCTGCTGGTCGCGCGCCGAACCTTGATGGGCTGGACCTTGAAGCAGGTGGCGTCGAGCGAGACCGGCGCGGCGTTGTCGTCAATAAGCGCCTGAGGAGCACGACAAACAAGCGTGTGTACGCCGCTGGGGATGCTGCAGGAAAATTGCAGTTCACCCACGTCGCTGGATATCACGCTGGCATCGTCATTCAGAACGTCCTGTTCCGCCTGCCTGTAAGTGCGAAGCATTATGCCATTCCGTGGGTCACATATAGCGATCCGGAATTGGCGCAAGTTGGCCTGACAGAAGCCCAGGCGCGTGCGCAAAATGGAGATGATATTCGTGTCTTGCATTGGGATTTCGCAGAGAATGATCGCGCCCAATCTGAGCGACGCACAGACGGTTTTATGAAAGTAATGACAGCCAAGAATGGACGCATACTTGGAGCATCTATTGTCGGCTACGCCGCAGGCGAAATGATAGGCACTTGGGCAATGTTGACAGGCCAAAAGGCCAAGATCAGTAGCGTTGCGCAGTCCGTCTTCCCTTATCCAACACGGGCAGAGGCTTCGAAGCGCGCTGCGGGTGGGTATTACACGCCAAAACTATTTAGCGACCGAACAAAATGGCTGGTTAAGTTATTGTCTAAACTTAGTTAATTGGCTCATTTACTTTTCCTAAATAAAGTCGCTTGCGCGATTGCGACAGATCGTCCTAACCTTCCTCCCAAGCAAAACAGCGCGCTAGACGCTGGCTGAAGATTTACAGGGAGGACGCTTGATGCTCGACGTGAGCAATGGCGGCGGCGAATCCGATGCGATCCTGAGCGTGCGTAGCGTGGCCAAGAGTTTTGGTGGCGTCCAAGCCGTGAAGGAGGTCAGCCTGGATGTAGAGCGCGGATCGATCTTTTCGATCATCGGCCCGAATGGTGCTGGCAAGACCTCCCTCGTCAATATGATCAGCGGCTTCTACAAGGCCGATCAGGGCTCCATCACGTTTGATGGCACAGAGCTGATCGGCAAGCGTCCTAGCCAGATCGCAGAGCAAGGCATCGCCCGAACTTTCCAGAATATCGCACTTTTCCACGGACTCACCGTTCTCGACAACTTAATGCTCGGGCGTCATGTCCGCATGAAATCTGGCATCCTCAGCTCGATCCTTTATTGGGGTGCGGCACAGAAGGAAGAAGTCGAGCACCGCAAACGGGCGGAAGAGATTATCGACTTCCTGCGCATCACCGACCTCAGGCGTATGACCACCGGCGAACTTGCATACGGCTTGCAAAAGCGTGTGGAGCTAGGCCGCGCCTTAGCGCTCGACCCCACTCTCCTGCTCCTGGACGAGCCGATGGCCGGCATGAACCAGGAAGAGAAAGAAGACATGGTGCGCTATGTCCTTGATGTGAATGCCGAATTCGGCACCACCATCGTACTGATTGAGCATGACATGGGCGTCGTCATGGATATTTCAGATCACATCGTCGTACTGGACCAAGGCGAAAAAATTGCTGACGGCACGCCAGACGTCGTCAAGGCTGATCCAGCCGTTATCCGCGCCTATCTCGGCGCCTCGCATCTGCAAGACTAGGGAGCCAGCACAATCCATGTCTGATGCGCAATCCATTCCAGCCGCAGTTCTGGACAACGCTAAGAACCGCAGCGACAAGCCCGCCATGCGTGAGAAGTTCCACGGCATCTGGCAGACTTACACCTGGGCTGATTACGAAGCTGAGGTTCGCCATTTCGCCCTTGGGCTGAAATCCATGGGTTTCGGGCTCGGCGACAAGCTGAGCGTGATTGGTGACAACCGCCCGCGCCTTTATTGGGCGCAAATTGCGGCGCAAGCTTTGGGCGGCGCAGCAGTACCAGTCTTTCAAGACTCAATCGCGTCCGAACTGGCTTACGTGCTTGCGGACGCAGACACGTCATTCGTTGTCACTGAAGATCAGGAACAGGTGGACAAAATTCTCTCCATCATCGATCAGCTTCCTGGCCTGAAAGGCATCATCTATGACGATGGTCGTGGGCTTGGCGAATATGAAGAACCGCTGCTGAAATCCTTCGATAGCATTCAGGAGCTTGGAAAGTCTGCCGATAGCGCATCCTATGAAAGCGATGTCCGGGCGATCACTTCCGATACCATCGCTTATATGTGCTACACCTCTGGCACCACCGGACGGCCCAAAGGCGTTATGCTTTCCCATAGCAATATGCTGTGTGTCGGGCGCGCGTTTACGGCAGTTGAAGACGTTCGGGAGACGGACGACTTCATCTCCTATTTGCCAATGGCCTGGGTTGGCGACGCGACCTACAGTGTCGTGACCAGCATTCTGACAGGTGCCTCTACGAACTGCCCCGAAAGCCCAGAAACCCTACAGCGCGATCTCCGCGAGTTAGGTCCAACGGGCCTGATCGCAGCGCCCCGTGTTTGGGAAAGCATCCTTTCCGAAATCCAAGTTAAGGCTGAAGACCTGTCTGGCATAAAGCGGGCAGTTTTCAATAAATTCAAAGATGCAGCGATCGAATATCGGCGCAAGGAAGAGGAAGGCGAGACGCTTTCAGGCGGCGACAAATTCATGCAGTTCCTTGGCGAATACCTTGTGTACGCGCCGGTTCGGGATCAATTTGGTCTTCGCCGCTCGCGCTGGGCGCTCACGGGCGGTGCGCCGCTCGGCCCAGATACATTCCGCTTTTTCCGCGCCTTCGGGGTTAACCTGAAGCAAGTTTATGGCTCCACGGAAATCAGCGGGTTGGGCTCTATTCAATCGAATACCAATGCCAATCCAGACACCGTTGGCAAAGCTTGCGACGGCATCCAGGTCCGCATCGCCGAAAGTGGCGAAGTGCTCGTGAAAAGCGACGGCGTCTTCAAGGGCTACTACAAGAACGAGGAAGCGACAAAAGATGCCTTCGTTGACGGCGAATGGTTCAAAACTGGCGACGCTGGCGTGCTGGACCCTGATGGTGAACTCACCATCATTGATCGCGCCAAAGATGTCGGCAAGCTCACCGATGGCTCTGCTTTTGCGCCGCAATTCGTTGAAAACAAGCTGAAATATAGTGCCTATATCAGCGAAGCAATCTCCTTCGGTCATGAACGGCCGCATGTCTGCGCGATGATCGCAATTGATTTCAACACCGTTGGGAAATGGGCTGAACGCAAAGCCCTGCCCTACACCAATTACCTTGATTTGGCGCAGAAGGACGAAGTGCGCCAGCTCATCAGTGATGAAGTCACCCGAATTAACCGGACACTGCCAGACGCCTTACAGATCAAACGATTTCTGCTCCTTGGCAAAGATTTTGATGCTGATGATGCGGAAATTACCCGGACACGAAAGCTGCGCCGAGGCTACATCGCCGAACATTATGCAGGCGTGATTGACGCCTTTTATGGCGGCCAGGATGCAGTCGATCTGCGCGCAGAAGTGACATTTGAAGATGGACGGAAAAGCCATGTCGATATGCGCCTTTCCATCCAAGATGCGGCTTAGGGAGATTTAGGATGGGTGATTTACCCTTTGCCATTGAGCTCGCCGGTCAAGGCGTTGCCAATGGGCTGATGTACTCGCTGGTCGCACTTGGGTTTGTGCTGATCTACAAGGCGACAGATGCGATCAACTTCGCCCAGGGCGAATTTGTCATGATCGCTGGCATTGTGATCGCTGCTCTGGCTAGTGACGCTTATGGCTTCCCGCTTTGGTTGGCCTTGTTCGCAGGCCTCGTCTTCATGGTTCTGTTTAATATTGGCCTGGAACGCGTTGTTCTAAGGCCACTTATTGGTCGCCCAATTGTGTCTATCATCATGGCGACGATTGGCCTGGCGGCGATTTTACGCGGGTTCGGGCCGATGGTGTTTGGCTCTGCGCCACGTGGGCTGGAGCTGCCAATTCCCGATTCCCCAGTGATTTTCGGCCCCTTCTTCTTCTCCCCGATTCAGCTGGTTGGTGCAGGCGTCAGTATCCTCTTTCTGCTGGGGTTTGGGTGGTTCTTCCTGAAGACCCGTAAAGGCGTTGCCATGCGCGCCGTCGCGGATAGCCATCAAGTGTCCTCCGCCATGGGCATCAACGTTGAGAAATATTTCGCGCTGGCCTGGGTCATGGCTGGCGTCGTCGCGATGCTGGGCGGGGTGCTTTGGGGCAGCATGAGTGGTGTTGATACGCAGCTTGCCCTGGTCGGCCTGAAAGTGTTCCCAGTTGTGATCCTGGGCGGCCTCGACTCGATTATCGGCGTTATCGTCGGCGGCATTATCATCGGCCTGGTCGAGGCGCTGGCCTCTGGATTTATCGACCCCTATGTCGGCGGCGGCACGAAGGATTTCGCACCTTATGTCCTGATGATCATAATGCTCATGATAAGACCGTATGGACTATTCGGCCGTAAATTGATCGAGAGGATCTAGGTCGATGTTTTATCGGGAATCAGGCGAGTACAAGACTGACTATAAGCGGGATATGACGCTCTACGCGCTGCCTATTTCGCGGTTTTCAGTCGGACTGATGGTGCTGCTTTTCTTTGTCGCCGCCCCGCTTCTATTAGGCGAGTATCAGCTTACCTTGCTGAGCTTGGTTGCCATTGCTGTTGTCGGCGCACTTGGGCTCAATATCCTGGTCGGATACGCAGGCCAGCTTTCCATTGGCCACGCTGCCTTTATGTCTGTCGGTGCCTATACCGCTGCCAACCTTGTTACCAAGCTGGATATGCCGTTCCTGCTAACCCTGCCTGCCGGTGGCTTAATGGCCGCCGCGATCGGGCTTGTCGTTGGCATCCCGAGCCTGCGCATTAAGGGCATCTATCTCGCCATCGCCACGCTTGCTGCACAGTTTATCATTGAGTGGATTATCAACCATTCCCCGTCGATTTCTGGCGGCGTTCAAGCCTCCATCGAGATTGACCGCCCAACCATCTTGGGCTGGAAATTGGATCAGGCGGTTGAGCTCTATATGTTCCTGGTGACCATTGCAGCGATTGCCATTGTCTGCACCCAGAATCTCATCCGGAGCCGGATCGGGCGCGCCTTCATCGCTATTCGAGACCAGGATATCGCGGCAGAAATTATTGGCATCAGTGTGTTTAAGTACAAGCTGTATGCCTTTGGTATTTCATCGTTTTATGCAGGCGTTACGGGCGTTCTATATACCTACTACCTTGGCATCGCCTCTTACGAGCAGTTTACGCTGGTCGTATCCATCGACTATCTGGCGATGATCATTATTGGCGGCCTCGGCTCAATCCTGGGCTCGGTGCTGGGCGCATTCTTCATCACGCTTCTGCCCATCGGCATCCGGCTGTTCATGGAGAATGTCGGCTCACTCTTCCTAGAGCCCGAAGCCCTCGCCTCTATCATATCGCAGATGCGGCTGATCGTGTTCGGTTCACTGATCATTATATTCCTGATCATGGAACCCGAAGGCCTCAATCGCTTGTGGATTAACATCCGGAATTACTTCCGGGTCTGGCCGTTCTCCTACTAGCGAAGGATCGCCGGTAGAGGACTTAACAACGGGAGGAAATAACAATGAAAATATGGACAACGCTTGGCGCGGCAGCGATCGCTGCAAGCGCTATAGCGTCGACGGCGAGCGCGAAAGACCTCGTCATCGGCTTTATGTGCGACCGGACCGGCCCAACTTCCGTTACCGGCACCGCACTTTGCCCTGGCTACCATGACTACGTGAACCTTGTGAACAGCAAGGGCGGTATCATGGGCAATAAGGTCATCGTCAACGAAATTGACCACGAGTACAAAGTGCCGCCGGCAGTTGAAGCCTATCAGAAGTTCAAAACACAGAACGCACTTCTGGTATCGCCATACGGTACGCCGATGGTCTTTGCGCTCGTTCAGAAAATGGCGGAAGACAAGATCCCTGGCACCTCCGCTGGCTTCGGCACGGCATTGGCTGGCAACGGCGAACGCTATCCGTATATGTTCCCCATTGCTGCAAGCTACTACTCACAGTCAGCAGCCGCAGTTCAGTTCGCCAAAGCCCAGCTTGGCGGGAGCCTGAAGGGCAAGAAGATCGCGTATATCTTCTATGATAACCCAGCAGGGCGCGAAGGCATTCCCATTCTAGAAAAGCTGGCCCCGAAAGAAGGCTTCACCTATCGCACATTCGCCGTGCCGCCTCCTGGCGTTGAAATGGGCCCGCAGATTCTCGACATCACCCGTCGTTTCCGTGCTGACTTCGTCATCAGCCATCTGTTTGGTCGTGCGCCATCGGTGTCCTTGAAAGAATTCAAGCGCGCTGGCTATCCACTAAACAAGGTCGTTGGCTTTGTTTGGGCCGGGTCTGAAGGTGACATCATCGCTTCTGGCGGCTGGGAAGCTGCTGAAGGCTACAACACCATGCACTTCGCTGGTGTGGGCTCGGACTATCCTGTTCTTCAGGAGATCCGCGATATGTACAAAGCGCAGGGCAAGGAAGAACCCGACGCAATGCAGTACACCGCCTACTACAATCGCGGCGTATTCCAGGCGGCTGTCCATCTGGCGGCAATCGAGAATGCTGTGAAAGCCAAAGGCAGTGCTGACATTACTGGCACCGACGTTCGTGACGGTTTCTACGAGATCAAAGACTACACGCTCGGTGGCCTTCTGCCCCCGCTGCAGATCACCCGTAAGGACCACGAAGGCGGCGGCTGGGTTCGTATCTTCCAGGCGACCAAAGACGGCTACAAGCCTAACACCGATTGGTACCGGGCTTATCGCGCAGAAGTGCGTGAGCTGCTTGAAGCAGAAATAGCCCACACGAAGTAAGCGGGCTTTACGAGACTAACGGGCGGGCTGCAGGCCTTCAGGATTGCAGCCCGCCCGTCCCTATCCCTTCCCCCGAACGCGCGGAACCAGGCCATGCTCCAGATCAACAATATCGAGGTGATGTACAATAACGTCGTCCTCGTGCTGAAAGGCGTTTCGCTGGATGCGAAGGAAGGCAAGATCACGACCGTGCTGGGCGCCAATGGCGCTGGCAAAACCACGACCCTAAAAGCGATCTCCGGCATGCTTCGCCCGGAACGCGGTGAAATTACGCGCGGAACCATCGAGTTTGGCGGCACGCGCATTGACCAGATGGCCGGGTTTGAAATTGTCAAAAACGGCCTCGTCCAGGTGTTTGAAGGCCGTCGGGTGTTTGTGAACCTGACCGGTGACGAGAACCTGATTGCTGGTGGTCATATTGAGCCATCCGTAGCTGAAATGAACGCCCGGAAAGACTTGGTCTACACGTATTTCCCACGCCTGAAAGAGCGCCGTCACATCCGGTCTGGCTATTATTCCGGTGGTGAGCAGCAGATGCTCGCGATTGGCCGCGCCCTTATGTCGAACCCGAAAATGGTGCTGCTTGATGAGCCGTCCCTCGGCCTCGCACCCATGATCGTAGAAGAAATCTTCGGTATTATCCGCCGCCTGAACCAGGAACAGGGTGTCACGATCCTACTGGTCGAGCAGAATGCATCGCTGGCGTTGGAATACGCTGACTACGGCTATGTGATGGAAAACGGCTCCATCGTTATGGAGGGTGAAGCAGAATCCCTCCGCACCAATTCGGATGTCCAAGAATTCTATCTGGGCATGAGTGAGGGCGGTGAGCGGAAATCCTACCGCGACGTCAAACAGTACCGCCGCCGCAAGCGCTGGCTTTCATAGAAGCGAGCGCCCGCGACGGTGCGCGTCGGCTATTCGTAAAATTTACGGAAGTCCGGGCTGCGCTTTTCGCGAAACGCATTGCCGCCTTCTTTTGACTCGGCCGTATTGTAGTAGAGCCGAAGCGCCTGGAAACCCAGACCACCAATACCGCGGATTGAATCCGTATCAGCGTTGAAGGACCGCTTGGCGATAGCGATTGCCGTTGGACTGCGTTGGTTCAGTTCAGCGCACCAGGCATCAACTTCTGCATCGAGCTGATCATCTGCCACCACTGCATTCACAAGGCCCATGGCTTCTGCTTCACGTGCAGAATAGCGCTTGCACATGTACCAAATTTCACGCGCCTTCTTCTCCCCCACAATACGGGAGAGGTAAGCAGTGCCGTAGCCAGGATCCACGGACCCCATTTTGGGGCCGACCTGCCCGAAAACAGCCGATTCCGCAGCAATGGTCATGTCACAAATCGTCGCCAGCACATTGCCGCCGCCAATAGCATAACCGCGCACTTTGGCGACAACGGGCTTCGGCACGTCACGAATGGCCGTATGCAGTTCTTCCATTGGCATGCCGACCGTACCGCGTGTCTCGCCATGGCCGTATGAGCCAGATTTGTCTGATTGATCTCCGCCCGTACAGAACGCCTTATTGCCGGTGCCTGTCAGGACGATTGAACCGATATCCGGGTTCCAGCCCGATTCCATCAACGCATCGATTAACTCGACAACTGTGCGCGGGCGGAAAGCGTTATAGACATCCGGGCGGTTGATCTGGATGGTCGCTGTCGCGCCATTTTCACTGTAGATGATGTCTTCGTAGGTCATTTCCATGATGCGGGTGTCACTTTTCTTGCTGTTAGGGCGTCTCGCCGGATGCGAAACGCTTGGCCTGCCCGACCCAGTCGTCCCGCTCAATACGGCCTTTGAAATTCAGAATATCGTCCAAATCGGCAATTTGAGCCGGTGTTAGGCTCGCGATCTGCTCAAACCGTGAAATACCGGCTTCATTCAGCAGGCCTTCTAGCTTCGGTCCAATCCCCGATATCTGCTTAAGATCATCTGAGGCAGCAGATTCGGGAGCAGGATTTGCCTGCGCCGTCAGTGACACGGCTGCAACCGGCGATGCGGCGACAGCAACGGCTGGTTTGGCCTTTGCAGCCGCCAGCGCGGCTTTCGCTGCATCGCGCTCGGCCGCTAGCGATGTCGCATTCGCGCGGCACTCGTCCAGAGCACTTTGTATTTCCGCCAGCTTTCCATCGTCAGCTGCGGGTTGAGCCGCCTTTGCCTCAGCCAAAGCCGTCTCGGCTGCGTCCCGATCACGGCGCAGATCAGCCATGCGGGCAGCGTCAGCGGTTGACCGCGCTTCCTGTGCTGCTGCGTCCCGCGCCCCTCTAAGAAGCCAACCAATGGCAGCGCCGATGATGATTGCTAGCAATAACAACGCGAGCATTTGTACGGTCAGATAGAGCATCAGGAATTTCTCCTACTGGCTGACGCGGAATTCGATACGGCGGTTTTGAGAGCGACCTGCGTCTGTATCATTGCTGGCGACGGGCGCAGCCGCGCCCAGCCCGACAGCACTAACCTGGCCCGCAGAAACGCCTTTGTCGGTGAGGTAACGAACCACCGCTTCCGCGCGAGCCTCGCTCAAGCGGATATTTGCGTTCTCGTCACCGGTATTATCGGTATGGCCGACAATGCGGATCGTAAAACTAGCGCAGCGGAGCAATGCCGCCCCAATCTGGTCCAGCAATGGCAAACCTGCGCTCGCCAAATCAGCCTTACCTGTCTCAAACTGAATGCCACCGTCACTCAATAGTCCATCCATGAGGCTTTGGCAGGCTATGGCGTCAGTGATTGGCGGACCACTGGGAACGAATGCATCCACCTTCGGCGGTGGTTCTATCGTGTATTTTGCGCGGACAACACGGACACCCCATTTGGCCCCGACAGCATCAACAGCCCTTTGGCCAGCTTCAGCACTGGGCGCAGCACCTATGACGGATACATCCCGGCCATTGATTTCAATATCTGCCCACGCCGCACCTTCTACCAGCAATGCATCATCGGCCTTATCAGCGACAATGTTCGAGACCGGGCCAACAAAGAAGCTTAGGGCGAGAATGCAATAGAGTGCGGCAGCGCCGCCGCCCCACATCAATACTTGCCGCTCAGTTAGTTTCGATAAGTCCATGGCGCGCACCGCTATATGGATTCGTCCATTAGTCTAACCGAGAAACCGGCACCGGTCAGTCTTTCCGCCAAATCGACTTGCCAGACCCCGGCAGGCCGAGTGTCGCCCACCGATCCGTCACCTGTTCCACCATTTTAGGATCCATAGCGATCTGAACGCCCCACTCGCGCTTCGTTTCTGGTGGCCACTTATTCGTGGCATCCATACCGACCTTTGAACCAAGCCCCGATTCAGGGCTAGCGAAATCCAGGTAGTCGATTGGCGTATTCTCAATCGCCGTGATGTCCCGCGCTGGGTCCATGCGGGTTGATATGGCCCACATCACCTCTTTCCAGTCACGGGCGTTGATGTCGTCATCAACAATAATCACCCATTTCGTATACATGAACTGGCGGAGGTAGGACCAAACCCCCAACATCACCCGCTTGGCATGCCCTGGATAAGCTTTCCGCATGGATACGACCGCAATCCGATAGGAGCAGCCCTCGGGCGGTAGCCAGAAGTCGACGATTTCCGGGAACTGCTGTTGAAGCAGCGGGATAAAAACCTCATTTAACGCCTCACCTAGCACGCTTGGCTCATCGGGCGGCCGGCCTGTGAAGGTTGTCAGGTAAATCGGGTTGCTGCGCATGGTGATTGCGCTTGCAGTAAAAATCGGAAATTGCTCAACAGAATTGTAATAGCCAGTGTGGTCGCCATATGGGCCTTCTGCCGCCGTATCATCCAGGCTGACATGGCCCTCAATAACGATTTCGGCCTCTGCTGGCACCTTAAGCGGGACCGTCTTGCAGTCCACAAGGTCAACCTTAGTCCCGCGTAGCAGGCCTGCGAACTGGTATTCCGAAAGCGTGTCTGGCACTGGTGTCACTGCCGCCAGAATAGTGCCAGGGTCTGCTCCGATCACCACCGCAACCGGCAGCGGCTCGCGCTTTTCCTTGGCCCAGCGCTGATGGTGTTGGGCCCCACCACGATGCTTGAGCCAGCGCATAATCGTTTGGTTCTTGTTCAGCACCTGCATGCGGTAGATGCCCAGGTTAAAATCATCTTCCTTCCGCTTACCCGGCCCTTTGGTGACAACCAACGGCCAAGTGATCAGAGGTGCTGGTTCACCTGGCCAGCACGTTTGCACCGGCAATGCCGAAAGGTCGATTTCGTCACCCTGCAGCACAATCTCTTGGGATGCGGCACGGCTAACTGTGCGTGGTTTCATCGCCATGACTGTCTTTGCCAGTGGGAGCATGGACAGCGCTTCCCGCCACCCGCCGGGTGGTTCAGGCTGGCGCAGGAAAGCGAGCGTCTCGCCAACTTCCCTAAGGTCCTCTGGCTTCCGGCCCATGCCCAGCGCCACACGCTCCACAGTACCGAACAGATTGGCCAAGGCTGGCATGCTGTACCGTGACTGGTCTGGGCGGCGCACGTCTTCGAACAGAACAGCGGGGCCTTCTTCCGCCAGGAGACGGGTCTGAATTTCCGTCATTTCCAAAATTGGGCTGACAGGCGCTTTCACCCGGTGTAGCAGTCCACGCGCCTCCAGCAGGCTCATAAAGTCCCGAAGTGATTTGTAAGATGTGGCGGACATAATAAAACCCCCGGAAACACGGCGCCGAGAGAGGCAGGCGCATCCGGGGGTGATATAACGTTTAGGGCGAAAGCGCCAACCGGTTGAGGGGCTCCCCGGTTGACGCCTGCCGTGTGGCTCGCAACGTTATGCGCTGGCCTTCTGATTGCGGCGTTCGGCCATGAAGCGTTCGAACTCTTCCTGGTCACGGGCGCGCTTCAAGCGCTCCATGAAATCGCCAAAACCCTGCTGCTCTTCTTCAAGCCGACGCAGCGTTTCATCACGATACTGATCAAATGCTGCGTTGCCTGAGGACCCGTAAGATTGGTTTGACCCAAGACCGGAAACCCAAGTCTTCGCGCGATTGAAAGTATCAGCCATGTCACCTCCTGAAAGAATAAAGAATAGCATAAGCAAGCCAACCGGCCAGAACACAACGAACCCGAGGACGAGTGCCACGATATTCGCTGATGACCATTTTGCGCCGCAGCGCGCTGTTTGCTCCACTTAATTTCTCCTGTGTTCGTTCTTGATGTACTAGATGTGGGGGTTTGTCGCAGGTATTCAAGCAAAATCGTATATTTTTGATCAAGCGCTTGTATCATCGGTCTAAATGCCGCCCACTTCTGGGATTACAACCCGTTCAAACGGCGCTTTTGAAGGTGATCCATGGTCAAAACTCTCAGTGCAGATGAACGCTACCGCGCTGTCGCCTACCCCTATCCCGCACCTGAAGCTGATTGCGTCTGGGTGGATGGCCGGGTCGAGCCATTGGTCGGTGCTGGCGTTAATGATATAGCGGCCGCCTTGGAAAGCGTTGGCGCAGACCCTCGCGCCAGGCGAACCCCTATCCTTGCGATTGGTTCAAACCGCGCACCAAGCCAGCTGATACGCAAGTTTGCGGGCTTTCCTGCACCCTGTGCGGTTCTCGTAGCGAAGGCGGCCCTCAAAGGTTTCGACGTTGTATTTGGTGCCAGTATTTCGGGGTATGGTGCGGTAGGTGGCGCCACGCTGGCACCCTCCCCCGGGACGGTCGTTGAAGTGTGGGCAACCTGGCTTGACGATGCACAGCTTGCGCACATGCATGAAACTGAAGGATTGAGCGCAGGCGTATACGCATTGCTTGAACTGCAGCAAATCGATCTTACTTTCGCTGCTGGCCCGGTATGGACGGCGGCAGAGGCCTATGTGCAACGGGCAGGTGCATTGAATCTTGGTGGCGCTCCGACAGCATTCGCTGACGTGCCTGCTACCGGGCGCAAATTTCAAGCACTCACACAACGTCAAGCCCAGGCGGCGCTGAGAGACAGGTTTGCGCAAAACCGAACCGTCGACCAATTCATTGCTGAAAATATTCACCACAAAGAAAAGCGGATGGCGCGTGTTCATACACTCCGCCAATCCGCGATTCCGTTTGAATGGCCGCACATGCACGATGTGACGCCCAAGTCATTGTGGCGGGGCTAAATCTCTAGGACAAATCCCGACCAATCTGAAGCAGATTAGTCGGGATCAATTGCCCGCAAGCAATGTAATAGAGCGCCAGGCTGCGTCGTAAGCGACGCACGGCGCTCTACGCTGTCGCCCTGGCACCCATAAACCTGTTGACGATATAGACGAACGCCAGTGTGCCCAGACCGATCAGATCCGTCATTGTTCCTGGGTACAGCGTTCCGAAGGCGGCCATCGCTAGCACAACACGCAACGGCCCGATAAGGCGGCCGGAGAAGTAGAGCCAGCCTTCCAGCGCAGATGCCAACATCCAGACTGCAATGATCGCGGTAACAACGTCATGCAAGATGGCCATCGGCTCACCCACCAGAATGAGCGTTGGGTTCACGGCGAACATGAACGGCAGCACGAACAGAATTGCGCCAAGCCGCATGGCCCGGAACCCAGTCTCCATCGCAGGTGCACCCGCGATCGTAGATGCAGCCACGGCAGCGACGGCAACTGGAGGTGTGATGTAGCTCATCATGCCCCAGTACAGAATGAACAGATGTCCGGCGACCGGGTTCAGCCCGCTCTCGATCATGGCTGAGCCCATCACGACTGCCAGGAAGATGTAACAGGCCGTAACCGTCATCCCCATGCCAAGCACGAAGCTCGTGATCGCGCCAAGGATGAGCAGCTTGTAGGTGTCCCCATCAGCAAACAGCAGCAGCTCACTAGAGAATGCAGGACCAACGCCGGTCAATGACAGCGCGCCGATAATCATACCAATGCCGACGAGAATGCCGACGATGTTCACGATCGTTTTGCCTGCATCAATGATCAGTTCAACGAAGTGCGACCACCCGAATGTCTGCTCACCACGGAATTTGTTCGTCAGGTAGCTTGTGACAATCAGCAGAAGGGTTGCGAAATACGGCGCAAACACCTCAATCCGCATCACCAGCAGCATGTAAATCAGGGCTGCCAAGCTAAAGAGATAATGCCAGCCAGAGACAAACGTTGGCCACATCTTCGGAATTTCAGAGGCAGGCTGGCCCTTCAGGCCCGTCTTGGCCGCGTAGTTGTCCACCTGCAGCAGCAGCGCCAGGTAGAAAAGAATTGCCGGAACAGCTGCCGCGATAATGATATCGGCATAGGGCATGTTCAGGTTTTCAGCCATCAAGAACGCCACAGCACCCATGACTGGCGGCATCAACGCGCCACCCGTTGAAGCGCACGCTTCAACAGCACCTGCATATGCAGGCGGATAGCCAACGCGTTTCATCGTTGGAATGGTGATCTTACCGGTCGTCACAACGTTGGAGATGACGGAGCCAGAGAGTGAGCCAAAGAACCCTGACGAAATGATGGCTACTTTAGCTGGCCCACCGCGAGTTTTGCCCAAGAGTGATGTGGCGAAGGCTAAGAAGAAGTCGCCGCCACCCGTCACCACCAGTGCTGAACCAAACAATAGGAACCCGATGAGCAGGTTCGTAACCGCCCGCATCGGCACACCAATGATGCTTTCAGAACTCATCGCATGTTGGCGAACGAACTCTTGAATCTCTGATTCTGGCCCCCAGAGGAAGCCCGGCATGTATTCTGCAAAAAGTGGATAGAAGAAGAAGAAGATACAAACGCCAAACATAATGCCGCCGCCCGCCCGCCGCACGCCTTCCAGGCATAGCATGCAGATAACACCAGCGATAATCGTGGCATCCAGCGGTGCCCGAATATCCCAGCCTTCCTGAATGATCCGCTCACCACTATAGGCCAGGAAGCCAGAGCAGGCGATTGTTAGCGCAAATAACACCCAATCATAATAAGGAACATGATTGGCCTGTTTCTTAGAAAAAGGATACACCAAGAAGACTTGCGATAGCAATAATCCAATAATTACATAGTAATACGAGGTATCAATAATAAGTGTTGGTTCATAAATATTCTGAGTGTACCAAGTGAAAAAGGCAGCTGGCGTAAAATTATCCAGGACAAAGTTTATCAACTGGATCTTATTGATATTCAAAACCAGCGCAGCGATGACGAACACGATCATAATCGTTCGCACAGCACCACGGATTCGCCCAACTGGTGGCTCATCAACCATCAACGTATCAAGATTAGCGGACGTGTCTGAATTTGACGCCATCGGGCGCTCCTGCGAAATCGGAATTCATCTTGGAAAGGGCGAACGCCCACGCGCGCATTATGCAGGGCCAACGCAGGCCATGGAAGCCCTTTGAATGATCCAAAGACCGAAAATATCAGGGAAACCACAAAAAAATGCCGGGCTTTGAGGCCCGGCAGGAATTGAACAGGGAGGCTTAACGTCTGGGAGACGTTCGACAGTGAGAGCAAAGCCCGAAAGCGGGACTCGACAACTGCCGGACCGTTCAATCAACGGCCTAATGATAAGATAAGAATCCGATCCCTGCGCCGCCAGTCATAAATAGGCGCACGAGCCATGCATAAATCGCATGGCTGAAAATTGCTAATCAGCCGATGGCTCCAATTGCTTTATTCCAACCCGCGTCTTCATCTCGTGGGTGCGCGGCGCGACCGGGTTCCAGGACTCGGCGATCTGCCTGATTAGAAAATCCCGGAAGACGTTAATTCGCTTTGTATCCCGCAATTCTTCCGGATAGACAAAGTACATATCCGCTTCTGGGCCAACCATGTCGGGCAACACATGCACCAACTCAGAGCTCAACCGCGCCATGTAGCTTGGCAATGAGGCAATTCCTAGCCCCGACGCCACTGCCCGGTACATGCCATAAATATTATTGACGCGAAGCACCGGCTCAATCTGATGATCATGAACGCGCAGCTGCATAGGCCAATTAATCGTTGGCGAAGGTGCGGGCGTATCGTCACCGAAAACAATTAGATGCCCATCCAGATCTTCGATTGATGTCGGCATGCCGTGTTCACGAAGATAATCCGGCGACGCATAAAGCCGTGAGCGGATCGTACGGAGATGCTTCTGGATAAGGTCTGGCTGCGTCGGCGCGGTAAACCGGATAGCACAATCGGCTTCGCGCATTGAGATATCAAGGTCCGAATCCGTTAGGATCAAGCTGACCTGCACGGTCGGATAATCAGCAATGAACTTCTTGATCACACGTGTTAGCCAGGTCGACCCAAATGTCACGGTCGTGCTGATCTTGAGGGGGCCTTCCGGGCTGTCCTTACTTTCGGTCAGCATCGCTTCTGTCATCGCCAGGCGATGGAATACATCGCGCACGTTGGCGTGCAGAAGCTCGCCTTGTTCGGTCAGGATCAAGCCGCGCGCATGCCGATGGAACAGCACAACATCCAAGCTTTCTTCAAGCGCATGGATTTGGCGTGATACGGCGGATTGGGAAAGATTCAGCGTTTCACCGGCATGCGTGAAGCTGCCAGCATCTGCCACTGCGTGGAAAACCCGCAGTTTGTCCCAATCCATCCGTGAGCGCATCATTGCGCGGCGACGCTCGGTGCGTCCTCCAGTGCTGCCAGGTACTTTTCAGCATCCAGAGCAGCCATGCAGCCCTGCCCCGCAGCCGTTACGGCCTGACGATAGACTTTGTCACGCACATCACCTGCAGCAAATACGCCGGTGACGTTGGTGCGGGTTGTTGCGTCAATCGGCTCAATATAGCCTTCGCCATCCATGGCAATCTTGCCTTTGAAGACATCCGTGTTGGGACGGTGCCCGATAGCGATGAACACGCCATCCACACTGATGTCACTGACTGCATTTGTTTTGGTGTCGCGGATTTTGGCACCCGTGACGCCCAGTGGATCGGCGCCGCCAACAACCTCGTCTAAAACCGTATTCCAGATGACTTTAATTTTGGGGTTACGGAACAATCGGTCCTGCAGAATTTTCTCCGCACGGAATTCTTCACGCCGATGAATGACCGTCACTTTAGAGGCATGGTTTGTGAGATAGAGCGCTTCTTCTACGGCCGTGTTTCCGCCACCAACAACAAGCACCTCTTTGCCGCGGAAGAAGAATCCATCGCAAGTGGCACAGGCTGAAACGCCAAACCCTTGGAATTTCTGCTCACTCTCAATGCCAAGCCATTTTGCTTCGGCACCAGTGGCGATAATGACCGATTCGGCAATAAACACATCACCCGAGTCGCCGGTGCACACAAATGGCCGCTGATCAAAGTTTACGTCAGAGATCAAATCGAACACGAGCTTGGTGCCAACTTTCTCCGCCTGCTCGCGCATCTGATCCATCAGCCATGGGCCTTGGATCACATCAGCGAATCCGGGGTAGTTCTCTACATCTGTGGTGATGGTTAGCTGGCCGCCTGGGGCCAAGCCCTGAACAATCATGGGTTCAAGCCCTGCGCGCGCCGCATAAATGGCAGCCGTATAACCCGCAGGCCCGGAGCCGATAATCAGAACCTGTGTCTTGTATTCAGTCGCCATGAAACCGGCTCCTCAGCGTAACAAAGAAATGTATGTGTCGTAGGTATGGTGCACACGGCGCCGCGGCAACCTGTGCAGCCTGATGATCTCTGTATAACATCATAGCAGACAAAAATGTGACGAGACGCTGAAAACAGCGCGATGTTCGACAGGGAACCACCAAGACATGCCGAAAATGGACGCCATCAACCTGCGTATTCTGTCGGATCTGCAACACGACGGCAGGATGACAAATGTTGAACTAGCGGCCAACGCTGGCATCTCCCCGCCCCCCTGCCTTCGCCGCCTACGTGCCTTGGAAGAGGACGGCTACATCCGGGGCTATCACGCAGACTTAGATGGCCCAAAGCTTGGCTATGAGGCTGAACTTTTTGCGCTGATTGGCTTAGAGAGCCAAGCACTCGACCGGTTACAGGCGTTCGAGACGATGGTTTCCGAATGGCCGGAAGTGCGCGAATGCCACATGGTGCGCGGCGGTGGAGATTTCTTGCTGCGCCTCGTCGCACGGAACACGGCTGATGAGAACGCTTTGACACAGCGCCTGACTGGCACGAAGGACGTCATCCGCGTGACGACATTCCCTGTTATCCAAACAGCAAAGCGGGAGCCAGGCATCCCCATCGAGCTAGCGGACATTCCGCAAGCTGATGAGGGTGCCGACGCTGGCTAAGCCATGATCTTCGTGTAGTCGTCCAGCTGCTTTAGGATTTCATCCCGCGGCGCATCCGGCACTTCAAAGATTGCCCGGGTGATCCCAGCATCATGATAGCTGGCAAGCTTTTGCGCATCAGCAGGTGATCGGAACACAGATACCGTCAGATCATCCATACTGCGCCCCGCCTCATCAGCGTGTGTCTTGAGGCGCTGCATTGCGACAGCAGGATCAAAGTCCTTCGTCGCGCGTGGGTACCAGCCATCGCAATAGTCGACGACCCGCTTGAGAGTGTAGTCCGTTTCACCGCCCAATAGAATCGGCGGATGCGGCGTTTGGGTTGGCTTTGGATAGGCCCAAGTCTTCTCCAGCTTCACGAATTCGCCATCGAAGGACGCTTCTTCCTCTGTCCAAAGCGCTTTCATCGCCAAGATATGCTCGCGCATCTGCTTGAAACGCGTTTTGTATTCAACGCCGTGATGGTTCATTTCCTCAACGTTCCAACCACCGCCGATGCCGAACAAGAATCGCCCACCGGAGAAATAATCCAGGCTCGCGATAGCCTTGGCCGTAACAATCGGCTCATGCTGCGGGACAAGGCAGATGCCAGTGCCGACTTTCAGCGTTGTCGTGGCAGCTGCGGCCGCAGTGCACGTCACAAATGGATCATGGGTGTGGACATAACGCTTCGGCAGATCACCACCGCCCGGAAAAGCGCTTTTGCGGCTTGCCGGGATGTGCGTGTGCTCTGGGAAGAACAGCGATTCGAACCCACGATCTTCCATTGCTTTCGCCAGTTCGCGCGGGTCGATGCCGTAATCTGTAGGGAAGTAGAAGCCGGAATAATGCATGGTGCTTTAGTCACTTTCGCATTCGGTTGGGAATTAGGTTGCGCAAGCCTACCCGCCAGGCCCTTGCCGCGCTATCCTTATTCGGCGCAAAGGACCTGCCATGCCGATGCTCTGCCGCCAATGCGGCACCCTTGATCCAGCCGACGTCAAACCGAAGGCCGCCCGCTGCGCCAGTTGCGGCTCGGCCCGTCTTTTGGCGCACCCTGAACTTGAAGGCCTCAGCATCGCTCATATCGACTGTGATGCGTTCTATGCAACGGTTGAGAAGCGTGACGACCCAAGCCTGCTGGACAAACCCTTGATCATTGGTGGCGGGCGACGCGGCGTGGTGTCTACTGCTTGTTATATTGCCCGGCGTTACGGCGTGCGGTCCGCGATGCCCATGTTCAAAGCATTGAAAGCATGCCCAGACGCGGTCGTGATTCGCCCCAACATGGCAAAATATGTGGAAGTTGGGCGGGCAATTCGCACCATTCTGGAGAGCGCTACGCCGCTGGTCGAACCAATCTCCATTGATGAAGCGTTCCTCGATCTCACCGGCTCGCGCCGCTTATTCAAGCAGCCTCCCGCCGGCGTTCTAGCCGGTTTAGTCAGCCGGATTGAAGCTGAATTGGGGGTCACGGCTTCTATCGGCCTTAGCTACAATAAGTTCCTGGCGAAATTGGCGTCAGATATGGACAAGCCTCGTGGATTCGCGGTGCTCGGTCGTGTAGATGCGCCTGGTATCGTCGCAGCGCTGCCGGTTGGAGCGTTGCCAGGCGTTGGCAAGCGCTTCGTTGAGAAGTTGGAGCGGGATGGATTTCGACGCGTCAGTGATCTAGCCCGCCTGCCCCCAGGTCGCCTGATGGAGCGCTATGGCGCATCCGGTGCCCGGCTTGAAGCTTTCGCAAAAGCTGAGGATGCAAGAAAAGTCAGCCCCGAACGGAAGACCAAAAGCATTTCATCTGAAACGACTTTACAAACAGACTTCGGCGACCCGGAAGCCCTCCGCCCAATTCTTTGGCGGCAAGCGGAAAAAGTTGCGGCTCAATTGAAGGCAAAAAATTATGCGGCCGGGTCCGTTGTGATGAAACTCAAAACGGATAGTTTCAAAATTCTGACCCGGCAACGCCCGGCTGAACCACCGACGCAGCTGGCCGAACGTCTCTACAAAATCGCAGAACCAATGCTGTTGGCCGAACTAGACGGCAGGAAATTCCGCCTGATTGGTCTTGGTGCATCCGATTTGCATACAGCAGATGAAGCCGTCGATAAGGATGATCTGCTCACTGCTGCAACCCCCGGTGAAAGTGCTGCGCGCCACATTAAGTTGGAGGCCGCTATGGCTGCGATCCGGTCCAAAGGTGGGAACGAGGCGATCTATAAAGGCCGCACTATCCGCAACGACAAGAAATCTTGAGCGCTGAAGCTCAACAGTCGCTGGGGCCAGGCAATGCCTCAATCCGTTGTAACTTCACCTGAAGCGCATAGGTCGGATACCGCATGAGCGCTCCAGCCAGAACACCATTGGCCAGCACCGTCTCCTCAGCCTCGTATTCGGGCACCTCAGCGCTGGTTTGATTATAGAAGGCTGAAAGGTGACGCCAGCGTGGGCCTTGTAGCAAGGCCTCTCCCTGGCTCACGGCATCTGTGGCAACGATGATTGAGTTCACCCGAAGCGGCTCATCCGGTGCAGCGCCCATGAATACATGGCCGCTGAACCGTTTCTTCCCGGCTTCAGATGCTGCTAGGCCTGCTTTTAACCAGCCAATTGGAAACAGCACGCCGACTGGCAAAGGCCGCTCAAACGCTGCCGGTTCGGTGTACTTAGCGAGGCCAGCACCATCCGGGGCGATCTCACCGCGACCAACCAATTTGACGCCCGCTTCATCACCCTGGGATGTCGTGGAGCGGAAACCATAACGGTTGCCATCCAGACTTTCCCATGCTGTCAGCCTGAAGCTGAAATCGCCAAGGCCCGCGCCCTCTTGGATGAGTTTTAGCTCAAACCGCTGGCTGTAAGTCCACTGATCACAGCTGCGCGAAATCTCGACGGACAGTAGGCCAACGGCGTCATCAATGTTCTGGGCTGGCCCAACCATCGTGACTTGATAGAGGGCACGATGCGCCGCAATCTCTCCGGCAGCCGCCGGCGCGGACAGGCCGAAGATAACTGCCGCCAGAACAAGAAAACGCCCCAAGCCGTTAGCCCTTTGGCCCATCAAGGCGGATGCCCAGCTCTTTAAGATGCCTATCATCGGCAGGCGCTGGCGCGCCCATCATCAGGTCCTGAGCCTGCTGGTTCATCGGGAACGCAATAACTTCACGGATGTTCGGTTCATCAGCAAGAAGCATCACAATGCGGTCGATGCCCGGCGCTGAGCCGCCATGGGGTGGTGCGCCAAGCTTCAGGGCGGAAATCATGCCGCCAAATCGGCTATCGACCTCTTCCGGCCCATAACCCGCCATCTCGAAGGCTTTGTACATAACTTCCGGACGGTGGTTCCGGATCGCACCAGAGGACAATTCTACGCCATTGCAGACAATGTCGTACTGATACGCCTTAATGGCTAGCGGATCCTGGTTCTCCAGCGCTTCCATGCCGCCCTGCGGCATGGAGAACGGATTGTGAGAGAACGCCATCTCGCCAGTTTTCGAATCCAGCTCAAACATCGGGAAATCAACGATCCAACAGAATTTGAAGGTATTCTGCTCTATCAAATCCAATGCTTCGCCAACTCTTGTGCGCGAAGCACCTGCAAATTCAGCGGCACCCTCGGGCTTATCGCAGACGAAGAATACGGAATCGCCGTCCTTCAGGCCGCATGCTTCTCGGATCTGCTCAACGCGCTCTGGGCCAATGTTATTTGCAATTGGTCCTGCACCTTCGCCATCGCGGAAGAAGATATAGCCAAGGCCCGGTTTGCCTTCACCTTGAGCCCAGCTGTTCATCCGGTCACAGAACGCGCGACTGCCACCGCCCGGACCAGGAACGGCGCGGACGACAGAGCCTTTTTCAATTAAGCCCGCAAAAATCTTGAAGTTTGAACCACGGAATGCATCAGTCACGTCCACAATCTCAATCGGGTTCCGAAGGTCCGGCTTGTCCGAGCCGTATTTCAGCATTGATTCGTCATATGGAATGCGTGGGAATGGCGCTGGCGTGACGGAGCGGCCATCCGCGAATTCATCAAACACGCCGTTTAAGACGGGTTCAATCGCAGCAAAAACATCATCTTGCGTAACAAAGCTCATTTCAAAGTCGAGCTGATAGAACTCGCCCGGTGAACGGTCCGCGCGTGCGTCCTCATCCCGAAAGCAAGGTGCAATTTGGAAGTAGCGATCAAATCCGGCAACCATCAGCAACTGCTTAAACTGCTGTGGCGCTTGTGGCAGCGCATAAAACTGCCCTGGATGCGCGCGGGATGGGACCAGAAAGTCCCGGGCACCTTCCGGGCTTGTAGCCGTAAGGATCGGCGTTTGGAACTCACGGAAGCCTTGGTCGATCATGCGGCGACGGATCGAGGTGATAACATCTGAGCGCAGCGTGATGTTCCGCTGCATCTTGAAACGGCGTAGGTCTAGGAAGCGATACCGCAGGCGCGTTTCCTCGCCATAATCCTCTTCGCTGTTCACTTGGAGCGGTAAGGATTCTACAGCAGAATCAACTGAACCCTCATCCACCCACAATTCAATGCCACCGGTTGGGAGGTTATCATTCTTGGCATCGTCAGCACGGGCAACGCACTCACCAGTCAATGTGATGACGCTCTCGAGGCGAACTTCTTCCGCCATGATAAATGCAGCTTCATCCCGTTCACGGTCGAAGACACACTGTGTCAGGCCGTAATGATCCCTAAGATCTATGAACAGCAATCCACCGTGGTCACGCTTGCGGTGAACCCAGCCGGATAAACGGACAGTCTGGCCCACGTTCTCTTGGCGCAGTGCGCCGCAGGTGTGCGATCGATAGGGATGCATGGCGGTATGGCTCTTTCAGATGCGTCAGGCAGGAAGCTTGAGGTCGGATTGGCCACGGGGAACGTGCAAGTGTCAACCTTCGTCCCACGTTTGGCCTACGAACAATTGTCTCAACTGGTTATATTTAGGTGTATATGCTTGTCGCATGACTGATTCTATACGCCTAATCACCGAACAATCCGATCTCGACGCCTTTTGCGCGGAGATTGCCGACGCGACCTATGTTGCGGTGGATACCGAATTCCTGCGCGATTCGACCTTCTGGCCGCAACTTTGTCTGATCCAGGCAGCGACTCCAGAATTCGCAGCAGCAATCGATCCGCTCGCCGAAGGGTTGGATTTGGCACCCTTCCTGAAGATCATGGCTGACCAGCAGGTCGTCAAAGTCTTCCATGCCGCGCGCCAGGACTTGGAAATCTTTGTCCAGCTCATGGGTGAGCCACCCCTGCCTGTGTTTGACACGCAGATTGCAGCGATGGTTTGCGGCTTCGGCGATTCTGTCGGGTACGACAAGCTTGTTTCAGCGATCGCTCGGGTGCAGATCGACAAAGGCCCACGCTTCACCAATTGGGCAGAACGTCCGCTGTCGTCGCAGCAGTTGAGCTATGCGATATCAGATGTAACGCACCTATGCGTCGTTTATGAGCGGCTGGTGTCGATGCTTGAGTCGCGCGGACGATTGGACTGGGCCAAAGAAGAGCAACGTGCGCTGGTCGACCCTGCCATCTATGCCAATGAGCCGGATGAAGCTTGGCGCCGGCTGAAAATCCGCAATGAGAAGCCGAAATTCCTGAATGTGCTGCGCGCAGCCGCTGCATGGCGTGAGCGTGAGGCCATGCGCCGGAATCAGCCACGCAACTGGGTCATCCGGGACGATGCGCTGCTGAATATCGCAGCACAAACGCCGCGCAATGAAAGCGCACTGGCAAAATGCCGTGGCATCGCCAAAGGGTTTGCTGCAAGCCGCGGCGGTAAAGAGTTGCTGGAAGCGTTGACCGCTGCAGCTGAACTGCCGAACACGGCCGCCCCCAAGCCAAAAGCGCGCCGACACCCCGACCCTGAACTACAGCCAACCGTCGAGCTATTGCGGGTTCTGCTTAAACGCGCTGCAGAACGCCATGGTGTGGCCCAGAGGTTGATCGCAGCGTCGGATGATATGGAAGCAATAGCTGCCGGAGACGAATCACCTGCCTTAGATGGCTGGCGCCGGACGGTTTTTGGTGAAGAAGCCTTGAAACTTATCAATGGCGGTCTTGCAATGACGATCAAGGACGGCAAGGTCCGGATATTCGATATTGAGCCTGGTCAGGCGACCGCAGACTGATCCACAGATACAACGGCCTCAAGCTCAAGCGCTTTTGCTAGGGCGTTGAAACGCTTGAGCGCCGTTTCGCCAAGCGCATCTTCCGCACCTGGATCCGCCAGCAACCTTAGAACTCCGGGCCCCCGCGCCAAACGGAACCGGCGGCGCAGGCTGGCACCAGTTGGCACGTCAACGCCATCAGCATCTACATGCCCGCCCCCAGGCTCAATCGCATGTGCCAAGCGGAGCGCGAGCCCCAAAGCCACAGCGCGTTTCCGCATGCCTTCGTCAACCATTTCTACGGCTGATCCAAGCGCATTTTCCATACCAAATCCATGATAGCGGGCATACACAGCAGCTGCCAAAACAACTCTGTCTGAATGCTTGAGACCACCTGCCGGCAAATGCATTGCCCGCGCAGCCGCGTGGTGGCCGCGATAGTCTGGATGGTCATGGCCTGAAATGTCACTCAGCCAACACGCCGCGCGGATAAGCCGTTCTGGACCTAGCGGCTCATCGCTGAACGCACCGCCCAGCCAATCTGCCAGCCGGTCACCATCAAATGGCACACGCATGGCGCTGCGCCCAAGCCGCCGACAATAGTCAACGAGTGGGTCCAGCTCACGCACCGGCTCGTCCATAGCTTCAAACTGCACACCTTCACGAAGCCCGTAGGCCGAGAAGACGATTTCAGAAGGTTTCAACCTTGCCATCAACGCCAGCAGAACCCGGGATGCATATGGCAATGTCGGTCGGCGGCGCTGGGATACGCTTGTAAGCGCGCTTAGGCCGTCTCCAGACAGGCTTGCCACAGCTTTGGCTGTCTTGGATGCCTCCGTCGCTGAAAGCGCATATTGGTGGATGATATTAATCGGATAGGACTTAGAGAGCAGGTCATATTTAGCGAGTGAACGCCATGCACCGCCAACCAAATAAAGCGTCCGCCCTTTGGCTCCACCTGTATCGACGGGCGCCAAGAGCTCCTTAATGTATGCCGCTTCCTTTTTGCCGCCGACCATATCCCCCAATGCCAAAGGGCCAAGCGGCACAGATATGCCGCCATGAACCGCACCATCTCGGACGTCCGCTAACTCCAAGCTGCCACCGCCCAAATCCGCCATAACGCCATCTGCGTCAGGAATGCCGCAAAGAACGCCAAGCGCAGACAAGCGGGCTTCTTCTTCACCAGGAATCACCTGAATCGTGACACCAGCTGCCTCTGACGCCTCTTTCACGAAATCCGGGCCATCAGTGGCTTCACGAACCGCTGCCGTCGCAACTGCCCGCAACTGACCAATGCCCATGCTGTCAGCGATGGCGCGGAACCGATGGAGAATCTTTAGGGCGGAGGTTTTGCCTTCAGGATGCAATTTGCCCGTGGAGAATATGTCCTGGCCAAGACCGCTCATAGCCTTCTCGTTGAAGATCGGCTCCAGCGAACGGCTATCGCGGTCATAGGCGACCATACGGACGGAATTGGAGCCAATATCAATAACCGCGGAGCGGCCTTCATACTCAGCTAGGCCTGGTGCAGCGAGCGTCATCAACGCGGGGGAAGTCCTTAAAGATCGGCGTCTTCAAGCGTTAGATCAGGAGTTTCCGATGCATTCAAGGCGCTGCCGCGACCGGATAGGCTTGGGTTGTGCATGAAATAAGCATGGGCGGAGAATCGCTCGCCGCATATCTCTTCCTTCGTATAGCTACCGTCCGCATTTAACTGCCAGCTTTGGGCGTTATCCTTGAGATTTGCGATCATGATCTGATCAATGATCTGCCTGCGCACAGTTTCATTCTCAATTGGAACTAGCGTCTCTACCCGGCGGTAAAGATTTCGCGGCATCCAATCTGCCGATGAAATATACACGGCGGCCTTAACGGACGGCAATCCAAACCCAGCGCCGAAGCAGACGATTCGGGCATGCTCCAAGAAGCGCCCAACAATCGATTTTACTGTGATCCGCTCTGACAATCCTGGTACGCCCGGACGGAGACAACATATACCGCGGATGACCAGCTCAATCTCAACCCCAGCGTTGGACGCGCGGTAGAGCGCTTCAATAATCTTCGGATCAACCAGCGAATTCAGCTTCGCCCAAATTGCTGCAGGCCGTCCGGCCTCAGCATGGGCGATTTCAGCATCAATCAGCGCCAGCAGCTTTGGCTGCATCATATCTGGCGAGTAGATCAGCTTTGCCATGCCATCTGGCTTGGCATACCCAGTGATGTAGTTGAACAGCAAGCTTGCATCATGAGTGAGCGCTGGTTCGGACGTAAAAAAGGATAGGTCCGTATAGATGCGCGCCGTGATGGGGTGATAATTGCCCGTTCCATAATGCGCATAGGATCGAAGCTCATCCCCCTCCTGACGCACGACCAATGATACTTTGGCGTGGGTCTTAAGGTTCATGAACCCATAGACCACCTGTACGCCAGACCGCTCCAAATCCCGCGCCAACAGAATGTTGTTCGCCTCGTCGAAGCGGGCTTTTAGTTCGACCAATGCCGTAACGGATTTGCCGGCCTCAGCGGCCTCGACCAGTGCCTGAACAATGGGGGAATTAGGCGTGGTGCGGTAGAGCGTTTGCTTGATCGCTAGAACGTTTGGGTCCTGTGCTGCTTGGCGCAGAAACTGCACGACAACATCGAAGCTCTCATAAGGATGATGAACAAGGATGTCCTTGGCGCGAATGGCTGCGAAGCAATCTCCGCCAAAATCACGAATGCGCTCGGGGAATCGCGCCTGATAGGGTTCAAACACAAGGTCTTTGCGCGCGCTATCAATCAGCTCTGAAACGTCGCCAAGGCCAACAATGCCATTGACGATGATCATATCGCTAACAGTCGTTTCGGCCTCCCGCGCTAGCTCTGCCCGGAGGCCGGCTGGCATAGACGCGTCACAGGCTATCCGTACCACATTGCCCCGACGACGGCGTTTCAGCGCGCTTTCGAAAAGGCGGACTAGGTCTTCGGCCTCTTCATCGATTTCAAGTTCACTGTCCCGGATAACACGGAAGCAGCCTTTGCCCAGAACATCAAAACCAGGAAATAGCCGGTCCATGAACATGCCCGCGACCTGCTCAACAGCAATCGCTCGAATGGTCTCTCCGGGCAGCCGGATAAAGCGATCCAGCCTATGCGGTATTGGGACTAGCGCGTTGATGTCCTCACCATCACTCCGTCGGCGCAGGGAAAGTGCCAGGCCGTAGCCGAAGTTTGGAATGAATGGGAACGGATGCGCTGGATCAATCGCAAGCGGCGTCAGCACAGGAAAAATTTGCTCGTCGAAGCGGGCGCCCAGCCATTCAGCCTCTTTCTTGGAAACATCATCTGGCTGCAGCACGTGGACGTCAGCTTCCCGCAATTCCAATACAATTTCTTGCCAACGGGCCTGCTGATCATCCAACAATTGTCGGGCGCGGGCATCAATCGCGGTAAGTTGCTCGCGGGGGCTCATACCGTCAGCGCTTGGGGTCGTGACACCTGCCTCAACCTGGCCCTTTAAACCAGCAACGCGGACCATGTAGAATTCGTCCAGGTTATCGGCGGAAATCGAAAGAAACCTAAGTTGCTCAAAAAGCGGATGGTCTTGATTAGAGGCTTCTTCCAACACACGCGAATTGAACGCTAACCACGATAGCTCGCAGTTAATCAGCCGTGTTTCCGGCGTTAGTTCTCGCAGATTTGCATGTGGAGCAATCTGGCTCGACATATCGTTCGCAGCGGTGGTCAACGGCTCATTCGCCATTGGATTTCCTTAGATTGCGGGCCTGTATCATATCATATTGGTCTAATATATGAAGATTACACCTATATTTCAGCCTGCCTCGCCGGACTCCGCCTCTAGCGCTTCGATTACTTCACCGGCTAAGCGCTTGCCGATGGGGCGCCTACTCGCCAATGCGGCTTGGTCCAACCGCGCGACTAGGCGGCGGGCTGCAGCGAATGAGCGTTCTGATCGGGCTGCGATATAATCAACCGTCTCCCGGTCCACCACCAACTGCCTATCTGCGAACTGCTTCGCCAGCACCGCCGCGAACAATCCATCATCTGGCGGCGAAACTTCCGCGGAAGGCAGCGCTTTCAGCCGCGAGGCCAGGTCTGGTAAAGCGACGCCCCAACGACTTGGTGCAGTGCGCGCAACAAGCAAAAGCGCACCATTCTTCTCTCGGATCATATTAAGCAGATGAAACATTCGGCGCTCATCTGGCTTTGGATACTCTGCATCAGCGAAATCCAGCGCTATGTGTGGTTCTTCCGGCAGAGTTTCCAAGGCAAGGTCAGCGAAATCATCCGGACTAATGAGAGACGCTCCTGTCTGCTCTGCCCAAATATGCGCTAGATGCGTTTTGCCACACCCAGCCGGTCCCCAAATGACAGCGGTCGGCAACGCCCATTCCGGCCAAGCGCGCACCAGCGCCAGCGCTGCCCGATTGGCGTCGGAGTTCAGGAAATCTGCGGTGGTATAGTCAGGGTGCGGTTCAAGCTTGAGCGGAAATTGCCGGGTCACGTGGCTGATACGCCTTCAGCCACCGGTGGCGGTTTTCCAGGATCATCTTCTGGGTCGTCGTCATCATGGTCGTCGCCCAAATAGATCGGGCTCTGACGGTATTGCGCGACTGCGAAGCGCGTCAGCACACCAACGGAAGCAGCGACAGGAAGCGCCAGCAACATCCCCATAAATCCAAGTACAGCGCCGCCAGCGAACAATGAGAAGATCACCCAAACTGGATGCAATCCAACCCGTTCGCCAACAAGCTTCGGTGTGAGCACATTGCCTTCAAGCAACTGGCCAACAATGAAGATGCCCGCAACGATACCGATCCGAACGGGGTCATCAAATTGCAGCAGGGCAAGACCGACACTGGCGAACAGGCCAAAGATCGATCCGACATAGGGAATAAACGCCAGAATGCCGGACAGGATGCCGATAACGAACCCAAATTCCAGCCCGGCAAGCGATAGCGCCAAGCCATAACCAAGGCCCAGCACCACGCAAACGGTCGCCTGACCGCGGACAAAGCCTGCAAGCGTGTCGTCTACCTGTCGCGCCTGCTCGCGGACGATTATGACGTGAGGGCGTGGGATCAGTGCATCGACCCAACCAATCAACCGGTCCCAGTCCCGCAGCAGATAGAACGCGACGATGGGCGTCACAAAGACAAAAGTCGTGACGTTCACCAGCGCCATACCGCCATCAAACAAACGCTTCAGGACCGTGCCTGCGAGCGTCATGGCCCGCCCAACTTGAGCGCCCATGGCTTCCCGCATCCGGGCAATATCTTCAGGCTCCAGCGTGCTTGATGCATAGCTCAAGATATCTGCAAAAAGCATCTGCACTTTGGCCGTGTATTTCGGCAGCGCATCCCCAGCGGCAATGACCTGTGACTGAATCAATGGGAACGCCAGGATCATGATCACTAATGCCAGAAGCGCGAACAATCCAAGCGCCAATGTCGCCGCAAGCCACCGCGGCGCTTTATGGCCTTCCAACCAATCTGCAACGGGATCAAGGAAATAGGCAACGGCCAGTCCCACAACAAACGGCAGCAACACCTCATCGAACAGCACGAGGAAAGCCAGAAGGACTGCAGCAATCGCAACCCACGCCATAAGCTTCCGCCAAAGCGGCATCTGATAACGCAACAACACGGTTGGCGTATCAGTAACAGCAGGTTTGGCGGTGGTTTCAGTCATGCGATTAAGCGCTTACTCCGCTTACCGACGGCTAACGCGAGGCGGGGCAATCAACACCCATTCGGCCTCACTGCCTGCCGTGTTTGGCGCTAGGTCCATACTTTGACGAGCGACACCAGCACGAAGGTCTTCTTGACTGCCGGAATAAAACAAGCGGAACCGAACAACATCCCGTGACAGCATCACCAATTCATGGCGCGCCACACCGGGCGACGCATCCAAGCGACGGCGAGCATCGGCATAATCCAAGACGCCGCCAACTGGAAGATCGGCGATCAAGCTATCCAATCCTCCTGCATCAGCAGCGGCAGACTGGCGCTTCCAGGAAGCCTCCAACGCCGCGATGATCGCATTGGCAGCCTTAACGCCCAGCGTTTCCGGCTTATCTACAGCAGAGCCGAGTTCAGTATGCCGGAAACGGCCGATATTCGGACCGTCGCCAACGACTTCAGCAACTGTATCTAGGCGCGGGCGACCACTAACCGGATCAACGCCATAGCGCGCTTCCGCCACCAGTACCCCTGCAGCGCCATATCGAGCGGCAAAGGCGCTCAAACGTGAACGGTCACGGGAAAGCGCCTGGGCAGGTGTAAGTGCGCCACGGTCCGCCAAATCACCACGTGGCAGTGCTACCGGTGCCAAGCCATCTGATGGGCCACGGAACTTCCACGCACCGGCCCAGGGATTACTCGGCTCCCAGAGCGACTGCGCCCCAGCCCACAAATAAACCGGCGCTACGACGACAGACGGGGCAGCAGTTTCTGCGAACGCTAGTCCGTTCTCTTTCAAATAGCTCCGCACCAAGTCCTGGCGGAAGGTAATTGTCATCTTTGCCGCATATCGGGTGGCAGTAGTCTTCTCATCTTCGATTTTAAGACCACCGGCATGATCAGCAGCTGTTGCGTAATCGACGCGCGGCAGGTTGTTGTGTGCGGACGTTGGCGTCAGGCGCTGCAGTAAATGCTCAAATGCCTGCACGTGCGCTTGCTGAAGCCCATCCTGGCGTGCAATCGCCGATGTCTCCCGCGTCAAATCGACATTGATGTCAGCGACGGTATAGGGATTAGCTGACGCATTCCCGAGCGGAACGCCGCCCAGAATCGTTATGGCCAGCGCACATAGCATGCTCCGGATCGCGAAGCCTGGAAGTTTGATCAGCATCGTTATTAGCCCTCTCCTAGCCAGTCTGGCATTGCGCGTCGCCAGCCCAGCGGGTATCCCGCAAGTGACCCCCATGAAACAACATATAGACGGAACGCCCATGAGTGAGAATGGCGGCGCATCATATAAAGCAGCTGGCGTCGATATTGCCGCGGGCGAAACGCTGGTCAGCCGGATAGCGCCAACCGCCAAAGCAACCGCTCGTACGGGCGTTATGGGCGGCCTTGGCGGGTTCGGTGCCGCGTTTGATCTAAAGGCGGCTGGGTTCGCTGATCCGATTCTCGTCGCAGCGACTGACGGTGTTGGCACCAAGCTGCTGATCGCTGAGGCAAGCGGCAAGCACGACGAGATCGGTATTGATCTTGTGGCGATGTGCGTGAATGACTTGGCCGCACAAGGCGCTGAGCCTTTATTCTTCCTGGATTATTTCGCAACCGGCAAGCTGGACGTGGAACAAGCAGCGCAAGTCATCACAGGCGTCGCTGAAGGATGCCGTCTCGCAGGATGTGCCCTTGTGGGCGGTGAAACAGCGGAGATGCCAGGGGTATACCCCGTTGGCAGATACGATGTTGCCGGGTTCGCAGTCGGTGCCGTAGAGCGCGGCGGTTTTATTGACGGGACAGCAGCCCAAGCAGGCGATGTTGCGATTGCCATTCCCTCTGCCGGTGTCCACTCAAACGGCTTCTCGCTCGTGCGCCGCGTTGTGCAGCAAGCGGGACTCGACTGGGATTCGCCCTGCCCATTTGCTGAAGGCCAATCCCTCGGCACAGCATTGCTCACTCCAACGCGAATCTACGTACCCGCCATGGTGGCCCTGGCTAAGGCTGGTCTTGCGAAAGGATTCGCGCATATCACTGGCGGTGGCCTGCTTGAGAATCCACAGCGCGCCTTTGACAAACAGTTGGCGCTTAATCTGGATGTTAGTGCGGTTCCGGCCCTGCCGGTATTTGATTGGCTTCAAGCTGCGGGCAATATTGCGGCTGATGAAATGGCGCTCACCTTCAATTGCGGCATCGGCATGCTGATTTATGTCGCTGAAGATCAAGCGGAGGCTGCGCTCAAGCTGCTAGCGGACAATGGTGCCGCCGATGCGGTGCTCGCAGGAAAGCTGGTTGAACGCGGTGACGGTGATTCAGTGCGCTTATCGGGGCTTGATCGATGGCGCGGCTAAAGCTCGGCGTTCTATTTTCGGGGCGCGGCACCAATCTGCAAGCCATTCTAGATGCTTGTCAGGACCCAGCATTCCCGGCCGAGATTGCCCTAGCGCTCTCCAACAGGCCGGACGCTCCAGGATTGCTGCGCGCGCAAGATGCTGGTGTCGTGACGTCTGTCATCAATCACAAAGACTTCGCAGACCGGTCTAGCTTCGAGCAAGCCATGAATCAGCAGCTTGATGAGGCGGGCGTCCAGCTTATTTGCCTTGCTGGCTTTATGCGCTTGCTAACGCCAACCTTTGTCAATCATTGGGATGGCCGGGCGATTAATATCCATCCGTCGCTGCTGCCTGCCTATCCTGGCCTGCACACGCACGAACGGGCGATCAACGACGGCGCACGGTTCGCTGGCTGCACTGTGCACTTCCTTAGTGCTGAAATGGATGCCGGTCCGATTATCGCTCAAGCCGCCACTCCAATCCGCGCCATTGATACGCCGGATAGCCTGGCAGCGCGGGTGCTGGAGGCGGAACATGAAATCTATCGGCGCGCGATCCGCTGGGTCGCTGAGGGCCGGATTACGCTGCAGGAAGGCCGAGTAATGATTGACGATGCAGGCGAAGATGCGTCTTTCTATTTGCCAACGGCGGATTGAGCCGTATAAACATTCCTAATCATATGATGACTAAAGGGATTGCGTTCGCCATGGTCGACTTCGAAGAAGAATTCCAAACCCGCCACGCTGGCTGGTTACATTTCTCTAAATTGATGCTCTGGTCGACCATCTTGGTCATCGTCACGTTGGTGCTGATGGCGGTTTTCCTGCTGTAAGAATTTAGAAATTTGTTGAAATAGAAAACGGGGCGCGTCCATTGCAGGACGCGCCCCGTTTCTCTTGGTCGTGAAAGCACAGGCGATTAGCCGACGATTTCAAGCCCGCTGAAGAAGAATGCAATTTCGGTAGCTGCATTTTCCTGGCTGTCTGAGCCATGGGCCGAATTGGCTTCAATGGATTCGCCAAAGTCTTTACGGATCGTACCGGCATCCGCATTTGCTGGGTTAGTAGCACCCATAATGTCGCGGTTGGCTTGAACGGCGTTTTCGCCTTCAAGCACCTGAACAACCACCGGACCAGAGATCATGAATTCGCAAAGATCTTTGAAGAATGGACGTTCGCTGTGCACCGCGTAAAACGCTTCAGCCTGGGCCTGGGTCAACTGCAGGCGCTTCTGGCCGACAATGCGAAGGCCTTTTTCTTCAAAGCGGGCGTTGATCTGGCCCGTCAGGTTCCGGCGGGTAGCGTCCGGTTTGATGATGGAAAGTGTGCGTTCTTTTGCCATTGGATCGGCTCCTTCATAGAACGACGGCCTGCCCTTCAGTGAGGGGCAGGCCGTTGTTACCGTTTAAATTAAAGCGTGTTAGCGCGAGTAAAATTCGATGACGAGGTTCGGCTGCATCTGTGCGCCGTAGGGCACGTCGGCGAGCTTCGGACCACGGGTGAACGTGCCTTTGAGGCTGTTGTAGTCAACATCCACATAGTCAGGCGTATCGCGTTCGCTAGATTGGATGGCCTCCAGAATGAGCGCCATGTTCTTAGCTTTTTCGCCAAGCTCGACCACATCACCATCCTTCACTTGATATGAAGGGATGTTGACGCGCTGGCCATTCACTTTGACATGGCCGTGGTTCACGACTTGGCGCGCAGAGAAGACCGTCGGTACGAACTTCATACGGTAGATTACCGCGTCCAACCGCCGCTCGAGAATCTCGATCAGGTTTTCGCCGGTGTCGCCCTTGCGGCGAACAGCCTCGGCGTAATAACGGCGGAATTGCTTCTCGCTGATGTTGCCGTAATAGCCTTTGAGCTGCTGCTTCATGCGCAGCTGAATGCCGAAGTCCGACAGCTTCTTACGGCGTTGGCCATGCTGGCCCGGACCATATTCACGCTTGTTGAACGGGCTCTTGGGGCGGCCCCAAAGGTTGACGCCTAAGCGCCGGTCAATCTTGTATTTCGCTTGCTCGCGTTTAGCCATAATCTTGTATCCTTAAGTCATGTTATTTTTGTTGTCCCGATTAGGCTGCATAGCAAAATGCCGCCGGGATCACGCTGTTGCGCATAATCCACGTCGTCAGGAGTGCGCGGGTGTTACGAAGTTGAGCGCGCCTAGTCAAGCCCAGCGTGCTTTTTGAACGCTTCGAACCGCATTGGAGCGCCGAAATGCCGCCCCTGCCCCTTCGATACGCCAAGCCCCAACATCTGATCCGCCATCGCTTGATCGCGAACACCCTCTGCCACGACATCTGCACCGACTTCCGCCGCAAGCGCCGCCGTAGCCCGGATTGCAGCCCGTGCGCGCGGGTTGTCTTCGGCCGCATAGACCAAACTTGCATCTAGCTTGATCCGTGTTGCTGGAAGCTTCACAGCATAGCTCAGCGAAGCTTGACCGGCCCCGAAGTCATCGATTGCGATACCACAGCCAAGTGCAGCAATCGCTTCTACATCTGCAATCGCATCCGCTTCGTTCAGGAACGGCGCGGTCTCTGTGATCTCAATATTAAACGCATGTGGCGCTACGGGCGCCTTTTTGACGATGCCAGAGACAATCTCCACTGCACCCGGTCCTAGCATTGCCGCAGAGAGATTGATGCCGATTGGGCCGACAGCCGATAGCTCGGCGGCTGCGCGGGCAGCTGCATCGAATGTCCAGATCGTAATAGGCTCCATCAAGCCGCGTCGCTCAGCTTCTGGAATGAAGATCGCAGGCGACCAGTCTTCGCCGCTTTTCCGTCGCCAGCGCAGCAGCGTTTCAGCACCACTTACCATGCCCGTTGCCAAGTCCGTAATTGGCTGGAACCGCAGAGAGAATTCATCTCGCACCAACGCTTCAGCGATCGCCCCCGGCAGCAGTGGACCAACGCGCCAACGCTGGTCTCGCGCATCATCTGCAAAAGCGAATCGGCCCTCATTGTATTGATTAGCTCGATGCGCGGCACGGTCTGCTGTCTCCAGAAGGCTTTGCCAGTGACCGCCATCTTCAGGTGCAACAGCAATCCCGATCGCGGCAGATGCACGGGTCGCAGCCGGTAACGCGCCTAGCAATCGTGCTGCCAAATCGGCGGCACCACCGGTCTCACGAAGGTGTGGGGCAAGGATCGCCACCCTGCCCTCACCTAGGCTTTCCGCCAAAGTTTCAACGATATCGACACTGCGCAACACACCGGTCGCCGCATGCGCCTCCGCGACTGAAACACCATTCAGCAAGAGCAAAGCAGCGCGACCAGCACCAACGGCAAGCGCCGCATCAAGCGCCTCCTGCCCGAAGGCTGCCACATTGTCGCCGCTTGCTTCCCCTGCCCTGTCGGGTATGGAGGCATCCATGAACTTGCTCCGCTCCGCTGCCGTCATCGGCGTCTATACACTGCTTAGCCGAATTCTAGGTTTCGTGCGCGATCTGCTGATCGCAGCGACGCTTGGTGCCGGACCAATTGCTGATGCCTTTTTCGTAGCCTTTCGCCTGCCCAACCTTTTCCGCCGACTTTTTGCCGAGGGTGCGTTCAACGCAGCCTTCGCCCCCCTATTTGCAGAAGCACTGACGAAAGACGGCGCCCCCGCAGCTAAACGCGTGGCGGAGGATGCATTGGCATTTGCAGTCGTGGCCGTATTGGTATTCACATGCATCGCTGAACTGGCGATGCCGCTTCTGGTAATGGCGCTCGCACCAGGGTTCTTAGACGACCCCGAACAATTCCAGCGCACCGTTGAAATGGCGCGGATCACATTCCCGTATCTTGCGCTCATGACACTTACGGCACTGGGCGGTGCCGTTCTGAATGGCGTGGGTCGATTCTGGGCTGCAGCGGCAGCACCGATCCTACTTAATCTTATCGCAATCACGGCGATGCTGGCATTCATTGATATCGGCAAGACGCCGGGACATACGCTTGCTGCTGCAGTCGCGATTGCTGGCGTTGCGCAGTTGTTGATGATCGTGATTATCGCCAAACGGGCCGGGTATGACCTACATTTGCGCTGGCCGCGCTTAACGCCGGGTGTTAAACGCCTTGGCAAGCTGATGGGACCCGGCGTGCTGGCCGCAGGTGCTACGCAGATCAATATTGTGGTGGGGTCGCAGCTTGCTTCTCTGCTGGCTGCCGGTGCGATTAGCCACCTCTATTATGCTGACAGGGTGTATCAGTTGCCGCTTGGCGTCATAGGGGTTGGCCTAGGTGTGGCGCTTTTACCTAAGCTTTCACGGGAAGCACAAAGCGGCAATGAGAAGGCTGCGAACGCAAGCCTTGCCCGCGCCGTTGAACTTAGCCTTTGGCTCACACTCCCTGCCGCAGCGGCTGCAATGGCAATTCCCGGAACGCTTGTCTCCGCCCTCTTCGAACGAGGAGCGTTTACGCCTGCAGACGGTATCGCGACCGCAGCCGCATTGATGGCCTATGCAGCAGGTCTTCCGGCATTCGTACTTACGAAAACCTTGGCACCAGCGTTCTTTGCCCGGGCTGACACAAAAACACCGGCGCGTGCTGCTGGAGCATCAGTCATTCTAAATATCTTGCTTGGGTTATCGCTCATGTGGTCACTGGGCCATGTGGGATTAGCGCTCGCGACGACGCTAGCAGCATGGATGCAGGTGACTTGGCTCAGCGCGAGCCTAATCCGCAGGGGTTGGTGGACACTTGAAGCAGCCTCAGCGCTACGAACCGCCAAACTCATCGTTGCCGCAGGCGCTATGGCGGCGGTGTTGATTTATGGTAGCGGACCAATTCTGCAGTACGCTGCCGATGATATGGAACGCCTCACTGCAACGCTCGGCCTCTGCATCGCCGCTGGGCTTTTGTATCTCATTCTGGCGCATATGCTTGGCGCAGCGCGGCTTGATGCAGCGCTTAAGGAATTTCGAGGACGCAGTTAAGCTTGACGCAAGCGCCCTCTCAGCATGATAACCCCGCTTCCAGCGGCAAAACTCCGCACACAGACCCAGCTTTAAGGACACGTATCCAATGAACCGGATCTTCTCCGGCATGCAGCCGACCGGAAACTTGCATCTTGGCAATTACCTGGGCGCTGTCCGCAACTGGGTCGCCATGCAGCATGACTATGAATGCTTCTTCTGCATGGTCGATATGCATGCCATCACCATGCCGCAGGACCCAGCAGAACTTCGACGGTCAACCCGCGAAGTCGCGGCCGCATATATTGCATCGGGCATTGATCCTGAGGCCTGCTCGATCTTCCATCAAAGCGCACTCGGTGGCGAGCATGCTGAACTCACGTGGATTCTAAGCTCCCTGACGCCGCTCGGCTGGTTGAACCGGATGACTCAGTTCAAAGAAAAAGCTGGCAAAAAGCGCGAGAACGCAGGCTTGGCGCTCTATAGCTATCCGGTACTGATGGCTGCAGATATTCTGCTGTATCACGCAACCCATGTTCCCGTTGGCGAAGATCAGAAGCAGCATCTGGAGCTTGCGCGGGATATCGCAGGCGCATTCAATCGCCACTACGACATAGAATTCTTCCCCCTGCCCGAGCCGCAGATTTTGGGCGAAGCAACCCGTGTAATGAGCTTGCGTGATGGCTCTTCCAAAATGAGCAAGTCGGACCCATCCGATCAATCCCGCATTAATCTGACAGATGATGCCGATACCATTGCGCAGAAGATCAAACGCGCCAAAACGGACCCTGAGCTGTTGCCGGATGATCCAGCAGCATTAGAAGGTCGGCCAGAAGCGACGAATCTTGTCGGTATTTATGCCGCCCTAAGCGACCAAACGACGGCGCAAGTCCTAGCCGAATTTGCAGGTAAAGGGTTCGGCCAATTCAAGCCTGCCCTTTCTGAATTGGCAGTATCTGTATTGAGCCCAATCTCAGAGAATATGCGCCGCCTCCTCAACGATCCAGCTGAGCTGGATCGGATCATCGGCGGCAGTGCCGAACGCGCCCGCACTGTCGCTGCTCCGATTCTGCACAAGACCAAAGATATTGTCGGGTTCCTGCAGGTATAGCGCTGTACTTATTTCTTCGCGTACTGAACGGCGGCACGGCCAACGGTTTCACGAGCTATAATCAGCTTTGAAACCTGGGCGGTGCCGTCGCCAATCTCCAGTCCCATAACGTCGCGCAGGCGCTGCTGGTGCGGTAGGTCGCGGCTGTAGCCGAGGTGGCCGTGGGTCAGAAGACATTGGTGGATCGCGTCGACAGAGACCTTCGGCCCCATCCACTTCACCATCGCTGCTTCTTTTGTGTGGGGCTTACCAGCGTCACGAAGTGCCAAGCATTCATAGGCCAGTAAACGTGCCGCACGGACTTGGGCGTCAGCCTCCGCCAACGGAAATGAAACGCCTTGGAATTCCGCCAGCGGTCGGTCAAACGCTTGGCGTTCCATGGTGTAGGCCCAGGTTTCGTCAATCGAAGTGCGGGCAGAACCAAGACACATCAAAGCGATCAGCGCGCGGGAGTAGTCGAAGCCCTGCATCACGCGCACAAAACCCATGCCCTCATCACCAACGCGGTGGCAATCGGGCACTCTAACGCCATCAAACCACACGGACCCGCGCCCGACCGCAAGGCTACCCAAATCATCATAGGCTGTGTTCGAGACGCCGGGCATATTCATATCTACCCAGAATGCTGTGACGCCTCGGGCACCGCTGTCAGGCTCTCCGGTTCGGGCGGCGACCAGGATAGCGTCCGCTTGATTAGCGCAAGAGATCGATGCTTTTTCGCCGTCCAACACCCAATCGCTGCCATCCCGGCGCGCACGGAGTTGCAGGTTAGCGGCATCTGTTCCACCACGAGGCTCGGTCAGGCCAAGCGCCGGCAGCAGACGACCCTCTGCTATCCCCATAACGGCCTCAGCAGCTAATTCATCAGGTGCGTGCTCGGCCATGACCCCACCAATCAGCGAGCCCAGCAATTGCACATAGGCGACGTTTATGTCCCCCCGGCCAATCTCTTCAATCACCACGCCTTGCGTTAGGCCAGGTGCACCGATGCCACCAAGCTGTTCTGGCAGATCGGGTGCCACGAGCCCAAGCGCACCCATTTCAAGCAGCAAGTCACGATCAAAGCGTCCGTCAGCCTCGCGGGATTGGTAATGTGGTGCCAGCTTTTCTTCAGCAAAACGGCGCGCTGTTTCGCGTACTGCTTCCGTCACTTCATCAAGTTCAAACTGCATATGGACCTGCCTGCACCGGGAATGTTCGGCCAAGCATAGGGAAAAGGCGTCTAGTCGAATATACCGTCAATCAGAAGCTTAATCCGCCCAAGCAGGCCTTCAGGGTCATTGACGTCAGAGATAAACGTGACGATCGCGATCGCCATAACGCTCGCCATAATACCAAGTTCGATTGCCGCAACCCCATGGTTCTCGCGCCTAAAACGGCGTAATTTGCCAGCAATGAATCGACGGGTCATAAGGTGCTCCTGAACGCGGTACACGTGAAATGTAACCCTCTGGTCCTGAATTCGAATTAAATTGTACCAACGACAATTCCATAAAATTTTCGACAAACGGGCGAGGCATCGTTGCTGATATTTGGAGTACGCTTCGGACACACTGCAGGTTTATCCAGTAATCCCCTGCAGCTTCAGAATGGGCCGGCCCGGTTCAAGCTTCCGCTTCTGGCTGGTTTGCTAGCCTTAATGACATTTACGCCTCCAGCTTATGCAGCTCCGAACCGGCTGACGATCGCGAGCGCTTTCGCTACACGGCTGCCTGAACTCGGCTCCCAGGGCGTTGAAGTCACGAGGCGCATAAACAAAAAGCTGGGCCGCCAGCTGAGCGTAACGCTGTATGACCCGGGAAAATTGGCACCACCGGGTCGATACCTGGACCCCGTGATTGTCGGCGCTATCAATGCAGCATGGAGCGCGCCTAACCAGCTAATCAATAAGAATTCTACTTTTGGCTTATTCGGCGGCCCGCCATTCGGACTTCCCGCTGCTGACCACATGCGCTGGCTGGCCGGGCCCGCCAGCATTGCCTATACGGCCGCGTACGATGCAATTGGGCTTGCAGCGATCCCTTGTGGCGTTATCGCCGGACAGGCGTTTGCTTGGACACAGGAGCCTCTAAAAGCGCTTGATGACCTAAAAGCGATGCAGATCGGCATCGTATCTCCCGGGTTGAGCGCGGATGTGCTCCGCAGTGCAGGTGCGCAGGTTCGCGCCTCAAGTCCTGCTGCACTGCATGTGATGGCCTTGAGCGATGCTCTGAACGCGGTCTCGCTCGGCCCTTACCGCGTTGACCTAAGAATGCGCACGCATCAGGTCGCCGGGTACGCCTACGCACCGAACCCCTTGGCACCCACCTATGTTCTGGACCTGATCTTCGGCCTTAAACGCTGGCAGGAGTTATCAGACATTGCCCGGGCAGCGATCCGCACATCCTGCGGTGAGACCATCCAGACAGCCCTAACCCGCCAGGCAACGGCGGAGACGACATCACTTAAGCGTCTGGCGGAAGATGCAAAGTCATTGGAGCCGATACCATTGCCAATCGCCACCCATCTGTTTTAGACATGGCATAGCACGGCAGAAAAGCTTGCGGCGGCAAACCCAGAGTTCGCCGCCGCAATAGCCGATTACCCTTGGCCAAAGGGTCTTGAGCGATAAGCGCTTACTGAAGTGCCGCCGCTGCACGCTGGATACGCCGACCAGCTTCCTCCAGGACTTCATCAGAAGTCGCGTAGGAAATCCGGAAGTGCGGGCTCAATCCGAAAGCGGAACCCGGGACAACAACGACCTTTTCTGTTTCCAGCAGGTAAGCTGCAAAATCTTCATCGCTTTCGATGAGCTTACCTTCCGGCGTCGTTTTACCAAGCGTTCCCTGGCAGGATGGGTACACATAGAACGCACCCTCTGGCGTCAGGCAATCAAGGCCGGGGGCCTGGTTCAACATAGAAACAATCAGGTCGCGCCGGCCCTGAAATGCCAAAGCGCGTTCTTTGATGAAGTCCTGTGGGCCGTCCAGCGCCGCCACAGCAGCCGTCTGGCTGATAGAGGACGGGTTGGTTGTGCTTTGGGATTGGATCGTACGGATTGCATCAATGATCACTTTAGGACCAGCCGCATAGCCAATCCGCCAGCCAGTCATCGCATAGGCCTTGGAAACGCCATTGGTCGTCAGGGTGCGGTCGTAAAGCTTGGGCTCGACTTCCGCGATCGTGACAGGCTTAAAGCCATCATAGGTGATGTGCTCATACATATCGTCCGTCATCACCAGGACATGGGGATGCTTTAGCAGCACATCCGTCAGCGGCCTAATTTCATCTGCTGTGTAGGCGGCACCCGTAGGGTTGGAGGGTGTGTTAAAAATCAACCACTTCGTCTTTGGCGTGATCGCGGCTTCCAGTTGCTTCGCGGTCATCTTGAACCGGTTTTCTTGGAGGCAGGGCACGATCACAGGCTCACCTTCGGCCAAGCGCACCATATCGGGATAGCTGGTCCAATAAGGTGCCGGAATAATAACTTCCTCAACCGGGTTCACCGTAGCCATCAGCGCATTATAAAGGACATGCTTACCGCCATTGCCGATGGTGACCTGATTGGGCTCGTAGTCCAGTCCGTTCTCGCGTTTGAATTTTCGCGCGACCGCCTGTTTCAACTCTGGTCGTCCGTCGGGTGCTGTGTATTTTGTATCGCCTGTCATAATCGCGTTTACGCCAGCCTGAACCGCACTATCCGGGGTCGGAAAGTCCGGTTCGCCTGCTGCGAGGCCAATAACGTCTTCGCCAGCTGCTTTCATCTCCATCGCTTTGGAGTTCAGCGCAACAGTGGCGGAGGGCTTGATCACGGAGAGCCTGTCGGCGACGATGCCCATGGCAATAACTTTCTTTTTCAATTTCAGTTACGCCCGCAAAGCGAGCGGCGCCAACCTATGCCCCCCACGCGCCTTGCGCAACGCTCACATCATTGCGCTCAGTGCATATCAGTGGCCCAGCTATTGCAGTACACTAATCAAACTACATAAATGCAGCGCAAGTGTCGCAAATGGAGACAGTTTAAAATGGCACCAAATCTTCTAGACACCATCATATCCGCGCAGGGCGGCCAAGCGGCTAACGCTCTTGGCCGGCAACTCGGCTTGGACCGTAGCCAGACAGAACAGGCGATCAAGGCACTTCTCCCGGCTCTTTCATCAGGTATGAAGCGCCAAGTCAGCCAGCCGCAAGGCTTGCATGCGCTTGCTGCTGCAATCGATCGCGATGGCCACGACCGATATCTCGATGCGCCAGACCTTGCGGCCTCTGAAGCCGGGGTCGCGGATGGGAATGGTATTCTCGGCCACTTACTTGGCAGCAAAGATGCATCACGAGCGGTGGCCAACCACGCGTCTCAGCAAACCGGCATTGGCGCTGGTTTGCTGAAAAAAATGCTGCCAATGCTTGCCAGCCTCGCCATGGGCGCAATTGCTAAGAACATGCGCGGCGGCCAAGCCCAGTCCGGTGGTGGTGGCGGTATTCTGGGAGATATCCTTGGTGGCGTGTTAGGCGGCGGTAATCAGTCAAGACAGTCTGGCGGTGGCGGTGGCCTCGGAGGGCTGCTTGGTGGTGTCCGGCGTCAGGTCCTATGAGACAGATTGAGGGTATAATTTAGAGGAGGATTTTGGTCTCATCGC
>JBDQJI010000016.1:0-51743 GCA_040263875.1 Alphaproteobacteria bacterium
ACAACGCATCAAGCGAAAGACCATCGACCAACGGCGCTTGCTTCACCGCAAAGCCGCAGCATAATCATCAACAATCAGATGAGGCCAATCCTCCGTTAAATCGAACCCAATCCTGTCTCAAATGATTTGATGACGGACACCCATATCTACAGGCAAAACTGCTACGGTTCCTGCAGTCCGGCACATTCACGCGGCTAGGGACAGAGAAGCAGCAGAAGGTCGATGTCAGCATCGTTTGCGCGACAAATCGAGATCCCTGGGCAGAGGTGGAGGCAGGACGATTCCGCGAGGACCTGTTGTATCGCCTATACGTGCTGCCGATTGAAGTCCCGCCACTGCGCGAGCGAGGCCAGGATGTCATTCGGATCGCAGAAGCCTTACTTGCAGGTCAAGCTGCAGAAGAAGGTAAGGCAGCATGTGAGTTTAGTGCCGACGCCCGCAATCTCCTGCAATCCTATCCTTGGCCTGGTAATATTCGTGAGCTGCAAAATGCAGTGCGACAGTCCGTGGTTATGCACAACGAACCCGTCATCACGGCGGCCATGTTACCCAATCGGATTCAGAAGGCCGCAGGCATTTCACCAATAGAGGCCGCAAGAAACGACATTGAACCCACGATAGAGGCTGAAACCGCAGTTCAGTACGTGCCGCATGAGGCTGCCCATGCAGAACCGGCTGCCCCACTGTCACCCGAAGATATTCGGCCCCTGGCAGATATCGAACAGGAAACGATTGAGGGTGGAATTGCACTCTGCGGCGGTGACATTACGCAAGCATCCAAGCGCCTGGGAATTGCACGCGCTACGATCTACCGCAAACTCAAGGAATGGCGAAAAGCAGCTAGAACTGCATCTCCTGCTGTGGCTGACTAGCCCAAAAATTCACGTGTCATTGGCATGAACGCATCAAGCCTATCGTGATGAACCCAGTGGCCGGCGCGCTCAATATTCTCGACGCGGGCATTTTTAAAATTCTCGGCCCGCCCATCTTTAGATGGATCACTCGCCCAACTCTCTGTCCCGCGGACTAGCAGCGTCGGGCAATCAATATTGCGCCAGAAATCCCTTATTTCATCGGGCGATAGACCAAAGGGTCGGTCCACCCGGACATAATTATCGAACTTCCAGCTATAGGTTCCGTCCTCATTCTGGTTCACGCCGTGAACGGTTAGATGCCATGCTTGGTCTTCAGATAAGTGTGCATTTGCTTCGTGCATTCGCGATGCAGCTTCTTCAATCGTGTCGTATCGGCGCGGCAAGCGGCCCGCGACGCCGCGCATCTGCTCAACCCAATTCTGCATCTTTTCAGGCGTTGAGTCCTTTGAGCGCTTCTTCATGCTCTCTGGCGATAAGCCGAGCCCCTCAATCGCGATGAGTTTCGTGACCTTGTCTGGGAATGCGCCCGCAAAGTTCAGCGTGATAGCGCCGCCAAGGCTATGGCCGATGATCGGCGCTTGCTCCAACCCCAAATGGAAGAATAGCTGCGCGATATCATAGACATAATCGGTCATGCGATAGACGCCGCCAATTAGCCATTGAGAATCGCCGTGGCCGCGCAGGTCGGGTGCTACGATGCGATAATCACGGGCCAAGTCTGTTGCGACCCAATCCCAATTACGGCAATGGTCACGACCACCATGAATCAATACCAGCGGCGGCGCATCCCGATCGCCCCACTCGACATAGTGCAGGCGGAGGCGCTGTGAAATATAGAAACGGGAAGCGGGGCCAGTGAGCGCAATGGGCATATCGGCGGTTCCAGGTGTTCAGGGCAAGGATCTATGCCATCCATGCCTTCGGATGGCCCAGCTTGCAAGCCCTATGCTATGCGCCGTCCCGCATAGCTTGCTGGCGCTTCTCAGCATCGCTGCCACGGCCAGGCATCACCATCTGCGTTTGCGTGACAACGGCCAACTTTTTGCCAGCCTCATTCGTGAGCACCGTCTGCCAGACCTGGGTCGTCCGTCCGACATGAATAGGCGTCGCCTCGCCCATGATCTTGCCGGGATTGGCACCGCGCAGGAAATTTGTCTTGCTTTCCAGCGTTGACGTAACGGATGCATCCGGCAGGTTCATGATGGCACCACGAGCGCCAAGCGTGTCTGCGAATGCCATATAGATGCCACCATGCACAACATCAGAGCCATTTGTGTGCTCTTTCCGCGCCGTCATCTCAGCGAGAATTCGGGTCTTTGAGACCTCGATGAATTTTACGCCGAGGGCGTCAATGAAATTGTCGTAGCTCATGGGGTCGCAGTTGCTTTCAGTGCTTCGGTTGCTTTTTCAGTCGCTGGCTTCAGATCTTCTTCGCCAACGGGCTCGTCCTGATGTTCGCCACGCACCACAGGAGGTGGCAGCAATTCTGCATCAACCAGTTCAGGATCGCGGTCTTCGTGGTGGTCCTCAAGCAGCGCTTCGGCATCGACCGGATTAGATAGCAACCCGACCGGAACATAGTTCGGACGGCGCCATTCCAGCGTATCGAAGCCGCCGGAGGGGCTAATCGCCGACCATTTCACCACGACATCACCAGAGTCCGAGCATACCCAAACCGGATCAGGCGCTGCATTCGACGCGCGCGCCATCCAATCCCGCGCCGCCATACGGTCACCACCGGATGCAAGCTCAAGGTCTGCCATCAAACGGCAAATACGAGCGTCAGGGCTGCGTTCCGTGAGGGGCAGAAGATGCGTGCGCGCATCGTCATAGGCACCAGCGCGAATGGCCTCACGGGCAAGCATGATGCGGGTTTCGATGTGGTTCGGGTTCTTTTCGCCAAGCTTCTTGAACATTTCATATTGCTTGGCAGGATCGTAAACGCTGATTACGCGCTCATATACCGATACCAGATCAGGGTGTGGAATTCGGATCCACGCGCCATGAATGGCTTTTTCGGCTCGCCCATTGCGGCCAAAAGAAGATTCCATATCGGCATATTGCACAGCGGCTGGCACAAACTCAGGGTGCGATTTATAGGCTTCGCGCGCATAGGACAGCGCCTTATCACCGTCCTTAGCTTCAGCTCGCTCGCGGGACGCCTCGACGTCAATAACCGCGCGCCAATGCTTTTCTTTCTCTTTCTCGACCAACTTCTTCTTTTTCAAGCGGTCAAGCGTATCGCGCGCACCTTCCCAGCGGGACGACATGGCCTGCAAACGGAACAGATTCTCTAAGACCCAAGGCGTGTCAGGCTTCGCTTCATTCGCCTGCTCTAGCAATGTGACGGCACGGCGAAGGTCACCAGCCTCCCGCGCTTGCTCAAACAAGCCCTGCAGGCCGAGGAACTTGGTTTCCTCCTGCTCAGTCATCGCTTCGAACTGTTCCGTGGCACCCGCTTCATCACCGTTTTTCTTGGCAATAGCAGCAGCCAACATTCGTGCGAGCGGCTGATCCTCTGACAAGCGCGCTTCGGCTCGCAGCGACTGGCGAGCGGCTTCACGGGAATCGCCAGTAGCAACGGCAACCATGCCCTTCGTCAGCGCTTTGTAGCCTTCTTCACGGCGGCGAAGGCCCATCTTTTGGAATAGGTCTTTCGGCTTCCGCCACAGCAACCAAGCCAAGATATTCCATACGACCAGTGCCAGCACGACAACAACCGTGGCCGCGACAGCTGCCTCAAACGGCGCATAGGGGCCGAAAATACGATCACCCCATGTCAACGTGACCGGGGCTGTGATGCCGCTTAACAGATAAACGCCCCAGATTACGACTGCGGCGATAATGAAGAAGATTAGTGCGCGAAACATTGTTTATGCCCCATCCGCGGCCGCAATCGCGGCCTTCTGTACAGCGTCCAGATCATTACTTGCAGCGGCGGTCGCTTTCGCCTTTTTAAGCCATCCGGCAAACCGGGCTGCGCCCTCACCTTCAAGCGTTTCTACTTCCTGGATCGCCTTGGCGATGTCGCCATCCTGCAGTGCAGCTTCGGCCCGTGCAGCGACTGAGGCAGGGTCATCGCCTTCCACGCCAGCACCAACACGGCGAACCTTCAAACGTCCGACAACGCCGCCAACAGCCCGATCAAGCCAACTATCCTCACCAGTATTGAGCTTGGCTTTAAGCTTGTCCTGCGCGATACCCAGCGCGTGCCCCTGCATTTCCGCCGTTAGCGCCTCTTCTGTCGGCAGGCCAGCATTAGCAAAGCCAACCCAGGGTGCATTAGTCAGCTCAGCGGCATCAGGCAAAGCTGCCTGCGCCCGGCCAAGCAGTGTTGCGAAAGGCTTGCCGCTTGAAACCCCTGTCCGCAGGTCTTGCAATGCCAGAACAGCTTCGGCGAGCGATACTGGGCCGCGCTTAGATGCTTTCGCCTCCAGCGCCGCCACCTGTTCGCCAAGTGTTGCGAGCTGCGCCGAAATGGCATCCAACCTACCGCCAAGGTCAGCAGCAGTGGCTGTTACCTTGGCGTCTGCCGCCACTGCAGCGGCCATGGCTGCGTCTGCGGTTTCAGCTGCGGCTGCAAGCGCCAAGCCGTCGATTGGATCACCTGCAGCTGCAGTTCGGCTGCTCTTCACCAAGGCTGCCCTGACGGATGCAAGATTAGATTCAAGCTTTTCGACCGTGGCTTTCAGGCCTGCGGCAGGTTCACCGGCAATAGTTTGTGCCGCTTCCGCCAATGAAATGGCCTTAATGGCTGCGGCGCTCGCTGCTTTGGCTTCCGCATCAGTGTCGTCCAACCGGGATTGGGTTTCCGCGATTGTCGCTTCGTTCGCGGTAATCGACGCCGCATTCGATTCTGCAGCTTTTCCGGCTTCGCGTTTGGCGCTTGCTTGCGCCAACATTTCTGGCGAATCAGCAAGCCCCATACGATCACGCAGATAAGTGGGATTGACGATCAGCATATAAAGCCCAGCCACAACACAGAGTGTTAGGAAGGCCAACCAGCCATATACCAGACCCCCAGGGCCGCGCTTATCTTCAGCTTGAGCGGCATTGCGTTCCGCTTCCTGCTTGTCAGCGGCACCTGCAGCCAACGCTAGCGCAGCAACGCCCGCTGCTGTTTCGGCAGATTCATCACGGGCTTCAGGTCCAGTCTCGCCGACGACTTCCGCCGGTTTTTCTTCCGGCCTAGCATCCGAAGCTGTCGTCGCATCGGGGGTATCCGATTCGGAAAACTCAGCCTCTATAACCGCGCCTGGCGAAACACCTTCCGGCGTATCGGACGCGGCGGTTTCATCCGGCTTAGACTCCGGCTTTTGGGCGTTTTTCGCCTTGCCGCCTGATTCGTTGCGCTTACCTGTCATCGTCCGCCTCTAGCTCCATCAATCGGGCGCTGGCAAAAGTCTCAATTTCGAACGCCGTTTTCCCTATCCTGCTGCACTTGCAAGAGTTTGGCCAACAACGCTTTTTGCGTCGGTTCAGACGCAGTATCTATCGAACGCCAAGGAAGGACGCGCAACTCGATAGCAACGTTAGCGCTAAGCGCTGTCGCTGCCGTCGCACGCATCTTATCCCCTATCCCCGCCGACTGCGCCAGCCTGACAAATGCCGCTGCCGTGCGCGGCGAAAAAAACGCCGCATGATCAATCTCACCATTCGTAACCCGGGCCATGAGGCTCTGGGTGAGCGAACGCGCCTTTTCGGCCCGGTAGAGCGGTAGGCGCGCTACTGAAAATCCAGCATCCTTCAGCACACCTTGAAGATTCCCCGCCACAGATTGCCCTGCTGCATGAATGAGTAAGCCGGCGGATGGTTCCAACTTTGCTTGTACAAGGGCAGCAAGCGCATGTGCATCACCGCCAGCACTTCGAACTGGTGCAAAGCCTGCATCGCGCGCAGCCCGCGCGGTAGCATCACCGACTGCATATGCCGGACAGCCAAGCTGCCCATACGCATTGATAAACGCGCGGACGCCGTTAGCGCTGGTGAACAACACGGCCTGCACTACACTGTCTGGCAGTTGGGGGGTCTGCAATGGCTCGATACGCAGAAGCGGCTCAAACACGGGCGCAAACCCTATCGCCTCAGCTTCTTCAGCGAAGAGCCGCGCATCCTCCTCTGGCCGGGTGATCAGCAGTGTGGGGCCGGACATCTTAGACTATTCGAAGACCTGGGCATCGCCTTCGCGGCGGAGCTCGGCGCCTATTTCAGCACCCAAAGCTGCAGCGTCTGAAACTAAGCCACTACGGTTAGCCCGCCAGCTTTTTGTGCCTGCATCATTTGCTAGAAGGCCTTCGATGTGAATTCCCCCAGTCCCGTCCAGAGTCGCATAAGCGCCAATTGGTGTGCGGCATGATCCATCGAGCGCGGCCAGCAGTGCCCGTTCTGCCATGGTGGTAACAACGGTTTCGGCATGATTGAGCGGCGCTAGTGCTTGCAACACGACCTCATCGTTCGCCCGGCACTCAACGCCAACTGCACCTTGAGCCGCAGGCGGCAGCATAACGCTAGGTGCAAGGGTTTCGGTCGCGGTGTCACTCATGCCAAGCCTGTCCAGGCCAGCTTGCGCTAACAGTGTCGCGTCCGCCTCACCTTCCGCCAGCTTGCGCAAGCGCGTACCGACATTGCCCCGGAATGGCACGACCTCCAGATCAGGCCGACGTGCCAGCACTTGCGCACGACGGCGCAGCGATGCGGTGCCGACTTTGGCACCGGTCGGCATGTCATCCAGGCCATGGCCAGATGTAGATATCCAAGCGTCACGCGGGTCAGCGCGCTCCAATACAGCTGCGATAACAAACCCATCCGCCAGGACTGTCTCAACGTCTTTCATGGAGTGGACAGCCAGATCAATCCGGTTGTCAGCCATCGCCTCCTCAATTTCTTTGGAGAAGAGGCCCTTACCGCCAATTTCAGACAGCAACCGGTTTTGCACCCTATCGCCGGTAGTGGTGATCTCCACGATCTCCAGCGCACCATCATCAGCCAATTGCGGCCACGCTTGGCGCAGCAACGTTTCCACATGTCGCGCCTGCCAAAGCGCTAAGGGACTGCCGCGCGTGCCGATACGGAGAGGGCGGCGGAGATTGGATAATTCACTCATCCTAGTTTTCTAGCGGCGTGAATGCACTTGCGCCAGTAGCATCGGTGCAGGCAACCTTGCGATCACCCTAAAATACGCAATTTGGAGACGCAGCGAATGACTGGCCGAATTTTTGACGGACTGAAAGTAATTGACTGTGCCAGCTTCATCGCCGCTCCTGTCGCGGCCACGATTATGGGCGATTTCGGCGCTGACGTAATCAAAATCGAAGCACCCGGCGGTGACCCTTATCGCTCCCTGCATCGCGGCCCTGGCATGCCTGATCTGGACTTCGATTATGCCTGGTTTGCTGATAATCGCTCCAAACGCGGCCTATGCCTGGATCTAAAACAGGATGCTGCGCAGGAAGCGCTGCACCGGATGCTCGCCGATACCGATGTGTTCATCACAAACTTCCCATTTCCCGTGCGGGATAAGCTGAAGCTCCGCTACGAGGACTTAGTGAAGACGAAGCCAAACCTCATCTATGCCTCGTTGACGGCTTATGGCGAGGACGGGCCTGAGGCCAACAAAACAGGCTTTGATTCAACCGCACTCTGGGCCCGCTCTGGGCTGATGGACATGATTAAGTCCTCGCCCGAATCGGCCCCTGCCCGCTCTGCACCCGGAATGGGGGATCATCCGACGGGAACGGCGCTGTTCGCCTCTATCGCCATGGCGCTCTACAAGCGGGAGCGCACGGGCGAAGGCTCATATGTTTCGTCCTCGCTGCTGGCGAACGGAACATGGTGGAACTCCTTTTATGTGCAAGCGGCCCTCGGCGGCGCTGATATCCCGCCGCGCCCGCACCGGGACGAGTGGTTCAATGCGCTTTCAAACCATTACAAATGCAAGGATGGCCGCTGGTTCATCCTGGCGCTGGTCAATGAAATGCGGCAGATCGACAAGTTCATCGCTGCGATTAAGCGCCCTGACCTTTTAGAAGACCCACGCTTCGCAACCCAGGACGCGCGCAAGGCCAACGCTGCCGAACTCACCAAAATACTGGATGGCGTGTTTTTGGAGAAAGAATGGGAGGAATGGCAGGAAATCCTGTCGGCCCATGACATCACCTTCGGCGTCGTCCGCAAAACGGCTGATATCCCAGAAGATCGCACCTTCGCAGACGCTGGCGGCGTTGTAGATAGCGGCCCGAACACGCCATCAGACAAAACAATAGGCAGCCCCGTATTCATGCGGGGACAGGAGAAAACGGAACCCGGACCAGCGCCAGATGTCGGTCAGCACAGCGATGAGGTGCTGGCGGAATTTGGCTACAGCGCTGAAGATATCCAACGCATGCGCGCTGCAGGAGCAGTGCAATGACGAAGGCCCTCAACCCGGTCGTCACGCAACCCGGCGGCGGCCGCGCCAATAGCGCCTTTGGCCTGCCGCGCAGATTCCTTGTGACAACCGCGCAAGCAGACGGCGCGTTTTGCACATTTGAGGAAGACGTGCCGCCCGGCGCTGGGCCGCCGCTGCACATCCACCTCAAAGAACATGAACTTTTCTATGTCATGTCTGGCGTCATAAAATTCCGCTGCGAGGATGAATATCTGGAGATGACGGCTGGCGGCACAGTCGTAATCCCGCCGGGCGCCCGGCACACCTTCAAGAATATCGGCGATACGCCCGCCAAGATCATCGTGACGCTGACGCCCGGCGGCGGCGACGGGTTCTTCTTTGATATCGAGGAGCGTGGACTTGGGCGGGATGATCAAGCGGAAATCGATGGTCTTGCAGAGGCCTACAATCTCAAATTCGTCGGTCCACCCCTCGACTGAAACAAGATTGGGAGAACACGTTATGGATGACACAAAGATCAAGGAAGCGCTGGAGCTGGTGTTCGGCGCGAACTCAGGCCTTTATCAAAACCGCGGCTTCCAGCGCCGTATCGGCTATGGCAGCCGCCCGGCCATCATCAACATTGATCTCGCCAACGCCTGGACGCGCCCCGGGCACGCGTTCACCTGCGTCAATTGTGATGAAATCATTGAGGCGACAAACCGGGTGCTCACCCCTGCCCGCGCGCTCAAAATCCCCATCATATTCACCACGACAGCCTATGCTGTCACCGAAGGCCCAAATTCTGACATGGGCATGTGGGGCAAGAAAATTCCGACGGAAACACTTGTCGCTGGCTCTGAAGCAGTAGAGATCGATAGTCGTCTGGCGCCCCGACCTGATGAACACATCATCGTTAAAAAACGTGCGAGCGCATTCCACGGCACGATGTTGGCAGGGCTGTTGCGGGCCTGTGATGTTGATACCGTCATTCTGACTGGCACAACCGCCAGCGCCTGCGTCCGCAATACGGCGGAGGACGCCATTGCTGAAGGCTTCCGTCCCATTATTCCACGCGAGACTATTGGCGACAGAATTGCCGGTGCGGTTGAATGGAATCTGTTCGATATTGATGCAAAATTTGGCGATGTGGAGCCGGTTGAAAACGTCGTAAAATATTTGGAAGGTTTGAACGGAGCTCCACGCGCGTGACCACGTCTCATCAACATCTGCTCTCGCCCTATACGCTTGCAGGCCGCACACTCAGGAACCGTTCTGTCCTATCGGCGACCGTCACAAACTATGCCCGTCAAAACCGGATCACGGAAAGCTACAAGAACTTCCTGATTGAGCGGGCGAAGGGCGGCGTCGCGATGTTGGTGACAGAGGTCATCGCTGTTGACCCTAATGCGATTGCGCAGCCCGCCGTAGTCACCGGCTTTGATCGGGTTAATGACGAGGATTTTCGGGACTTGGCCGCGCGTGTGAGCGCAGAGGGAGGACAGTTAGTCGGGCAGCTATGGCATCCTGGCAAGCAGCAGCTTTGGGGTGCAACCTCGTCCCCCATGGGCGTTTCAGATCAGGCGGACGCATATTCCTGGGTCGTGCCGCGGGTGATGACAGACGCAGATATTCGCGCCGTCATACAGGCTTATGTGGATGTTGCGTGCAATCTGGCAAAGCTTGGGTTTGCGGGCGTAGAGCTGCATGGTGCTCACGGTTATCTGATCAACCAGTTTCTATCGCCCTGGTCAAACCTCCGCGATGACCAGTGGGGCAGATCTATTGAAAATCGCACCCGATTTGCACTGGAGATTGCAAGAGGCATCCGAGAGCGCGCAGGCGCTGGATTTATCGTCGGCCTGAAAATGCCTGGCACCGAGGAAGTTGAAGGCGGCATTGATCCTGATGAGGCTGAACGGCTGACGACGGCGCTCGCAACGCCGAAACTGCTGGATTACTTCTGCTACGGCCAAGGCAATTTCTCGCTCAGTCTCGAATCCCATGTGCCGGATATCTACTACAAACCCGGCCATTTTCTGGATATCCACGCGCGAATGCGCCGCGCCGCCAATGGTGCTGCCGTTATAGCGCTGGGGCGGATCGGATCACCAGATGAAGCAGATGCCGCTATCCGCGACGGCAAGGGCGATCTTGTCGCAATGAGCCGGGCGTTGATCGCTGATCCGGACTTCATCAAGAAGACAGCGGCAGGCGACGCTGCTGCCGTCAGACCGACAACGTTCGACAACGTCGCCTGGGGATTGGTGCATCAAGGCAAGTCGCTGATGGATCACTTGAACCCGGTGCTCGGCAGTGATGCTGAAAGCGGGTGGAGCCCCACCCCCACGAAATCGCCGAAGCGTGTGACGATTGTCGGTGCGGGGCCTGCCGGGCTGCAGGCCGCATGGGTCGCAGCCGCGTGTGGGCACACGGTGACACTGTTCGGGCGGAGCAGCGGTGGCGCACTGGCGCTTGAGGCAAAGCTGCCCGGGCGGGCTGATATGGCGCGCATCTTGGACTGGCAGACCAGCATGGCGACACGTCACGGTGTTTATTACCGGCTCGGTGAGACTGCATCCGCCGACGATATTCGCGCGACCAAGCCCGACGTTGTGTTGTTAGCGACTGGTGCCTGCCAGCGCTGGCCGGAGGGGATGGCACCATCAAACGCCCAGAACGCCATATCTGCCCGGGATTATGCAGCAAATGGCTATAACGGCCCGCGCCAACACGCCGTGCTGTTTGACCAAGACCACACCGCCGCTACATATGGCGTCGCAGATAAGTTGGCCGCCGAATTTGATGAACTGATCCTCATGACCCCACGCGGCGGGTTCGCTGAGGGCGTCAACTATTGCAGTGCCATTGGCGTGCTACGGCGCCTATATAACGCGAACGTCCAGCTATCACCGGCGTCAGCGCCAACGCGTTTCGAGAATGGCGCTTTGACCTGGCAAAACCCATACTCAAAAGCCGACGCGGTCATTCCTGCCGTTGATCTATTCGTGTACGCCACACCGCGATCGCCATCACTTGAGCTTGCAGACGCGCTGAACGATCTGAACCTCGTCCGTGTCGGCGATTGCCAAAGCCCGCGTCCATTGATGGGCGCTATTCATGCCGGACAAGCCGCAGCCTTAGCGCTTTAGGAGACCTTCCCATGGCCCGTACTCTCTACGACCTAACAGCCAGCGGCGACCGGCGTTTTAGCCCCTATTGCTGGCGCACCAAGCTAGCGCTGGCACACAAAGGCCTGGATTTCGATACGGTCGCGACGCGCTTCACTGATATTGTTGCGCTGAATGATGACCCTCGCCTGACCCTGCCCGTGCTGGATGATAACGGTGCACGCATCGTTGACAGCTGGGCAATCGCCGAGCATCTGGAAGGACATTACCCAGATGCTCCATCTCTATTCCCTGACGGCAATGCCCACGCCCGGTTCATGAACAATTGGACCCCAACCATTCATCCGCCCCTACTGCGCCTGATTGTACTGGACGTACACAACGCGCTTGATGCAGAGGACCAAGCCTATTTCCGTCCAGACCGGGAAGCAAAGTTTGGGATGACACTGGAAGCCTTCGTGGAAGACCATGATGCACATATAAAAGGCTTCCGCGCCGCCCTTAGCCCTATCCGAGAGACCTTAAAAAGCCAACCGTTCATTTCAGGCGACACGCCTGCTTATGCTGACTACATCCCCGCAGGCGCATTTCTATGGGCAGAGGCGATTAGCGATTGCGAGATCGTCGCCAGCGATGACCCCGTCGCAGCCTGGATGCAACGGGTGAAAGTGGTGCTGAACTAAAGTTCATCAACGTTCAGCGCCCAGACCCTTCAGGCCGTGCCATATAGGCATTCGGATCGCGCGTCGCCAGTTGCCCCGGGTCAGACCCTGGCCGCTCCGATGGTTTAGCGAATTGCAGCACCAGCACATCCGCGCCTTCGTTGCCTGCGGTCAATACAGGCGCTGGCTCGCCCGCTGGAACATGGATTAACGAGCGGCGCGGCAACGCCTTGCCTTGATCCAATACGTCGCCCTCACAAACGAGGTAATATTGCCCGCCGCCCTTGGACTCCGGGCCTTTTGCTTCAGCGCTTGGACCAAGGCGGATGCCGATAGCGTCTACCTCGTCTGGCTGATCTGCCATAAGCGCTTCAATTACGCTGGCACCCGCTGCCGGGCGTGGGCGGCTCGTGTCAAAGCGACCAGCGATATTACGGCCAGCGCGACCTGGCATATTGTGTTTATTCCCAGGCATTGGAAAAAAGCCGCCACTTGCGATGGGGCGGAGCGTGAAGAAGGCGAAGCCAAGGTCAGCGCCAACGATTGGCCCGTATGGCGTGTATGCGTCCGCATATTGGAACGTCACTGGGTCAGCAGCCTTCTTGCCCATCCGACAGTCACCATCAACGACCACCTGAAACTGGTCAATGTCGTGAAAGTGCGGATCGATCCGAGCGCCTGGATACAGCCTATCCACCAGAAACGCCTGTGGATGTGGATCAATCAGACCTGGGCTGCCGATATAGTCTACCCGACGGCCAACGCCACCATCAGGACGCTTGGTCTCGACTTCAGTCGCCTCATGGCTCGCAACAGCATGCATAACGCGCTCCCCTGCTAATGAGCGCGCCTAGTATATCCTAGGATGTTCAGATAGCGAGCGGCCCCTGCCCTCACCCGTGAGAGAAGAAAGGGGCCGCTGCCTGTTTTGGCTATCAGTCTGCTGCAGCTTCAAGCTTGTCCTGCGTCTTCGTATCGAAGTCGCTGGCGTCGTGGCGTTCATGCAACTGCTTATCAAGCGGCCCCGTGACGCGGTTGACCATGCGGCCCCGGCGGACGGCATCACGCTTAGCGATGGCAGAAGCCCAGCGCGCTACATTCGTGTAGCTCTTCGCATCCAGGAATTCCGCAGCGTCATAGACCGAGTTGGAGACAACAGCGCCGTACCAAGGCCAGATCGCTATATCTGCAATCGTATAGCTATCGCCAGCAATATATTCGTTGTTAGCAAGCTGGCGATCAAGCACGTCCATCTGCCGCTTCACTTCCATGGCGAACCGATCAATGCAGTATTCGATCTTGAATGGGGCGTAGGCATAGAAATGGCCGAAACCACCGCCAAGATAAGGTGCGCTACCCATCTGCCAGAACAGCCAATTCATGCATTCCGTGCGGCCAGCGTGGTCTTCCGGAATAAAGGCACCGAACTTTTCTGCCAGATACAGCAGGATTGAGCCGGATTCGAAAACCCGCGTGGGCTTATCCGTGCTGTAATCAATCAGCGCCGGGATTTTGGAATTGGGATTGGCATCAACAAAGCCGCTGCCGAACTGGTCGCCATCGCCGATGCGGATTGTATAGGCATCGTATTCAGCGCCAGTTTTACCGATGGCCAGCAGTTCTTCCAACATAACCGTCACTTTGACACCATTGGGCGTCGCCAGTGAATAAAGCTGCAGCGGATGTTTACCGCGCGGCAATTCCTGCTCTTTGATGGCACCAGCGGTAGGTCGGTTGATATTGGCGAATTTGCCGCCATTGCCTGGCTCCCAGGTCCATACTTTTGGCGGCGTATAATCGGCAGGCTGGTTCGGAGGATTGGTCATGGCATCAGGCTCGCTTTGTGTGAGGATTGATTGTTTCGGATTGCTTCCCCAATCTTGGGCACCCGGCGCAATCTTACAAGCCCGCCGGTCTTGCATCAGCAGTAAAGGCGAAAAGCATGGCGCGCATGGATCAATTCGGCCTTGATGTCGGTATCTACGGACCTCTGGCGGAGCCGGATAACGTGTTCCGGTTGGCGCAGTTCGCTGAATCTGCCGGGTTTGATTCCATATGGCTGGCGGACCATGTAGTTTTCCCGACCCAGTTCGAGGCGAAATATCCTTTCAGCGCAGACGGAAGGTTCCCGTCGCCAACCAGTGACCCACTATTAGAGCCAATCGCCTCTATGGGCGTTCTGGCGGGTGCCACAAATACAATCAAGATCGGTACGGCAGTGCTGATTATCCCCTACCGCAACCCCGTATTGCTGGCGCGCATGCTGATTACCATCGACCAGTTTTCTGGTGGCCGGGTCATACTAGGCGCTGGCGTCGGTTGGCTTAAGGAGGAGTTTGAGGCACTCGATACGGCAGACTTCGCGCTTCGCGGCAAGGCGACGGACGAATATCTGGAGATATTCAAGGCACTGTCTGCTGGCGGTGAGGTTAGCTTTGATGGTGAAACATATAGCTTTCCGCCTGTGCATTCGGTGCCAGGTTCAGTGCAACGCCCACACCCACCCATTCTGATAGGCGGCGTGTCGAACCCGGCATTGCGGCGTGTTGTTCGCCACGGCGGCTGGTTAGCCCTAGCGCTTGGACCGAAGCAGTTGCCAGAACGCATGGCCAAACTCAAGGAAATCGCAGCCGCAGAAGGCCGCCGGTTCGAGGACTTGGACCTCGTCTATAAAATCTTCTTGAACCCAGGCGAGCCAAAGCTAGGCCCATTTGGCGAGCGTGACATCGGCAGTGGATCAGAGGCGCAAATCACGGATGATTTAAAAGCCATCCTCGACGCAGGCTTCCAAAAGATCATCATCCGCTATCGGGGCGAAAGTGCCGCTGCCCAGATGGAACAGATGGAGCGTTTCGCCGCCGATATCGCGCCCAAGCTATAAGGCGCTCTGCCTTTAGGCCCGGCGCTTCGCCCTCGGGCTTTCATCCATTAGGTCCGCGAGCATATGATTTAGCTGCAATGATAAGTCTGCTTTATCAGAGGCATAATCTGGGTCATCCCAACGGTTATGCGTCTCTTTCGGATCAGCTGCTAAATCATACAACTCGCCCCACGGCTCATCTTTATAGAGCGTGAAACGATATTGATCCGTGATGATGGATTTAACTCGCGATGGTGAAGCGAATCCGAGGCGCGGGCCGCCGTCATTATATTCTGTGAAGATGGCAGGCCGATGCGCCACCGCCTGCCCGTTTAGGACTGGCAAAAAGCTTTTGGCCTGCATGCCTTGAAATGGTACCAATCCTGCCCGATCCAGGATCGTCGCAGGAAGATCAATCGTACCTGCCAGCGCGTCAGTGGTCCTGCCAGCGCGATTAGCTGGATCAGACCAAATCATCGGCACCTGACTAATTGAGCGGAACGGCATGGCCCCCTTCAGCATCATGCCAAAATCACCAAGGTAATCTCCGTGATCTGAATTGAAACAGATTACCGTATTCTCATAGAAGCCTTGAGCTTTGAGTGCGGCGACGATCTCACCGATGCAGTCATCAATCATAGTCAGCATGCCAGCGGACAGCGCCATTGCTTCCTGAAGCTGCCGTTTGGAAGCCATTGTGGCCGTTTGCGGCGAAAATTGCTTCGCTGCGGACTGCCAAGCGTCATAAACATACCGCATCGGGGGAGTCGGGTTCTTGTGGGCCTCATACGGCAGATCAAGATCGAAATCTGCCGGGTCATACATGCCCCAGTATTTGCCGGGTGGATTAAATGGGTGATGCGGATCTGGGAACGAAACGAAGCTAAAGAATGGGTCACTAGCGCCGTTACGACTCTCCAGATAAGCGATTGTCTGATCTTTGATATAGCTTGTTGGGTAGAGATGTTCTGGCACCGGCGTGCGATAAGCCTGCGGGCAGGTGTAATCATGGGGCAACTGGTTTGCGGAATCATGCAGCGCCTTCCAGTTCGGTGCCTGCTCCTTGAACCATTGCGCATAATGGCCGCCACATTTATCGCCGTGGCCCGTCACCATATCTACATGCTGATAGCCGTAGTATGGCGTTTTGAACGCGCTCCCATCATCAGCAAAGCTGCCAGGTTCTTCTTGCGCATAGTCGCCGCCATCAGGGCGCCAGGCCTCATCTACCAAGCGCTCCAGGTCCGATGCTGCATTCAGTGGTGGCGCTGTTGTAACGGGCTGTAGGTGGCTCTTGCCAATGGCGGATGTGTGATATCCACCCGCCGCCAAGACATCGACGAACGTGTTCGCGTTGGTCGGTAACGCGCAGCCGTTATACCGGAGGCCATGGGTGGAAGGATACCGGCCGGTTAAGAACGTCGCGCGGTTTGGCATGCATACCGGCGAGGTCGCATGAAAATTCTCGAACCGAAGCCCACTCGCCGCCAGGGCATCAATGTTTGGCGTTTTTACAACTGGATGCCCGGCGCACCCCATCCAATCTGAACGCAATTGGTCCGTCATGATGTACAGAAAGTTTGGGCGGTTCGTCATCATCTTATCCAATGTTTTATAGGCGCAAACCAAAACTATGCCTGCTCGTTCAGCGCTCTGCCAGTGCGCTGCGACAAGCAAACGCTTGAGAAGGCACCCCAAAGTTCGCTAAAAACCCTAGCTTCCATCAACGACCCATTGCCGGAAACCTGCAGCATGGCGAAAGACACGGCCGAAAAAGCTTCCAAAGACACCAAACCTACGAAATCCGCCGATGCCGCGTCCGCCGCCTCCACAACGGATGCGCCTAAAGCAGACACCGCAGATAGTAGTGCCAGCACGGAAACGGCGGGCCCGAAGAAGTCATCCAGCGGCAGTCGGCCGATCAGCCACTTTTCCAGTGTCACCACACCGGAATACCGTTCTGGGTGGGCAGATATTTTTGGGCCCAAAGGAAAGGCCGCGCCATCGAAAAAGGCCAAACCTAAACTGCCCGCCAGCCTCAGCATTTCCTGGGATGATCTGGATGCAGATGGACAGGCTGCACTTGAGGCTATCGCCCGCAAACTCGCGAAAAAGAAGCGCTTGAACTACAATAAGCTAGAAGCCAATGGCCAGATTGATTGGCACATTAGCTGTGAAATCAGCGACGACTAAGCCCGTCCCGGAAAACGAACCAGGACGCTGCGTCGCGTTAGGAGCAATACAATGTCGAAGCCCATTGTGGGCGTCATCGGGTCCACGCATTTTTTGAACGACCGCTTTTACGTTCAGATGACGGGCTCTCGTAATCTGTCAGCAATTGCTGATGTTGCTGACGCGTTGCCGCTTGTATTTGCTGGTGACCCGGATGTAACGGACATCGGCGCGCTTCTAGATGCGGTGGATGGCGTCTTGCTCACGGGCGGGCGCGCAAATGTTCACCCCACATATTATGGCGTTGAACCAGACCCTCGCGCAGAGCCCTATGATCAAGAGCGCGACGTCGTTGCACTCGAAGTCACAAAGGCTGCAGTCGCGCGTGGCATACCGCTCTTCGGCGTTTGTCGTGGGTTGCAGGAGATGGCAGTCGCGTATGGCTGCGCGTTGCATCCTGAAATTAGAGACCTGCCCGGCCGAATGAACCATCGCGCACCCCGAACGGAAGACGGCGAGTTCCATCCTGATCCATTGGTCGTGTTCGCGGACCGGCATGATGTTGATCTACTGCCTGGTGGTCAATTTTCCCGCATTCTTGGCTGCGATAAGATTCGAGTTAATTCCCTGCACGGTCAAGCCGTTACCACCTCTGGCAAACGGGTGGTTATCGAAGGTGTGGCGGAAGATTCCACCGTCGAGGCGATCAGCATTGCCGACGCGCCCGCATTCGCTCTTGGCGTTCAATGGCATGCGGAATACGACCCGCAAACCAATCCCGTCAATCGCATGTTATTCGAGGCGTTTGGCAAAGCGCTTCGTCAAAAACAAGCGACGGCCTAGGCGGACAAGTATACCATCCGCGCGTTGTCTCTGCGCCTCAGCAGACCCCTTGCAACAGCCCTCTGGTCAAACTCGCACACAGTCTATTCAGGCCAGTCAGGTCGATTGTGCGTACAGCAGATTTACGCGATCTGCAGATCAATTGAGGCGGACGAAACTCGCGCTGCCTGTCATCAAGCCTGCTTGAGACGCGCGCGGCCCCAATTGCCCAATTAAGTCGCGCTACTTATTTTATATGCCTATATTATAGGCGATTATTTTCATGCTGTTATTTTATGCATTTATTTCTACTGTATTGTTATTAAACGCGTTTTTAGCTTATTTCTAGGTATACCTAAGTTGGCACATGGTTTGCAATTACTTAATCCGTGCGAACGGAACACGGAGAGATTTAGGCATGCACAAACCATCCATTGGGCTTCGCCGCCTGATACAAACTGGCGTCTTTGTCGGGGCGCTTACCGCCTCGGTTGCTGGCGCTGCAGCAGATACTATTAAGGTCGGCATTCTACATTCGCTATCGGGTACGATGGCGATTAGTGAGACCACCCTAAAAGACGCCATGCTCATGCTGATTGATGAGCAGAATAAGAAGGGCGGGTTGCTTGGCAAGCAATTGGAGCCAGTCGTTGTTGATCCCGCTTCCAATTGGCCGCTATTCGCTGAAAAAGCGCGCGAGTTGATCTCCAAAGACAAAGTTTCCGCCGTTTTCGGTTGCTGGACTTCGGTTAGCCGCAAATCCGTGCTTCCGGTCTTTGAAGAACTAAACGGCATGCTGTTCTACCCCGTCCAATATGAGGGCGAAGAATCTTCGCGCAACGTGTTCTACACAGGTGCGGCACCAAACCAGCAGGCGATCCCGGCTGTTGAATATCTGATGAGCGAAGATGGCGGCGGTGCTACCCGCTTCGCCCTACTCGGTACGGACTATGTCTATCCCCGCACCACCAACAAGATCCTTCGTGCGTTCTTGAATGCAAAGGGCGTTGCGAATGAAGACATCATGGAAGAGTACACGCCGTTCGGTCACTCCGACTGGCAGACCATTGTCTCCCGCGTGAAGGCGTTCGCGTCTGAAGGCAAAAAGACTGCGGTTGTCTCCACCATTAACGGCGACGCCAACGTGCCATTCTACAAGGAATTGGCGAACCAAGGCGTGAAGGCTGAAGACCTGCCGGTCGTGGCCTTCTCTGTCGGTGAAGAAGAGCTTGCCGGGATTGATACGGCACCACTCGTCGGCCATCTCGCTGCATGGAACTACTTCATGTCCGTAGAAACGCCGGAAAACGCAGAGTTCATCAAGAAATGGCATGCGTTCACTAAAGACGAAGCCCGCGTAACCAATGACCCTATGGAAGCACATTACATTGGCTTCAAGATGTGGGTGCAAGCGGTCGAGCAAGCAGGCACGACCGATGTCGACGCCGTCCGTCAGGCCATGTACGGCCAGACGGTTACGTCGCTGACCGGCACCAAGGCAGTCATGAACGTCAACCACCACCTCTCCAAGCCGGTTCTAATCGGTGAGGTACAGGATGATGGCCAGTTCGAAACTGTCTGGCAAACCGATGGCCCTGTCATTGGCGACGCATGGTCAGATTTCATTCCGGAAAGCAAGAAGCTAACTGCGAATTGGACCTATCCTTGGGTCTGCGGCAACTGCGAAAAGCCAAAGTTCTAAGGCGACGTAACGACAGCAAGGGAGGCGCGACGCCCCTCGCCGCGCCTCTCTTGTGCCCAGCACAGCTTGCATAATTTTTATAAGTAGAGATCACCCTTGCGTCAGCTTCATGCCTATAGGCTCAGCCGCTTATTCACCATTATCAGTCTTACCGTATTCTTGGCAGCACTCAGCGTCATCAACGGCACCAATGCATTAGCGGCTCCAGCCGAGCGTGATGCAGCCCTTGAACTCCTGACAGAGAAATCTTCTAAGAAGCGCGCCGCAGGCATTAATGCTCTGGCAGCATCTGGCGACCCTGCAGCAGCGCCCATTTTGGCTGCCATGGCAGACGGCGATCTGTATTTTCAAAAGACCGATAAGCGCGTGGTTATCGCGAAGAAGCAAAATGACGGATATGCCGTCGTCGATCCAATATCGAATGAAGCGCTTGGTGTTCTTCCCAGCAGCAATCTCAAGAAAATCCGCGTGAACAACCGATTGCGCCGCCAAATTCGTGGCGTACTTGGAGGTCTTAATCTTTCCCACCCAACTGCTGAAAAGCGGCTCGCTGCTGCGTCGGGTTTGCAAAAATCGCCTAACCCCGCCCTTCGTCCAGCACTGAAAAAGGCCTTTGCAGCGGAAGCCAATGAAGATGTCAAAGCGGCAATGGCCATGGCCTTGGCGGTCATCGATAGCAAGCCGGAAGCCGCACCTGAAGATCGGTTGGCTGCCATTAAGCTGCTAACCGAAAGTGATGCCACAGAAGCCCGGGTTATCCTCACCCAGCTTGCAGGCGATACGGAAAAAGATGCCAGTGTTCGCCGTGCCGCCACCGTCGCTTTGGATACGGTTGAGGACCGCCTTTTCTATTACCAAACGCTTGGGTCAATCTTTCAGGGCTTGAGTCTTGGCTCCGTGCTGCTACTCGCCGCTATCGGGCTGGCGATCACCTTTGGCGTTATGGGCGTTATCAACATGGCCCATGGCGAGATGGTCATGATTGGCGCTTATGTAACGTTCATGATTCAGGAAGTGTTTCGCAGCGTAGCACCTGAGTATTTTGGGCTTTCGCTGGCGCTCGCTGTCCCGGCAGCATTTCTGGCCTCTGGCTGCCTGGGCGTCCTCATGGAACGGTCTGTCATCCGCTGGCTTTACGGTCGTCCGCTAGAGACACTGTTGGCGACTTGGGGCATATCTCTCATCCTACAGCAGGCTGTTCGAACGATCTTTGGTCCGACCAATCGAGAGGTTGGAAACCCCGAATGGATGAGCGGTGCTGTTGAACTCGCAGGCGGCGTGCTGCTGACCTACAATCGCATCTGGATCATCGTATTCGCGTTGGCTGTGCTGGCAGGCGTATGGGCGCTGATCCGCTTCACTTCCATGGGTTTAGAGATGCGGGCGGTGACACAGAACCGTCGTATGGCGAATTCAATGGGCATTCGCTCAGGCAGGGTCGACGCGCTAACGTTCGGCTTGGGTTCCGGCGTAGCTGGCATGGCGGGCGTAGCTCTTAGCCAAGTCGATAACGTCAGTCCAAACCTCGGCCAAGCCTACATCATCGACAGTTTCATGGTCGTTGTGTTCGGCGGTGTCGGGAACCTCTGGGGCACGCTGGTGGGTGCGTTCAGTCTGGGCATTGCGAACAAATTCCTGGAACCTGTTTCCGGAGCCGTGCTCGGCAAGATCATCGTATTGGTGGCGATCATCCTCTTCATTCAAAAGCGCCCAAGGGGGCTATTCGCCCTCAAAGGCCGTGCGGTGGAGAACTAGGATGCTTAGTCTCATAGACGGCAAAGGCCGCATTTTCCTGGCCATCGTAGCAATCGTGGCTATCGGTGCCGTGGCCCTAAATGCTTGGGCTCCAGTCGACTCACCGTTCCATGTGCCGAACTACATGGTGTCCTTGATCGGCAAGTATCTTTGCTACGCGCTCCTTGCCTTATCCGTCGATCTGATCTGGGGCTTCGCTGGAATTTTGAGCCTTGGCCACGGCGCATTCTTCGCGCTTGGCGGATACGCGATGGGCATGCATTTGATGCGTGAGATCGGTGACCGGGGCGTCTACGGCAACCCAGATTTACCAGACTTCATGGTGTTCTTGGATTGGAAGGAACTGCCTTGGTATTGGGCGGGTTCTGACAGCCCTCTCTTCGCAATCATCCTCTGCATGGCTGCACCAGGCGCGTTGGCGTTCCTGTTCGGATGGCTGGCATTCAGAAGCCGCGTGACGGGGGTTTATTTCTCCATCATCAGCCAGGCCATGACCTTCGCGCTCATGCTGGCATTCTTCCGCAACGATATGGGCTTTGGCGGCAATAACGGTCTGACGGATTTCAAAGAATTCCTGGGATTGGATCTACAAGCAGACGCCACCCGCGCCGGCCTCATGCTCGCCTCTGCGATAGCGCTTGCTGGCGGATACCTGCTTTGCCGGTGGATAACGACATCCAAATACGGACGCGTGTTAACAGCCGTGCGTGACGCTGAAAGTCGCGCCCGGTTCATTGGTTTCCGAGCAGAGCACTACAAGCTGTTCGCCTTCGTCGTCTCGGCCATGATGGCGGGTATCGCGGGCGCGCTCTACACACCTCAAGTCGGAATCATAAACCCGAGTGAGTTCCAGCCTGCCAACTCCATCGAAATCATCGTTTGGGTGGCTGTCGGCGGGCGCGGAACGCTTGTTGGGGCGGCACTTGGGGCCGTTCTGGTCAACTACGCCAAGACATATTTGACGGGTGCCTTGCCGGAGTTCTGGCTGTTTGCGCTCGGTGGCTTATTCGTTGCCGTAACATTGTTCTTCCCGAAAGGCATCGTCGGTGAAATGGCGCAGTTACGCGAACTGATCATGCGCAAACGAAAGCCGCCCAATATGCCAGCTGCGGAGGCGGGGGATGACTGATAACCCAAAACTGACCAATGCAATTTTGTATGTCAGCGGCGTCACCGTCACATTCGATGGCTTCCGCGCGCTAAACCAGTTGAGCCTATTCCTGGAGCCAGGCGAACTCCGCGCGATCATAGGCCCGAACGGAGCTGGGAAATCGACGATGATGGATGTCATAACCGGCAAAACCAAACCAGATCGTGGCGACGTGCTGCTACATGGTCGACACGACCTGACCAAGCTTGATGAGGCCGCCATCGCGAATCTTGGTGTCGGGCGGAAATTCCAGCGTCCAACAGTGTTCGAGAATCATACCGTCTTCGAAAACCTGGAACTTGCGCTTGCGGGGGACCGACGGGCGCGTTTTTCCCTATTTGCGAAACTCCGACCAGACAAGAAGGCGCGGATCGAATCTATCCTTAATGAAATTGCGTTGACTGCCCGCGCCAACGAACTGGCAGGCTATCTTAGCCATGGTCAAAAGCAGTGGCTGGAGATCGGCATGGTCCTCGCCCAAGACCCAGATGTTCTGCTGATCGATGAGCCTGCCGCCGGTATGACCGATGCAGAAACTATGCAAACTGCTGCCATGCTGAAACGCATTTCTGGCGGCCAGCGTTCAGTTGTCGTTGTTGAGCACGATATGGAATTCGTCCGTGCGCTGGATTGCAAAGTGACAGCGCTGCACGAAGGCTCCGTATTGGCTGAGGGAACGCTGGATACTGTGTCTGCGAATGAGGCCGTCATCGAAGTGTATTTGGGGCGCTGACATGCTGCAGGTAGAGAACATCAATCTGTATTACGGTGCCAGTCAGGTGCTGAAATCAGTATCCATGTCAGCGATTAAAGGCCAAGTGACTTGCGTGCTTGGCCGTAATGGCGTTGGCAAAAGTAGCTTGATGCGGGGTGTCGTTGGTCAGACGCCAATCCGGGAAGGCGCGATCATGTGGGAAGATAAGGATATCTCACGCATGGGTGCCGCAGACCGTGCCCGCGCGGGCATCGCTGTCGTGCCACAGGGTCGTGAGATATTTCCTTTGCTGACGGTCGAAGAAAACCTGAAGACCGGGTTTGGGATGCTGCCTAGAAGCAACCGCACCATCCCAGAAGACGTCTTCACGCTCTTCCCCGTATTGAAGGATATGCTGGGCCGTCGCGGCGGTGATCTCTCTGGCGGTCAGCAACAACAGCTCGCAATTGGCAGGGCGCTGGTGATGCGGCCGCGCCTGCTAGCTCTAGATGAGCCGACGGAAGGGATACAGCCCTCGATCATCAAACAGATCGGCGCGGCGATTACGACGCTTGCAGAACGCGGTGATATGGCGATCCTGTTGGTCGAACAGTATTTCGATTTCGCAAAGGAGCTGGCGGATCAGTTCATCGTCATGGATAGAGGCGAAGTCGTTACGTCCGGAGCCCCCAACGATCTGGACGAAGCCGATGTTCGACGCCGTCTCAGCGTCTGATAGCGCGCTCCAGCGCAGCCATGGCGAGGCCCGCCTGAAGTTCGCTGCCGATGCAAACGGCCAGTCCCGGCTGATAGAACGCTATGCGTCTAGCCCTGCCCGCCTTCTGACCCCCCGTACGCATGGCGAAGCGCCAGAGGCTGTGCTGGCAAACACTGCGGGAGGCGTTGCGGGTGGGGATAGCTTGTCCGTAACTGTTGACTGCGGCCCTAGCGCAGAAGGCGTCGTTTCAGGACAAGCGGCGGAGAAAATCTATCGTGCGCTGGATGCCCCGGCAGTGATGCAAACATCGCTCCAGCTTGATGCAGGTGCCACACTGGAATGGCTGCCGCAGGAGACAATCCTGTTTAACGGCGCACTTCTGAACCGGCAGATTAATGTCGACCTTGCCGATGATGCGCGCCTGCTAATGGCTGAAACCATCGTGCTTGGTCGCAAGGCGCACAATGAGACTTTCGCTTCCGGGCGCCTCACAGATAGCTGGCGGATCGATCGCGCCGGGCAGCCAGTGTGGCGAGACCGAATGCTGGTCGAAGGCGGCGGCGATAGCCTATTTACGGCAACCGGGTTCCGCAGCGCGCGGGTGCTCGCAACAATGATCTATGCGGCACCTGATGCTCCGGCACACATAGAATACCTGCAAACTGAAATGGCTAATCTACCTATTTTTGCTGGCGCCACTCATGTGCGCGGGCTGCTGATTGCCCGTATGTTGGGCAATGATGCTGGCACCCTTAAAAGCATGCTCGCAGATGTGATCGGTGCTTTCCGCCATCGGGCACTTGGTCGCCCCGCTACAGCCCCCCGTGTTTGGCTTTGTTAATGGAGAAATCATGCGGCTAACCCAAAGAGAACAGGACAAGCTAATGATCGCCATGGCGGCGATAGTCGCCCGCCGACGCCTTGAGCGCGGGGTCAAGCTGAACCATCCAGAATCCATTGCACTCATCACGGATTTTGTCGTTGAGGGTGCCCGCGATGGTCGGCGGGTGGCGGACCTAATGGAAGCCGGTGCCCATGTCATCACCCGTGATCAGGTGATGGAAGGTATCCCGGAGATGATCCACGACGTTCAGGTCGAAGCGACATTCCCTGACGGCGTTAAGCTCGTCACCGTTCATGATCCTATCCGCTAAGGAGCTATCAGATGATACCAGGTGAAATCATCGCCGCCCCTGGCGACATTGAACTCAATGCTGGCCTAGAAGCGCTCAGCCTTGATGTAGCGAACACCGGCGACCGGCCGATCCAAGTTGGCAGCCATTATCACTTCGCTGAAACCAACCCGGCGCTGGACTTTGACCGAGTAGCTGCACGCGGCATGCGGCTCGATATTGCCGCTGGAACCGCTGTCCGGTTTGAGCCAGGCCAGTCCCGCGCCGTCCAGCTTGTGCCATTCGGCGGTGCGCGACGGATCATCGGCTTCCGGCAAGATATCATGGGTGCTTTGGACGAGAAGGGTTGAGGTCATGCCAGTAAAAATCTCACGCAATGCTTATGCCGATATGTTTGGCCCGACTGTCGGCGACAAAGTCCGCCTAGCAGATACAGAACTCTTCATTGAGGTCGAGCAAGATTTCACGACCTATGGCGACGAAGTGAAATTCGGCGGCGGTAAAGTCATCCGTGATGGCATGGGCCAATCCCAGGTCCGTCGCCGCGATGGTGCCGTAGATACCGTCATAACAAATGCTGTCATCCTGGATTATTGGGGTATCGTAAAAGCGGACATTGGCATCAAGGATGGCCGCATCGTAGCCATTGGAAAGGCTGGTAATCCTGACATTCAGGACGGCGTCGACATCATCATTGGCCCCTCGACTGAGGCGATTGCTGGTGAAGGCAAAATCATCACCGCTGGCGGATTTGATTGCCACATCCACTTCATCTGCCCGCAACAGATCGATGAGGCGTTGTATTCTGGCATGACGACCATGCTCGGCGGTGGCACTGGCCCAGCGACGGGCACCAACGCCACGACCTGCACCCCCGGTGAATGGCATATTTCGCGCATGATCGAAGCGTCCGACGCATTTCCCGTGAATTTGGGCTTCAGCGGCAAGGGCAATACGTCTGAACCCGGCCCGCTGATCGACCAGATCAACGCTGGTGCCTGTGCGCTTAAACTGCACGAAGACTGGGGCACCACGCCCGCTTCTATCGACAATTGCCTGAACGTGGCGGACGAGATGGACATCCAAGCGATGATCCACACTGATACGCTGAATGAGAGCGGCTTTGTTGAAGATACCGTCGCTGCCCTTAAAGGCCGCGTCATCCACGCCTTCCATACAGAGGGTGCCGGTGGCGGGCATGCGCCGGATATCATTAAAGTCTGCGGGCTGGATAACGTGATCCCGTCATCCACCAATCCTACACGGCCTTACACAGTCAACACGGTTGATGAGCATTTGGATATGCTCATGGTCTGCCATCACTTAGACCCACGCATTCCGGAAGACGTGGCCTTCGCTGAAAGCCGCATTCGCAAGGAAACCATTGCAGCGGAAGATATTCTGCATGATATGGGCGCGTTCTCGATCATTGCCTCCGACAGTCAAGCCATGGGCCGGGTTGGCGAAGTGCTGATCCGCACCTGGCAGACCGCGGATAAAATGAAGCGCCAATTCGGGCGAATGGAAGGTGAGACCGGCGACAACGACAATCTCCGCGCCCGTCGCTACATCGCCAAATACACAATCAACCCTGCCATTACCCATGGCATGTCTGAACACATTGGCTCAGTTGAAGTAGGCAAGCTGGCGGACTTGGTTGTTTGGTCACCGGCGTTCTTTGGCGTGAAGCCTGATCTGGTAGTGAAAGGCGGCATGATCGCCGCCGCCGTCATGGGCGATCCGAACGCCTCCATCCCCACACCGCAGCCGGAATATTACCGGCCCATGTTCGGTGCCTACGGGAAAGCCAGAACAGCGACCAGCGTTTCCTTCGTGAGTGAGGCTGGACTGAATGCAGGGCTAGACGTGGACAAGGAACTTGTCGCGATCAAAGGCGTTCGCGACATCTCAAAAGCTTCGATGAAATTGAATGATCTGACGCCTGATATAGAAGTGAACCCGGAGACTTACGAGGTCAAAGCCAATGGCGCTCTACTGAGCTGTGAACCAGCTGAAGTCGTCAGCTTGGCGCAGCGGTATTTCCTGTTTTGAGCGGGTTTAGCCAACTGAGAGACGATGTGGCATCCGCTATGATGACAGCATCAACCCATGCAGTTGCGGGGCATTGGCCAGCAACGGACACAACTGCTGAAATCCCGCTTGATTTCGACGCCCGGCATCGTCGCCGCATCCGCCTCCACGCCAGCAATGGCGAGCACCTTCTGCTGGACCTTCCAAAAGCCGTTGCTATGGCTGAGGGCGATGGATTACAGGCGGAAGATGGCCGTTGGTTTTGGATCAGCGCCAAGCCAGAACCGCTATTGGAAGTGACAGCGAGCGACCGGCTGGCGTTGATGCGCCTCACGTGGCACCTCGGCAATCGGCATACTCCAGCGGAGGTACAAGCGGATCGTATTCTGATCCGCCACGACCATGTGCTGGCGGCAATGGTCGAGGGGCTTGGCGGCAAAGCGCGAAGCGTCGAGGAGCCATTTCAGCCAGAAGGCGGCGCCTATGGCGATCACGGCCATGCGCATGCCCATACCCATGATGATGGACACCATCACGGCCATAGTCATGACTGATATCGCCGTCCTGCTGCGCCTACAAACTTGGTTTTCTCCCGCATTTCCTATCGGCGCGTTCTCCTATAGCCATGGGCTTGAGAGCGTTATTGAAGCAGGCATCGTCACCGATCCGGGAACTTTAACAGACTGGTGCTCAAACCTTTTGCGCTTTGGCACAGGACACACAGACGCAGGTTTCTTTGCTGCAGCCCATGACACAACAGCAGAGGCTGCGGCGGCTTTAGCCAAAGAAGCTGCCGCATGGGTACCAACCGCTGAATTGCTGCTGGAAGCCGAGCATCAGGGCGAGGCATTCCTGAAAACCGTTCGCGCCGCCTGGCCTCACCCAGAACTAGACGCGTTCGCCGATGCATTGAGCGCGCGGCCTGTTCTCCCTGTTGCAGCAGGATTCACAGCCTCCGTTCATGGGGCTGCGTTGGGCGATGCCTTACCACTGTATCTGCAGGCCGTCGCTGCCAATATTATTTCAGCCGGTGTGCGCCTGATACCGCTTGGCCAAACGGATGGTCAGCGTGCAATCGCCGCCCTTGAAGCGGTTGTTGCCGAAGCCGCGCAATCAGCGCCCGCCAGCTTAGATGAAATCTGGACATCAACCCCGGCGCATGAGATCGCATCTATGTGCCACGAGACCCAATACGCAAGGATATTCCGATCATGAGCGTTTCCCCAAATGGCCCCCTCCGCGTTGGCATTGGCGGCCCTGTCGGCAGCGGTAAAACCGCCCTTTGTGAGGCGCTCTGCAAGGGTATGCGGGACGCCCATGATCTATTTGTCATCACCAACGACATCTACACCAAAGAAGATCAGATGATCCTGACCCGTTCTGGTGCCTTGCCAGCAGACCGGATTGAAGGCGTTGAGACCGGTGGATGCCCGCACACAGCTATCCGCGAGGACGCTTCCATCAACCTCTCAGCTATCGCAGATATGTGCGGGAAGTTTCCGCTGGCAGAGCTGTGCTTGATCGAGTCCGGCGGCGATAACTTGGCAGCCACATTCAGCCCAGAACTGGCAGACATCACCATCTATGTGATCGATGTTGCTGCAGGCGAGAAAATTCCACGCAAAGGCGGGCCAGGGATAACTCGGTCAGATTTGCTTGTGATCAACAAAATAGATCTAGCACCGCTTGTGGGTGCCGATTTAGACGTTATGCGGTCAGATACGCTTAGAATGCGGGGTGAACGGCCATTTATATTCACAAATTTGAAGACTGGGGTCGGGTTGCAAGTCATTATTGACTTTATTCGAACCAGCGGCGGTCTAAAACATTAAGAGACAAGCGATCTGACCGAATCAAGGACCACCTCATGTCTCATGCGACTGCCGACCAGCCGATCAATCCAGCAATCGGCAAATGGGCCGGCCCCTTAGGTCTGCCAGAATTTGGCAAGATCAGCGAGGCAGACCTTGAGGCAGCGATTGATGCAGCATTGCCAGCGCACCTAGCAGAAATCGACGCAATCGCCAGCGCCAGTGCGGCGCCAACGTTCGAGAATACGGTTATTGCCCTTGAACTGGCGGGCTCTTTGCTCAACCGCGCATCTGCAATCTTCTGGAATATCGCTGGCGCCAACACGAATGATGCACTCCAAGCGCTTGAACGAAAGCTTGCGCCAGAAATAGCACGGCATCACTCTGCCGTCACGATGAACGCATCACTCTTTAAGCGAATTGATGCACTTTATCAGTCCCGCGCAAACCTGGACCTTGATGCTGAAGCACTACGAGTGCTTGAGAAAAAGTGGAAGGGCTTCGTTCGGTCCGGCGCTAACCTCAATGACGAAGACCAGACCCGCCTTGCCACCATCAACGAACGGCTGGCAACTTTGGGGACAACGTTTTCACAAAACATACTGGCGGACGAGAGCACGTATCTGCTTCTGCTCGATGATGAGGCAGATCTTGCTGGCCTGCCCGCCTCTCTCAAAGCCAGCATGCGGGCAGCAGCTGAAGAACGCGGCCATCAGGGCAAGCATGCTGTAACGCTTGGTCGCTCAATCATTGAGCCATTCCTGACGTTTTCCTCTAAGCGCGCACTCAGAGAACAAGCGTTCAAGGCCTGGGCCGCACGTGGGGAGACTGGTGGCGAGCGCGACAATCGCCCCATCGTCGCTGAAATTGTCAAATTACGCGCCGAGAAAGCAACCCTGCTCGGCTACGAGACTTTTGCCCACTTCAAGCTTGATGACACCATGGCAAAGACGCCAGAGAACGTGCGCAATCTGCTAGAAACCATGTGGGAAAAGGCCAGCGCCCGCGCGACCGAAGAAGCTGGTGACCTTGCAGACCTCATCCAAGCGGAAGGCCAGAACCATTCAGTCGCCCCGTGGGACTGGCGGTATTATTCGGAGAAAGTGCGCGCCGCGCGGTTTGACCTGGATGACGCAGAACTAAAGCCCTACCTGCAGCTAGGCCAGTTAATCTTAGCAGCTTTTGACACGGCCAACCGCCTGTTCGGCGTCAGCTTCGTTGAGCAGAAGGCGGCGAAAGCCTATCATCCAGATGCGCGCGTGTTTGAGGTGCTGGATGCAAACGGCACCCGCAAAGCCGCATTCATCGCTGACTATTTCGCCAGACCATCAAAACGCTCCGGCGCTTGGATGAGCGGCTTTCAGGAGCAACATCGCCTTGCCATTGACCAGGGCGGTGAAGGCCAAACCCCCATCATTCTGAACGTTATGAACTTCGCTAAAGCACCGCTTGGCGAACCTGTGCTGCTCACAATGGACGACGCCCGCACGCTCTTCCATGAATTTGGCCACGCGCTCCACGGTATGCTCTCTGACGTCACATATCCGTCGATTTCCGGCACCTCCGTCAGCCGCGATTTTGTGGAACTACCGTCGCAGCTGTACGAGCATTGGCTGACCGTGCCCGAAGTTCTGCAACGCTTCGCCCTCCACCACGAGACGGGCGAGGCTATCCCGGAGGCGTTGCTGCGAAAAATGAGAGCGGCGCGCACATTCAACAAAGGCTTTTCGAACGTAGAATTCACAGCATCCGCACTGGTCGACATGGCGTTCCATGCACTCACGCCAGAAGAAGCTGCGGATGTTGATCCAATGGCGTTTCAAGCGTCTGTGCTAGCAGATATCGGCATGCCTGAAGAGATTGTCATGCGTCATGCAACGCCGCACTTTGCGCACGTTTTCTCAGGCGACGGGTATTCAGCCGGATATTATTCCTACATGTGGTCCGGCGTTTTAGATGCCGACGCATTCCAGGCTTTCGAGGAAGTAGGCGACGCCTTTGATGAAGCCACGGCGGAGAAGCTACACCGCTATGTGTATTCATCCGGCGGGTCTATGGATGCAGAAGCCGCCTACCTTGCCTTTCGCGGCAAGCTTCCGTCACCAGATGCATTGCTGCGTAAAGAGAACCTCGCTTAAGGCATGACCTTTTAAGCACGACTGGGAGACATTACACATGCGGCAGGCTGATTGGTTTTTTGACGTCATTTCGCCTTATGCTTATCTGCAATTCCACCAGATGCATCGGCTGCCAGATGATGTGGAGGTGCGGTTCCGTCCTGTACTGTTTGCCGGGCTTCTCACTCATTGGGGCCAGCTTGGGCCGGCGGAAATTGAGGCCAAGAAGCGTCACACCTTTCTGCTGACGCGTTGGCGCGCCAAGAAGCTTGGGCTGCCGTTTAAGGCCCCACCGCGCCATCCGTTCAATCCATTAACGCTACTCCGCTTGGCGATTGCGCTTGGTTCAGATAGCGCCGCCATTGGCTTGATCTTTGATCACATCTGGGCCGATGGGCAGGATGGCCAAGACCCTGACAGTCTTGCCCACCTCGCCGAAAAGCTTGGGATTGATGATCTTGCCGGCGTGACCAGCGATGCAGCGGTCAAGGATCAATTGCGGCTAAATACAGAAGCCGCAGTAAAAAACGGCGTCTATGGCGTGCCGACATTCCTGATCGAAGACCAGATATTCTGGGGCGACGATATGTTTGAGCTGATGCTGGAATGGCTAAACGGCTCCCCCTTCATGGCAGAGCCTGAAAGCCAGCGCATCATGGCGCTTCCACCCGCTTCAGAGCGGAAGCGCTAACGCCTCACATATGATCTTCTGAAGCTGCCAGGATCATCGCAGCGCATTTCTCGCCAATCATGATGCTTGGGGCATTCGTATTGCCGCTGGTGAGCGTCGGCATGATCGAAGCATCAGCGATGCGGAGACCTTCGATGCCGTGCACCCGCAATTGAGCGTCGACAACGGCCATGGGGTCAGACCCCATCTTGCAGGTGCCGATCGGATGATAGGTTGTCTCGGCGTTGTTGCGCACCCATTCCAGCAACTCTTCGTCCGTCTGCTTATCGATGCCGGGGGCGATCTCTTCCCCTGTCATCTCGGCGACCGGCGCAGTCGTCATCAGTTCCCGCCCTTTCCGCATGGCAGCCAGCAGGCCGTCTCGATCATGCTGAGAAGACAGGAAATTGAACTTAATGGCAGGCGCTTCCGCCGGATTGGCTGACTTCACGTGAATAGAACCGAGGCTTTCCGAGCGCAGCACGTTGACGTTCATCGTTATGCCTTGGCGCTTGGCAATCCGTCGTTGGCGACCCACCATTTCATATAGAAACGGCAAAATGGAAATCGTTGCATCCGGCGTTTCCAACCCTTCGCGAGTGCGGAAATACATCCTGAGCGGAACCGATGTACGCGCTAAAAACCCGTCCCGGAAAAGGGCATATTTGATGGCTTCGCGCGCGAGCCGCCACCCGCGGGCATTGTCATTGAATGTTGCATTCTTCTTTGTGATGGCGAACTTCATGCGGGGTGAATAGTGGTCACGAAGGTTCTCTCCAACGCCTTTCAATTCATGCACCAGTTCAATACCAAGGCTGCGCAGCAGGTCCGCCTGACCGATCCCAGATAGCTCCAGTAGTTTGGGGGAGTTGATCGACCCGCCGGATACGATTACCTCCCGAGACGCCCGAGCCTCCCTGGCCTCCCCCGCCACCGTATAGCGGACACCGACGCAGCGTTTGCCTTCCAGGATCAGCGATTCCGCCATTGCGTCCTGCTGAATTGTGAGATTTGAGCGATCGCGCGCGGGGTCGAGATAGCAATATGCGGTTGATTGGCGTCGGCCTTTGGAAATCGTCACCTGGGACATGCCGATGCCCTCTTGCGTGGCACCATTCAGGTCCCTGTTAAAGGGAACCCCGATTTTCTCTGCCGCCGCGATCATCTTTTCCAGCAATGGCACTTGGTGTCGTGGGGTCTCGTCTACGCGCAGCGGGCCATCGCTGCCACGGAATTCATCTTCTCCGCCAGCGTAGGATTCCATCTTCTTGAAGGTTGGGAGCACATCGTCATAGCTCCAACCAAGATTGCCAAGCTGCGCCCAGCCATCATAATCCCGCGCTTGCCCACGAATGAACACCATGCCGTTGATGGAGCTAGAGCCGCCCAGCATTTTCCCGCGCGGCACTTCAATCCGCCTACCACCAGACCCTTCATCGGGTTCAGATGAGTAACACCAGTTGACGGCTGGGTTATCGATCAGCTTGGCGATGCCAACAGGGACGCGAGACCAAAAATAGTCGGACCCTTCCTTGCCCGCTTCCAGGCAAAGCACTTGATATCGCCCACTTTCAGATAGCCGCGCTGCTACAGCAGCCCCTGCAGACCCAGCCCCGACGACGATATAATCGTATTTAGATGATCGAACTTCTGGCATCGCATTTGCCCCACATATTCCTTCTAATGCGGGGAGTATGGACTGTTCTGAAATCCTGGGTCCAGCGTGATGCAGCTTAGCCATGTGGGATTGAATGCAGGAATGTTCGCGTCTAGCCTCAGCTTGTCGCTGTTTTCACCGCTCAAAGTCAGGAACGCCCCGATATGTTGAATATCTATCACTCTACCGGAACCCGCGGATTCCGTGTCATTTGGGTGTGTGAGGAGCTTGGTGTTCCTTATGAAATCAATCCGGTGGATTTCTCTGCCGATTACCGCGCAAGCCCAGAATGGCGGGCATTGAACCCTGTCGGCAAGGTGCCTGTCATGACCGATGGCGACATGACTATGTATGAATCCTGCGCCATGATGCAGTACGTGCTGGACCAATATGGCGAAGGCCGCCTGCAGCCCGCCAAGTCAGACGCAAACTATGCCCATTATCTGCAATGGTGCTGGTTTGCGGAATCCACATTCGCCCGGCCACTTGGCGAAATCACAAATCACCGACGCGCCTTCCAACCGCAATTGGATGATGTCGTGGCCGAAATGCAGGGGCGCGGCACGGCATGCGTAGAAGCGCTCGATGCGGTGTTCAGCCGTCAGCCCTATCTGCTCGGCGACGAGATGTGCGCCGCCGATATCAGCATGGCTTATGTGATGCGTGGCTATAAGAAAAACGTGACGGAAACCCTGCCAGTCAATGTCCAATCCTTCTTTGACCACATGACGGCCCTGCCATCGTTCGCGCGCACACTCAAAGCAGATACGGCGACAGCAGAACGGCTGAAAGCCTGATATGCAGCAGGTCCGAACCAGCCCCAGAGGCCTTGGCTACCGTGTGTTCGACATGCGCGATCCTTGGACCAAGCAAGACGGCGCGGGTGCCGCAATGCCGATCGTGTTCCAGCACGGCCTTGGCCTGAACGGGCTTGCGTGGCTGCCTTGGATCAGCAGGCTCGTGCCAGACCGCCAGATGATCGCCATTGATATGCGCGGCCATGGTGCCTCGAAAGCGATGTGGTCGGCACCAAGCTTAGAAGTCAGCGATTATGCTGACGATGTGCTTGATGTGCTGAACGTTCTGGAAATCGACCGCTGCCATTTTGTCGGGGAAAGCTTCGGCGGCACTGCGGGCTTGTATCTGGGTATTTATGCGCCGGAACGGATCGCCTCTCTCACTGTCGCGTCTACGGGCTGGCGTGGCGATCTGGTCAACAATATTGGCGGATGGCCGGAGGTACTGGCAAAGCCCGGCGGCATTGAAGCCTGGGGCGATATGCTGGCTGAGGGCAGCTTCGATCCAGCCCTTGTTGACCCGGCCCTGATCGCATGGGCCAGCGCATTGCATGTGGAAGCCTTGCCGGAAGCGGTCGCCGCTGTCGTACTGAGCTTGCGATCCGCTGACCTTGGGCCGGATTTGCATCGCCTAACCATGCCGATTTTGAACATCGTCGCGGGCAGGTCGCCGTTCGTAGATGCTGCCCAGCACCCAATTTTGGCTGAGCGGGCGGCAAACTGTACTCAGCTAGATTTCCCACAGGCCAAGCACCGGGTTTTCCTGACGGAAGCGGAGGCCTGTGCCCAGGCACTACAATCGCGCCTCACAGAATAAAACCAGCGTTGGCGGCAAGCCGATTGAGCGCTATCGTCCACCCTTGAATGAAGACGCGCACAGACGCGGCCCCGTGGAGAGCATTGCAGGACCATGAACCAGATCGCTTTGGCTGAAAACAGCACTTCCAACGCTGACGCCCTCGACTTTGATGCCATCGTTATCGGCGGTGGCATTTCGGGCATGTATCAGCTGTACCGATTACGCGAGCTTGGCCTCAAGGTGCGGGTGCTGGAGACTGGAACAGGCGTTGGCGGCACCTGGTATTGGAACCGATATCCCGGTGCGCGCTTTGATTCCGAAAGCTATTCCTACGGCTATTCATTCTCAAAAGAACTGCTGGATGAATGGGATTGGAGTGAGTCGTTTTCTGGCCAGCCAGAGATCGAACGCTACTGCAATCTGGTCGCCGATAAATTTGACCTCCGCAAGGACATCCAGTTCTCTGCCCGCGTCGCTGCTGCGCATTATGACGAAGATGCCTGCTGCTGGGCTGTCACATTGGCCGATGGCACGACCTACCGCGCTCGTTTCATCGTAAGCGCTATCGGCCTGCTCTCCACACCAACAATGCCAAAATTCGAAGGCATCGAAGACTTTAAGGGCCCGTGGACGCATACCGGGCTTTGGCCGAAAGAGGGCATCGACTACGCAGGCAAGCGTGTTGCTGTGGTAGGCACTGGTGCCAGCGGCGTTCAGGCGATCCAGGAGATCTCCAAGACTGCTAAGCACCTGACCGTATTCCAGCGCCGTCCTAACTGGTGCACGCCGCTCCATAACCGTCCCATCCCGAAAGACGAGATGGAGGACATTCGCAGCCGTTATCCTGAGATTTTCCAACGCTGCCTGGAGACTGCTGCATGCTTCATTCACACAGTGGATTTGCGCGGCACGTTTGAAGTAACTGAAGAAGAACGCAATGCCTTCTGGGAGAGCCTTTATGCCGGCCAAGGCTTCGGCATATGGCAGGGTAATTTCCGCGACATGCTGATAGATCGTGAGGCCAACCGCCTCATGTCCGATTTCGTCGCTAACAAAATCCGTGAGCGCGTTAAAGACCCCAAAACAGCAGACATGCTTATCCCGAAGGACCACGGCTTTGGTACCCGCCGCGTGCCCCAAGAGACCAAATACTACGAGGTCTACAACCGGGATAACGTCAATCTTGTCAGCATGTTGGAAGAGCCTGTTGAGCGCGTAACTGAAACAGGAATCCGCACATCTGCCCAAGATTATGAGTTTGATGTGATCATTTACGCGACTGGGTTTGATGCAGTCACCGGCGCGTTCGACAAGATAGATATCCAAGGCAAAGGCGGCGCACGGCTTAAAGATAAATGGGCCGACGGCCCACGCACGTTCGTTGGTGTAATGGTCGATGAATTCCCCAATATGTTCATGATCATGGGCCCGCATGCAGCACTCGGCAACAACCCGCGCAGCATCGAATACAATGTAGACTGGATCAGTCGTTTGATCGGCCACGCTACGGATAACAGCGTTCGCCAAGCGGAGGCACCGGCAAAAGCCGTTGCAGAATGGCATAGTTTCGTATCGGAGAAAGCGGAAGGCCTGCTTTCGAACGAGATCGATTCCTGGATGACAGGCATCAACTTGAACGTTGAAGGCAAGCAAACCCGCACCATCGTCCGCTACAGCGGCACAGCGCCGGAATATCGTGAGAAATGCGAGGCTGTGGCCGCCAGTGGATATAAAGACCTAAACATGGATTAGCCGTTTGCCGCCCCTCAATGCGGGTGGTAGCGTTGATTGATACATATGGAAGGAGATGCAGATGCGGATCGTTAATCCGTCCTTCGGGCTGGCCCAGGAGGCTGAAAAGCATGGGGATAATCTATCCCCGACTGATTGGTCGAAAGACCCCATCGCCATTATTTCGAATTCGAAGCCAAACGCGCAGGAACTCCTGCAAGGCGTGCGCTCGATGATGGGTGACTTTCGGCCTACGGATAATATCGATTATCTGTTTAAGGATAGTGCGGCGCAGCCCGCCCCGGCGGTGCTGATTGACCAAGTCGCAGCAAATTATAAAGGGGCCATCGTCGCCTTGGCGGATTGAGGGTCGTGCTCGTCGTGGAGTTTCCATGACAGTATCGACTTAGAAGATCGCGGCGTAGAGACCTATATCGTCATTACCGAAACTTTCCTGCCACTTGTACGCGCGCAGGCTAAGGCCCGGAATGCCGACCCCAAATTGCTGATCGTCAAACACCCTGTAGGCGGCCTGAATGAGGCTGAACTTGCCGAACGGATCAAGACGGCATTCAGCGAACTAAAGCGCTCCGTGGACGCCTAAAGTGCTGCCACAACGGCGATAATATCGCGCCCGGCGCTCTTGCAGCCGCCGGGCGCGCTTATGTGAGAAAAGAGCGATGGCTGATATCACGACTGACCAAGTCCTGGAATTGGAAAACCTAGACCCGGACGCATGGAACGATTACGCCATGGCCCAGGGTTGGGGTGATGGATTTCCGTTGATAATGCCAACGGAAGCCAAAGTCGCAGCCTTTATAGAAACCGCACATGGCGACAATGAACCGTTCTTACCCATGTCACCGCGCCGGGTCGTGCCAACGTTTGAATCCATCGCCGCCAATGCGGTTATGGCTGGGTGTAAACCAGAGTTTTTCCCAACAATTGTAGCGGCTGTACGCGCTGTTCTTAATCCTGACTATAACCTTCATGGCACCTTGGCGACAACGCATCCGTGCGCGCCGATGCTCATTTTGAGTGGGCCGATCCGCAAGGAGCTTGGCGTCAACTGTGGCAGCAACTGCTTCGGCCAGGGCTGGCCTGCCAATGCGACCATCGGGCGGGCGTTGCAACTCACGCTGCTGAATATTGGCGGTGCGAAGCCCGGTGATATGGACCGGTCGACCCAGGGCTCGCCAGCAAAATACGCGTTTTGCTTCGGCGAAAACGAAGAAGAAAGCCCGTGGGAACCCTACCATGTGCGCAAGGGCTTTGCTGCGACGGACAGCGTCGTCACCGCCCTCCCCTCAGAGCCGCCGCATAATATCAACGATCATGGCAGCACCACCGGTGAAGGCATCCTGACGACCATCGCTGGATCCATCTCCCAGACGGGCGCTAACACCATCTATGGCACCGCCCCATATACTGTGGTTTTCGGCCCGGAACATGCAGCGACTGTGCATCGTGATGGCTGGTCGGTCGAGGCTGTGCAAGAGAAGCTTTTTGAAGATTCAGCGGTTCCTGTAGAGCGCGTCTCCATCGAGAATCAAAAGAATTACGAAGAGCGCGAGCAAGAAATTCGGAACGGCCGCTATTACCTCTCCCGATCACCCGAGGACATTCAGGTTCTCGTTGCGGGCGGTGCAGGCAAACATTCAGCCTATATCCCGACCTTCGGCTTCACAGAGGCCTCATCGGTGCGGCTGCCGAACCGGTGAGCGTGTTCGGCACGGATGCAGCCCTACCGATCGTCTCAGAAACGGCGGATTTCGACGAAACCCAGGCCATTCTCGCTGCTGCGGAATTGTCTGACGGCCTGCCGCTGACACCACCTACGACTCCTCGTCTCCGAGCTATGCTTGAAGGCGTTGCAGAACCGGATCGATCTCACGGCCTGCTGCCCCCACTCTATGGCGATATCACGCCCCGCGCCGTGGCCTATCAGTGCGTACTGGCAGGCTGCATGCCGGCGGAATTACCCGTTGTTCTGACGGCAGCAACAGCCTGCCTCGGCCCAGCATTCAACGTCCTAGGGTTGCTCACCACCACCGGAACGCCTTCAATTGCCACAATCGTTCATGGCCCCATCGCTACGGAGCTGGTCATCAACGCTGGCACCAACTGTCTCGGCCCGGGTACTCGCGCCAATGCTGCGATTGGCCGGGCGGTGTCGCTTGTCATGCGGAACATTGGCGGCGCACGCGAAGGCTCGGGCGATATGGCGACGATGGGGCAGCCCGGAAAGTACAGCTTTTGTTGCGCAGAAGCCCAATCAACCATCTATCCTGGCTTGGCCGAAAGGCAGGGCATCGGTGAGGATGCAAACGCTGTCACTGTGCTCGGTGTTTCTGGCACGGTGGAAGTACTGCCTCTGGATGACCGCGATACGCCCGAAGCCATTCTAACCGCCATGGCCGCAGCCATGATCGCAACCGGTGCAGCCGCCAGTGCCGGGCGTGCGCGCCCACCCGGCCAACAGGTGTTTCTGCTACCGCCAGAACTTGCGGCAGGAGTGGACAAGCATGGCTGGAGCATCGGCGACATGCAGACGTTCCTGTACGAAACCACATCGATTGAAATGCCCGGCGTTATGTCAATTCAAGCGGACAAGCCAATTGCTGCGTCCCCGCAAGATATTCTGCCAATCATCACCGGCGGGCCAGGTGTGAAAATGACCTATCTGCCGCTATGGGCTGGTGGCTCTGCCACCCAAACGCGCGCACTGAAATCACTTGAGGATCAGGACCTATGACAGCAAACGGCGGAACCCACGGTGCCATAGTCATTGGCGCTGGCGTTGCAGGCCTAACCGCTGCCGCTGAACTGGCCGAACGCGGTATCGCGACTGCCCTGGTAGATGACGGATTCCTAGGCGGGCTGATCACAAATGTCGGCAAGCTGGAGGGTGTCGAAGGCGAGGCTGAAAGCGGTCCGGACCTTGTGAACATACTGCTAGAACGCGCGCTGGTCGCTGGTGCTGATTATCGGATGGGCGCTGTCAGTGCGCTTCAGCAGAATGGCGCGCTTTGGCAGTTACCAGAGCAAGAAGCGACTGCCCCCGCCATTATCTTGGCAACGGGCGCTGCATTGAAACAGCTTGGTGTTCCCGGGGAGGCAGAACTAGCAGGCCGTGGCGTATCCCAATGCGCCTTCTGTGATGGCGGCTTGTATCGCGGCAAGGATGTGCTGGTGGTCGGCAGCGGTGATGCAGCGTTTCAAGAAGCGTTGCATCTAGCTGACCTCTGCGCCTCGGTAACCGTCGCGATCAGAGGTACAGCACCGCGTGCGCGTATGGACTTCGTTCAACGGCTTCAGGCGCACAGCAATGTCCACGTTCGAACTGGCATAGATGTTCGCGCAATCATTGGAACTGATGGCGTGGATGCTATACAGCTCCACGATCAAGCCAGCGGTTTAGAGAAAGATCATCCAATCGCTGCCGTGTTCCCGTTCATTGGCCTGGTACCACAAACCGCGCTGGCACCGCCGGAAGCTAAGCGAAATGCTGATGGTGCGTTGGCCGTTGGCTCCACAATGCAAACGACACTACCCGGCCTTTACGCCATCGGCGCAGCCCGGGCAGATCATGGAGGGACGATTGCGGATGCCGTTGCAGACGCCATAGCGGCAGCACAGGCCATCGCCAATTAGTTCTGGATTGCCAAGAACGGCTACTATTCCGCATCATTACGACCAAAGATAGACCCAGAGGATCCGCCACAATGGCAATGAAAATCTCAATTTATGTCGGCGGCGCTGCGGGCAAAGATATCAAAACTGCATCTGAAGTCGTTCAGGCTGCGGATAGCATGGGTGTTGATTGTGTTTGGTCGGCAGAGGCTTGGGCGCAAGATGCGATCACCACCCTGACCTATCTGGCCGCAAAGACGGAACGCATCCATCTTGGCACCGGCATCATGCAAATCAGCGCCCGCGCCCCGGCGATGACAGCGATGACCGCGCTTTCGCTCAACGAAATTTCTGGTGGCCGGTTCCGGCTTGGCCTTGGCGTGAGCGGGCCGCAAGTTGTTGAAGGCCTACACGGCGCTGCCTACGCCAAACCGCTAACCCGGCTGCGCGAAACGGTCGAGATTTGCCGCATGGCATTCGCTGGCGAGAAGCTGCAATACGACGGCGAAGTCCATGTATTGCCCCGCCCCGGCGGTGAGGGCAAAGCGCTTCGGTTGGACGTAAATCCCGCTGATATCCCCATATATCTAGCAACGCTTGGCCCACGCGCGCTTGAATATACAGGCGCTGCCGCAGACGGCTGGCTTGGCACATCCTTCTCACCAGATCACGCAGACGCGCATTTCGACTACATGCGCAAAGGTGCTACCAAAGCAGGCAGAAACCTTGCCGATATGGAGATATCCACCCAGGTCGCCATGTCTATCGGTGAGGATGTCGAGGGCATGGTCGCGACCGCAAAGGCAGGCGTCGCCTTTCAGATGGGTGCCATGGGTTCCACCAAAACGAACTTCTACAACGAGGCATTCCAGCGCGCCGGATACAAGGAAGAAGCCCTAGAAATCCAACGCCTATGGAAAGCAGGCGAACGGGATGCCGCCGTCGCCAATGTGCCGGACGCGATGGTGACAGAGTTCCAAGTGCTCGGCACGCCAGATATGGCCCGCGCACGCTTCCGCAAATATCGCGAAGTCGGCGTCAATTGCCTGAACGTCCGCTTGGACGACAAAGCCAGCGCTGCCGACCGGATCGCGACGCTGGAGCAAATCATGGAAGTGGCTAGTTCTGTGGACTAGGCAGTTTCCTTGGCAGCAGAGAAATCAACAGCAGCGCTAGCCCGCCCATGATCGCGAGGATTGTGAATGCGACGGCGTAATTACCTGTCCAGTCGAAAATAAATCCAGTCATGATTGGACCAGCAGCACCACCTAGCGAGCCGAAAAACAAGATCGTGCCGAACAATGCGCCGAGGGACTGAACACCAAAATACTCGGCGATTGTGGGCGACACGACCGTGAACATGCCGCCATGGCCAATTCCGTAAAGCGCCATGACGCCATACAGCATCCACGGCACATCAATCGCCAGTAGTGCCAGCAGGCTCAGCACCAGCGGTGTCAGGCCGAGCATATAGGCGCGGCGTCCGCCGATACGGTCAATCAGGTTACCGACAATCAAACGCCCAGCGATGCTGGCCGCGCCGATGGTTGAAACCAGCCCTGCAGCTTGCGTGACAGACAGTCCAAGGTCCGATCCATGCGCCACCATATGCAATGGGATGGCGCTGAGGATTGGGAAAAATAGGAATTGCGCGGCGCATAGCATCCAGAAAACCCGTGTTCGCACAGCGGCCTTGTAGTCAATCGGGGCTGGCGCTGGTGTTGCCGCTTCTTCACTTGCGCCCGTGGCCTCGCCCTCCTCGGGTCGACGCACCAGTTGGGCAGCGCCAAATAGCAGAACTGCAGCGGCGAAGCCTGTGATCATGATGGCATCGCGCCAACCAAAGGCAGCGATCAAAGCGGCAACGATAGCAGGCAAGCTGATTTGGCCAATTGCTGTCGCCACTTTCACAACGCCAGTCATCATCCCCCGCCGCCTTACAAACCAGCGCGCGACGGTGGATAGCGTCACCACATCATGGGTCGCCATACCGACGCCGATGAACATCGTGAAAATCAGGAAAAGGTGCCACGGCTCGCTGATCTGCGAGATCGACGCGACGCCAAGGCCGAATACAATTCCCGAAACGCTCAATACGATGCGCGGACCGTATAGATCGCTCAGCCGCCCGCTAAACGCTGCCAGGAACCCCATCGACAGCACCACAAGCGACATAGCGCCAGACAGCACCGCACGCGGCCAACCGAACTCATTTTCGAATATCTCGAAGAACAGGCCATATGCGAACAACAGGCCGATAACAGCGAACTGCGTCACGCAGGCACCGAACACGATCCGGTAACGGGGATCAAAGGGTGGGGTCAAAAGAGAGGTATCTCCGGTTGCGTCAGGCCGCATGCCTATACTGGACCGATCTCCCTGAAAAGGTGGGCTCTGCTACTGCCAATCAGGCAGCAAACGGTTGGCCTGCATTTCACTGAACCAATGGCGCAGACTGTCCTCCGTATCATAGCAATCGCCGAACCCTGCTTGCCGAAGCTTGATGGTCGAAACCAAGGATGGCGGGGTCGCAGCGCCACCTGCCCGAACGGCTCGATCCAGGAACTGCCAAGACCCGCCCACCAGTTCAGCCAAGGAATGCGGCGCTAGATTATGGGTGCGGACAATATCCGCCCATTCGGACTCTAACGACGGCATTGTTTCAGCCAGGGTCTGCGGCTCTGGCTCCCCAGGCTCGATGCCAAAATGGTCACAAACTGTTGGCCACAGATTAGGCCAAAGCAGGACGTCGCCATTGGTGATGTTGAAAGTCTCATTCGCAGCGCTGTCCGCCTCCGCTGCCCATTCAATTGCGCGTGCGAGCAAGCGGGCGTCAGTGGCTTCAGTCGTGACGGGTATGCCACCTGGATATCGACAGGGTTCGCCCCGCGCCCGGCAGATGGAGGCATATACCCCAACCGCCGCGATCAGGTTCATCGGGCTACCTAGTCCATGCCCGAATACGACCTGTGGCCGCCAGATCGTATACCGCCAGCCACCATCAGCGGCCCGCGCCTTCAGATGATCTTCCTGGTGCCAATAGAAATTCTCGTGGTCATGACGCGGCCAGCGTTCTTTGGCAGGTGCTTTCATCGGCTCAACGTGAATGCCGTAGGCCTTCGTTCCCTGCAGTAAATGCACATGAGTGAGATCTGGTGCGGCAGCTTCAACTGTCGCCAGCAGCATTTCGAACATAGCCGCATTACGCTCAATTTGCTGCTGGTGACGCCAACCGCTGACAAGGTCATCCATTTCAAACAGAGCGGCGTAAAGCACATCCGTCACGGGCGCGAGGGCGGCCTTATGCGCGGCAAGCGAAGCCGGATCCATTAGATCGGCCTTCAGGTGCTGGACACCTGAAACATCTGGTGCGCGCCGGGACATGCCGATCACATCCCAACCGGCCAAGTCTTTGAAATGCGCCAGCGCGGCGCGGCCAAGCAGGCCCGTAGCGCCTACGACCAACAATGTGCGATCTGCCATGAACACGCTCCAAGCGATTGCTATCGATGTAGCCATCGTAATCGCTGAAGCTACGAATGCCAGCATCTATCCCATACCCTTTGGCGGCTGTTAGCATGGCTCCGAAACATGCTTCAGAAGGAATAATCCCATGTCCGCAGAGACCATCCGCATCGGCCTAATAGGTGCCGGCGGCAACACAACATCCCGTCACATTCCTGGCCTGAAGGCACAGGACGGCGTAGAGATTGTGGCAGTTGCAAACCGCAGCAGAGCATCGGGCCAACGCGTTGCTGACGAATTCAGTATTCCAACCGTCTATGACGATTGGCCATCCCTATTGGCTGCCAATGATATTGACGCCGTTTGCATCGGCACTTGGCCCAACATGCACAGAACGCTGACGGTCGCATCCCTGGGCGCAGGCAAGCACGTTCTGTGCGAAGCGCGTATGGCGTTGGACCTGGGCGATGCTAAGGCCATGCTTGAAGCCTCCAGAAACCATCCCGCTCTTGTCGCGCAGATCGTTCCCGCACCCCACACATTGGCCTTCGATCAAACAATCCAGGCGATGATCGCAGACGGTTATATCGGCGAGTTAATCGCGATCGACGCCCGTATCGCTGCCAACCGGGCCTATCCAGATGGCTCCACCCCGATCCATTGGCGCCAAGACCGTGCGCTCTCAGGCATGAATGTCATGAATATGGGTATTTGGTATGAGGCGATGATGCGGTGGGTTGGGCCAGCGCGATCAGTCATGGCTATCGGCCAAAGTGTCGTCCGCCACAGGGTTGATGAAACCGGCACCCGCCGCGCAATGGAAATTCCTGACCACATCGACGTTATCGGCCAGATGGAGCAAGGTGGGCAAATGCGCTTCAATGTTTCTAGCGTGCTCGGCCATGCCCCCGATATGGCGGACGTGCACATCTCTGGGACGGAGGGCACGTTGCGCCTCAGCCATCCGGTTGGCGGCGCGCTTGGTCTTTCAGCCGGAAAACGCGGAGACGCAGAGCTGGCGCCAGTCGAAATTGATGCTGCAAAGCGCGGAGGATGGCGCGTCGAGGAAGAGTTCATCAACGCCATTCGCGGGACGGAGTCTATAACACATACGGACCTTATGACCGGCGTTCGTTACATGGAATGGACTGAGGCCGTCACCCGCTCACTCCGCCAAGGCCAGTCAATTACGCTACCGCTTTGAACGCCAGCAGACATATTACGCAGTTGGAAGACTAAGGAGAGACACATGGAACACGGCAAAATCACGCTTGAGGTCAATGACGGCATCGGCCTTTTGACTCTGAATGACCCAGATTCACTGAACGCTTGGGGCGTCAAAATGCGGAGCGACTTTACGGCTGCGATTGATCAGGTGGAGAACGCTGGCAATGATCTTCGTTGCGTGGTCATTACCGGCGCCGGGCGGGCATTTTCATCTGGGGCCAACCTGAATGATCCAGACGCACCACCTCGTGACCGGGCAGCAGAATCCCGTGGTGAAGTCCTCAGCAGCTTGGAGGCTTGGTACAATCCGATGTTCCTCCGTCTGCGTGAACTAAATACGCCGCTGATCGCTGCCGTAAATGGCGTTGCCGCTGGCGTTGGCATGAGCTTTGCGCTCTCCTGCGATCTCGTTGTGATGGCGAAGTCAGCCTATTTCCTACAGGCCTTTGCCCGCATCGGCCTCGTTCCAGACGGCGGGTCCACCTACATTCTACCGCGATTGATTGGGGCGAAACGCGCGCTGGAGCTTTCCCTACTCGCGGACAAGCTGCCAGCAGAAACCGCCCACGAATGGGGCCTGGTCAACCGTGTCGTTGAGGACGGAGGCCTGATGCCCGAGACTATGAAGCTCGCCGAGCGGCTTGGTCATGGCCCACGGTCGCTTGGCATGATCCGGCGCATGTACTGGCAAAGCCTAGAGAACGACTACCCAACGCAAATGGCGCTTGAAGCCACAATGCAAACGGAAGCCGGAATGTCATCTGACCACGCCGAGGGCATAGCCGCCTTCCGGGAAAAGCGCGCCACTAAGTTCACCGGATCGTAAATCGCAGTTCTGGTTATGCCGCTGGCCGCCGCACTTTGGCCGGTGCCAGCGGTAACCCAGGAACTGCCGCCCGCGTTACAAATACGCTACCGCAATTCTCACCTGGCCCGCCTCTGCTGCCTGTCACGACATATAGGTCTTGAAGGTCATCGCCGCCGAAGCAGACGCTGGTCACCATTGGCAGCGGTACAGGTATGCGTTCCCGCAGGCGGCCATCTGGCTCATACACTGCCACAGCTCCGCCATGGGCGAGTGCTATCCATACGGACCCATCTGCAGCGACAGCTAAGCCATCTGGCGTTTCACCCTTCGCGATCTCCGCAAACGGGCGCCATCCGCTGACCGACCCGTCCGGCAGCACATCATAAACCCGCACAACATCAGCCCGCGCGTCGGAGTGATACAGCGACTTGCCGTCTGGCGAGAAGCCCATTCCGTTCGTTAGCATAATACCGTCTGAGATGACGCGATCCGTACCATCAAGGTCAATGACATGCAGGAAACCTGGCTTTGGCTCACCCCCGCCAAATACACTGAAACCCAAGTCGCCAACGTAAATCCGACCGGCGCTGTCGGTCGTAAGGTCGTTGAATCCGATACCGGCTTTTGTATCCGCACCGGCCAACAAAACGCCCATATCTGCGCCATCAATGTCGCTTGCGACGATATCCCTGCCGCCCATAATCAGCCCGCCATCGGCATGAAGTGCCATACCGCCAATACCACGCCGCTTTGGCACTTGCTGGCTGATGGCACCGTCTTTGGCAGCCCGGAACACGCCGCCATTCAAAACATCGCTGTAGAGCAAACCGAGTTCGTCATGCCAGACCGGCCCTTCTACCAAGCCGTACCCTGTCGCCAATTCGCGCATCTGCTCACTCCCCTGCATTCACTGCCTAAAAGCTTATGCTGAGGACAGAAGCGCCGCCAATAGTTTTCCTGCTGGACCAGCGCGCGAAAGTCCGGCACCTTTCCACAGTCCATTCCAAACCCGCATACTGATTGAGGCCACAATGACCGAAGCCCCCTACCCGCTCTGCCAAGGCCCTGATCCAGATCCGATTGCGCCTAGCTTCGACGTGCCAGAAGGTGCCATCGACAGCCACGCCCACATTTTCGGGCCGGACGACACCTACGACTTCTCGCCAAGGCGCGGGTACACCCCGCCAGAAGCGCCGCTTGAGCGCTACTTGGCGCTCCATCGCACGCTTGGCGGCATCAAACGGGCCGTACTGACACAGCCTAGCGTCTATGGCACCGATAATTCCTGCATGCTGGACATCGTTGATCGCATGGACGGCAAGTTCATGGCCATTGCCGCTGTCGGTGCAGACATCACCGATGCGGAATTAGAAGCACTGCATGAGCGGCGGGTGCGCGGCGTCAGGGTCAACTTGGTCGATAAAGGCGGCATGCCATTTGAAGACATCCGGGCGGTACAGAAATTCACGGATCGCATCAAACATCTTGGCTGGCATTTGGAGCTGTTGGTACACGTTCATGAATTTGATGACCTCCGTGCAACGATGAACGCCATGGCGGTTGACGTTTCTGTTGGCCATCTGGGCTATTTGAAAACATCCAACCCGATAACGCACCCCGGATTTCAGGAATTCCTGGACCTAATGCGAGACGGCAAGTGCTGGACGAAACTCTCTGGCTCCTACCGCATCACCACCCAAGAAAAGCCACCCTACAGCGATGTGACGCCCTATGCCCGCGCGATAATTGAAGCGAACGAAGATCGCGTGATTTGGGGTACTGACTGGCCGCACCCTTGGGTTTCTGGCCATATGCCAAATGATGGCGCGCTGATGAACCAACTCGCCGATTGGGCACCAGACCCGGCTGTTCGCAAGAAAATCCTGGTGGACAATCCAGAAGCGCTCTTTGGCTTTGACTAGGTCTGGCGTGGTCGACTGATCTTGCCCGCGTCGTTGCGGGTCAAATCATCTACGATATTTATACTATGCGGCACCTCAAACGGCTCCAATTTGCCTTCAAGCGCATTTATAATGGCCGCGGGATCTAGCGAAGGCTTTGCTGCTTCCATATCCAGGATGATAGCTGCTGCGGGTGCTTGGCCTAAAAATCTGTGTGGCTCCGCACTGCACAAACTTGACGCGACGCCATCAATGCTTTCAAGCGCATGCTCGACAAGATAAGGGTTCACCCATTGGCCGCCACTCTTGAAGCAACGGTTCAAGCGACCGCGGTAAGCTGGCATGCCGCTTGAAGTCAGCGATACAATATCGCCTGTCGGAAAGCCGCCATTGGCATCCAAACCATAATACCCCGCGCTCCCAAGATACCCCAGGAACACCGTTGGCCCTTTGAGCCATAATTGGCGAAGCGGACTTTCGGCAATTTCTTTGGCCTGCCACTCAAACAATGAAAACGGCTGGCCCATTGCCCCCTCGGCCCAGGCAGGATCAGACATATCAATGTGTGCAACTCTGGGCCCCGCTTCCGTCATACCGAAATACTGCACCCGCCGCGCGTTTGGATAGAGCCGCCGCATCGCCTCATCGACAGCAGGTGGGCATGTCTCCCCGCCTTGTCCAACAATCCGCACGCTCTCGAGGCCATTGCCAGCGAGTCTATCCATAATCCGGTGCAGCGAAGCCGGGCCTTGCGCCAAAGTGATGTTTTCTGACCGGATACGACGGAGCAAACTTGGCGCTGGGACACCAGGTTCCGTCACATGCACCTCAGCGCCAGCGTAAAGTGCGGCCAGCGCACCTCCTGTCAGGCCAAGGCTGTACGAGAAGGATGTCGCAGCCAAGAGCTTATCGCCCGCCAGCCATCCAAATTCATCTGCAATCGCCGCCATTGACTGACAAACGCCAGCGCCTGGCAATGCGGCAAGCTTGGCATCCCCCGTTGTGCCAGATGTCCGCCCTAGCAGACCTTCCGCACTGCTTTGTGGCGCAGACCGCAGAAGTTCTAGCGTCGCCCCACGGGCCACATCAGGCAAAGTTCTACGCAGGACAATCGGCGATAATCCTGCGGACCACGCACCCAATACATCAACCAAGGTTTGGACCGGCCCACCCGCTTCATTTACCGGCCAGCGCCCCGGTTTGCTTGCATAGTTAGATATCTCCCGACCACGGGCTAATGCTCGATCAGCCAAATCCACATAGGTTATTGTCTCATCACCGCTGACAACCGCGCGACTTGTACTCCGCTCGTTGAAGCGGTCTGCAAGGAAAGCCCAGAGTGAATTCGGCCCGTCCATCATTCAGCCAGCCCGAAATATCTGTGCGAACCAGGCCTATAATTGGCTGGGTCAGCAGTCAGAATGTCCTGCAACATTGTGCCGTACCAACTGGCAAACGCCGCCATCCATCCTTCATCCGACGGGAACGCGCGGGGGTCAGGACCAGGCGAAATCGCAATTCGAATACGCGAGCCATCCCAAAGGGCATGGCATCCGTAAACCAAAACCGATGTCTTGCGTGCGAGGGTCGCTGCGCCATTAGGCCAGTTTGTGGGCATTCCAAATGTCTCACCAACCAGCCCTCGTGCGCCCAGCAGGCCATCAGCGCCAACGAATACTGTCCCGCCAGCGCGTAGCCGGTCGAACACGGCCAATGCCGCGCGGCTGGGCAAATGCGCCGGGATAAACCTGTCCGCCTTGCTCCGCGAAAGCCAAAATGCCGAGTTGCTAGACAGACAATGTATATCCGGCGCTATCCGGCTGAAACTATTCTGTAAAACAACAGGTGGACCAATATGTCCGCCGGTCAACAGAAGCGGCCTTGACCCACGTTCCCTGTTGAGTGCGACCAGGGCGCTATCATCGACCATATCCCGCCAAGGATCTGGCATTTCCGGCCCCGCCAGTGACGCTACCAGCGACCATGGTGCTGCCAGTCGGCCAAAATTGAAGCGCTGTAATGCCCAGTCAGGGTCACTCGGCTCCGCATTCGCCTGCCCTGCAGCAGACAGCATGGCCCGTTCAAACGGGATATCAGGCAATCCCGCCGGGACATCTTGAGCCTGCGATATCAGTGCATTGGTCTTAATCGACGCGTGGATACTTTGATTGAAACCATCAGCAGCGCTTGCCGCACGACTTGCCCAGATGCGCGCAGCGCCGGCATCACCGGACCGTGCGAGGATGTTTGCGCAGCGGCCAAACATTCGCGCATGGTCAAAAGGGTCATCCGTTGCGGCTTCAGACCTGCTGAGCACTGCAACCGCGCCTTTAGCATCTCCCCTAGCCAATACGGTGTCTGCATATCTGCGTAGCAGCAGGAGGTCCTTGGGTGCGGCCAAAAGTGCAGCCTCGAATGCCGCTAATTGCTCCTCGAACGGGACATTTCTCTCTGCCAACGCGATAGCGCGGGTCCTAAGAGCAGGTGGAGACTTCGGATCAAGAGCAAGAGCGCGCCCTGCGTTTTCTAATGCCGCGTCACCGTCGCCAAGCCTTTGCGCAGTCGCAGCAAGGCCAGCAAAAGCCGAGGCCGAGCGCGGATCACGTTCTGCGGCTCGCTGAAAGGCCGCTTGTGCCTGGACAATATTGCCAGTCCGCCGATGTAGACTTGCAACCAGTATCGACGCTGTTGCGGACAACGGATCTAAACCAGCAGCCGCTTCTGCTTCTTTAAGCGCTTGCGCAATCTTATTGTTTTCACCAAGGAATTTTGCGAACGCTAACCGGACAGATGGATCACCTGGCGCAAGTTTCACTGCTGCATCAAAGACAACCTCCGCCGTTGTTTGATCGCCTGAACGCGCTAGGCAATTCGCCAATACGATTGAATCCTCTGGCGTCTGACCAAAATCCTCAATAATCTGACCTGCCTTAGCCAAGGCCTGCGGAATTTGGCCTTCCGCTAGGAACGCGCGGACAATTCGGCGACGGCGCACCAGGATTTGCGCCCTAATAGCCTTGGCCGATTGATTGCCGTTATCCAGAGCAATCACGGTCTTACATGCTTGAAGCGCAGCGATATCATCACCAAGCTTCAAGCAGGTCGCAGCCAAGCCTAAATGCGCCTTGACCGCTGTAGGGCTTGCAGCAACAGCTACCTCATACGCCTGTCTGGTTCCAATGCCGTCATCATTCTTGCGACAATGATAGGCCAGAAAGTACGCGGCCTTCGTCATACTAGGATCAATTTCGAGCACCGCTCGGGCCTCAGCAATTGCCATGGCGCTTTTGCCCTGGCGCGATAGAAGTTGCGCAAGTGCGAAGCGCGCCGGGGCGTGGTGAGGCCAAGCTTTGGCGCATTGGCGCAAGATAATGTCCGCCCCGGGTTCGTTTCCAGAACGCTGAAAGCAAGTTGCTAAGAAAATGGCATCAATTTCTGTTTCGCCAAATTCCGTCGTAATATCCTCGGCGATTACACTTGCAGCTTCTGCTTCACCTGCCGCCAGCAAAGCGCGCGCATTTTCCCGCATCATTTGTCGGGATTGCCGCTGCGAAGCTTCATTTACTAGAGGCTGATCCATTACTTGGCGGCACGAGCAACAGAAAGCCCTTTAATGTGGCTGTATAGCGCGCTCAATGATTCAAGCGCACTGTCAGGCAGATCCTCCGACGCGACCTTCAATCCGATCTCTTCCTCAATGGCAAGCAGGAATTCGAGCAGTTCAAGCGACATCAGATAAAGCTCGTCTTCAGAAAATCTCGCGTCCTTTTCGGGGACAGGCTTGTAGGGCATAGCCGTCTTGAATGCGCGCTGCATCGCTAACCAAATCTCATCGTTTCTTGGCGGAGGAAAGGCTGCATCTGAAGCCAAAACCACAGACTTTCTTCTAAGGTACTTTCGGCCAACCAAATGCCGGGTTAGGTGTTTAGTCCCGGAGATTTATGGTGCACTCTTTTCCCAAGTTTGGAAGGACGCATTATGGGACAGGTACTTCACGGGAGCGCCCGCACGACAGCGGCGATCCGTCGAGCAATACAAGATAGTCAAGAGAGCCTG
>JBDQJI010000017.1:0-48519 GCA_040263875.1 Alphaproteobacteria bacterium
CGTTCGCGCCATTCGGGGGTGATGCGTTCAGGGCCGTCAGCGAAGCGCACGGCGCGACGGGCACCATGGCGTTTTAGGGTTAGTGGCGGGCTGAGGGCGTCGGCGTTATCACTTTCAGCGTCAACAGGCAGCGGTTGCGCTAGAAGCGTAAGTGGGCGCGGCGCTGGTGGTACTGGCCATGCATCCGCACCTGATGCGGCTATGGTCGCAGGTGTTTGGCGGAAGCTTCGATCAGGAAGCCAGCTATCCTCAGGCTCAAAGCGTGTGACAGCATCGAAGCCTAAACGGTTACCCAGCGTATCGATGAGTGCAGCCAGGGCATCCGGCTCCGCCCGGCCAGCCAACACATCTTGCTGGCGAGGGCGGAGGCGTTCGGTGCGGGCAGCGCGGAGGGTCGCTGCTTCAATGCCAAAGCCTGGATCAATATCATCCAATTTTTCAGCGAATAGGCGCGCTAGCCGGGCGGTATCTTGCGTAGGCTCTGCCGTGCCGACCGATAGGCTTTGCCAACTGCCATCCAGCCGATGCACGGTGAAATCTAGAAGGCTGACACCCAAGTCTTCGAACGTCAGCCGGGCCACAAGTTTATCCAACAAGCGAGCCAGTGCCGTATCAATGCTGACGCGCTCGCCAATGGGTTCATCGAAGGCAAGACGGATGGTGTATGGCGTCTCTGGCCTGGTGGGAGAGATTGGTTCTGGTGCTGCGCCCAGCGCCTGATCAATCCGTGTCGCAATCTCAACGCCAAACCGGCGGACCAATGTTTGCCGGGGTAGGGCGAATAAATCGCCAATACAGGTGAGGCCAAGGCGCGCCAAGCGATGATTGGTTTCTGGCTTCAGGCGAAGTGCTGCTGCGGGCAATGCCGCCAGTAGGTCTCGCGGAACGCCTGGAGGCGCTATCACGCCGGAACGGCCATAGCGGGCAAGCGCTGATGCAGCGCCCGGTGTATCCGCCATAGCGATACTGGCGGCGAAGCCAAGGCGAACCAAGATGGCAGCCAACCGATCCATAAACCGGGCCTCACCGCCAAACAAATGCGTGGCGCCGGCCATATCGAGGAAAAGTCCATCCGGCCCATCCATCGCCGCCAGGGGCGTGAAACGGTCAGACAGGCGGGTGAGGGCTTTGAGAGCAGCTACCGTGCGTGCGGGATTATGAGGCAGGGTTTCCAATCCGGCATAAAGTGCGCGGGCGTCAGCCAATGCCATGCCTGGGGCGATACCTTCTTGCTCACCGGCAGCATTAACGGCAACGACGGCAAGACGCTGGCCAGCCTCCACATAAAGCGCCAGTGGCTTATCCCGCCATGCGGGCTCGCGACGCAGGATGAGATCGGTCGCGAGACGGGGAAGCCAAATGGAAACGATGCGACGGGCCATGCCAGTCAACCTCCCAACACGTTAATGAACCCTGTTTGTTCTTAAGTAATTCAAGCCGATACCGGGGGAGGCCGCTTGGACTGTTGCGTGGAATTGAGGTTGCTCGCCAACGGGTTTCTGCTGCGCTGGAATGATGGTCGGAATCGGGTGGCAGCAATAACCCCAATGCCCCGCCCGCTACTGCTGCCAATTGTAGCCGTCGGCTTTCCGTGAAGTCTGGCGCAGTGGCAGCTTCTGCAATGACCGCCCGCAGAACGCCAGATTTCAAAGCCTGCTCAAGCGCCCACAGCGCATCCCGGCGATGTGGTGTGATAAACAGTAGGTTTTTCGGGGAAATTCCAGCAATTTCAATACCGCAAGGGTAAGGGCGACGCACACGCTCCCGCCCCAATATCCAGGCTGTGGCACCGCCCACCTGGCTAGCGAGCATAGCGGCAATGGCGGGCGCGCCGCTGCCCATAACTTCATGCAGACCTGGCAATGCGAGTCCACCACCAAGCGTTCTGTCGATGGTTGGTGGACCAAGTGACAAGCGCGTCTCCGCACCATTGCTTTTAGCAAGCGTCCGCTCAAGCTGGCGCTTCAGCACGGCTATGATTTCCGGACGATTATGCAGTGGTGCATGAAGCATTGTTTTGCCATTTTGTTCTTATTCAAGATATGTTCTCAAACACAAAACGTCAACAATAGATTCTCAGCGCTAACCTGATTATATCTTTCAGCCCCTCAAGCAGTCAGTGACTGGACCGCCCGAACCACTTCTGCCGCCGCATCCTTCACCGATTTTCCGGAGGTCTCAACAGCGGCCTCGGCCTTGGCATACAGCGTATGCCGGCGCTCCAGGATGGCATTCAATTCATCCATCGGGCGTGGACGGCCTTTGATGGGTCGCTGATCACCTTGAGCCAGAACACGGTTCATATGATCATCGGGCGCAGCCTTCAGCCAGATCGAATGGAAATGACGCAGCAGCAGCCCATAAGTCTCCGACTCACTGACGATCCCGCCAGCGACCGCAAGAATAACCCGATCATACCGATCCCGAACCCGCGCAATGGCTTGCCGTTCAAGCTGCCGGTAGCCTTCTTGCCCATAGAGCGCCATCACTTCAGCGACGGGAAGTCCTGCATGGGTTTCGATCTCATCGCTAAGCTCGACAAAGGGCGCATCAAGCGCTTCTGCAGCAAGCTGGCCAAGCGTTGATTTGCCCGCACCCCGAAGGCCAATCAGGCAAATGCGGCCCGCCTGGATAGGTGTTGCCGGGCGGTTGGCGTCCAGCATCCGCCGGATGGCATCTTGCTGGGCAGGTGGCGCTTCACCGACCCGCGCCGCCAATTCTAAAGCATCAGGTTCAGATACATCTGCGATCAGCGCTTCAATAGGCTGATCCAATGCAGTTGCGATCCGGGCGAGGAGGAGGACTGAGATATTGCCGCGCCCAGCTTCCAACTCCGCCAAATACCGCTCTGAGACGCCGGATGCGCTGCTGAGCGCACGGCGGGACAATCCTTGCTCCTTGCGGCCAGAGCGGACCCGCCCTGCGATCCGATCCAGGAGCGCTTGGTCAGTTGCGGCAATGCTGTCTGGCGGGGCGTTCAAAGTCTGATCCGTTAGTAGGTCTCAACGTGATAACGGCCATCATTCCGCATCGCGACCCGAATATCTGTCCATTCAAGGCCAGCGCTGCGTGCAACATCAGCCAGGGCCTCATCCACCCCTTGCTCCATCGCTTTCAGCCCACACACATAAATATGCGCCTTAGGATCCTGCAGCAGTGGCGTGACGGAGGCAGTTTGGGCGCGGAGTTGGTCTTGCACATATTGCTTTGGCTGGTCGGGCAAGCGGCTGAAGGCGAAATGCTTGGCCAAGAACCTGTCTGGCACTTTAGCGAGCGGGCCGAAATAGGGCAGATCGTCCGGCGTTCGCGCGCCGAACACCAGTGTCAGCATGCCGTCATCAGTTGGATCGGTTCGCTGGCGGCGCATCGTCATAGCGCGGAAGGGAGCAGCACCCGTGCCAGTGCAGATCATGAGCAGCTTGGCCTCAGGATCGTTCGGCATCAGGAATGTGGCACCGAACGGGCCTGTTACCTGCACTTCATCCCCCGCCTTCAAATCACAAACAAAGTTAGAGCAAACACCCTGGTCTTCGCGCTTCACCGTCAGCGAAAGGTTATTATAGTTCGGTCGTTCTCCATCACGGGGTGATGAAATTGAATAGAGGCGCGGCAGGTGCGGTTTGCCGTCCGCATCTGTTCCGGGTGCAGTGATACCAATGCTTTGGCCTTCCAAGACTGGGAAAGCCGTAGCGCCCAGGTTCAGGATGATATGGCGGACGTCACCATCACCGTCCTCTGCTGTCAGGCGGTAGTTACCTTGTACGGCCGCCGTTGTGGGTTTGGAGATCGTGAACAAGTTGACCGTCGGCTTTGCTGCAGAAGCAGGTGCCTTCGCCCTTCCGCCCGCACCCGCATGGGCTTCTGCTAAGAGCGCTGCGACTGCATCATCCAGCGCTTCAATAACGCCATCGCCAGAAGCGCCATCGTCAGCTGCGATGTCTTCCTGGTCTGGAAGTTCATCCCATTCAAACTGCTCTTCGACTGAATAAGGCGTTGCGACAACGCGCCAATTATCGATGGAACCGGTCGGGCAGGGAGAAATGCAATCCATGCAGAAATTGCACTTGGACGCGTCCACAACAACGTTGTCATCATTGTGGGTGATCGCATCAATCGGGCAGGCTTCCTCGCATGTATAGCAGCGTATGCAGATTTCCGGGTCGATCAGATGTTGTTTCAGTGGCGCGTTCATGGGGCCTTACGCCATATGCAGCTGGACATATTCAAAGTCGCCCGGCTTGTTATCAATTCCAATCTTTGGGGCCGAAATCCAGGACGCATATTGGCCGGGCTCGTAGCAGGGCTGCATCAGGGATTGGATGAACGCGCCATCTTCCTTAGTCGGCAGCCACTCACTGCGCTTCGCGTCCCAAGATTCTTGGCTGATGATCTTACCTGATGGGTCCGCAGGTACGCCTGCAAACGCGCCGATCTGGCGATTGAACGCCTCATGCGGCATTTCAAACTGAAACTCGACGCCAGCTTTCTTGAGCGCTCTATTCCAGCGCCCGACGCCGCCAGCAGCATCTTTCACATAGTCGTCGCGTAGCCGCATATTCACTGCTGTGAGGGCAGGGGCATCTACCTTCTGAATCACACCATTCACGATCTGCGAGACAGGGTATGTGGCGCCGTGGAGTTTGTGGTCGTCGTCAATCTTTAGCTCTTGGAACCGGCCTTTAATGCCTGCATTGAAAGCGTTAGCGGCGTTTGTTGAGACTTCACCGCCAAACAAATCTAATGACAGCGTGTAATGCAGATTGAGCTTTTTCTGCATCGTCGGCAGGTCAATCACACCAAGATCGCGGATTTTATTGATGTCATATGGATCAGTGATCCCGGCCTTCTGCATTGCATCAACCGTCGCCTGGATGACCCGGCCAACGCCTGTCTCGCCGACAAACATGTGATGCGCTTCTTCAGTCAACATGAAGCGGCAGGTGCGGCTGAGTGGATCGAAGCCAGATTGCGCCAAGCTTTCTAGCTGCATCCGCCCGTCGCGGTCTGTGAAGTAGGTGAACATGAAGAAGGAAAGCCAGTCTGGCGTTTCTTCATTGAACGCGCCCAGCATGCGCGGCGCTTCCTCGGAACCCGAATTCCGACGCAGAAGATCATCTGCTTCTTCACGCCCGTCGCGGCCAAAATACTTCTGCAGCAGGTAGACCATCGCCCAAAGGTGGCGGCCTTCCTCAACATTTACCTGAAAGAGGTTGCGGAGGTCATAGAGCGATGGTGCTGTCAGCCCCAGGAAGCGTTGCTGCTCCACCGACGCGGGCTCAGTGTCACCCTGAATAACCACTAGGCGCCGCAGCATGGAACGATATTCGCCTGGAACTTCCTGCCATGCTTTTTCGCCTGCACGCTCGCCGAACGGAATAGTGCGTTCCTCGACTTCAGGTGCGAGCAGAATACCCCAGCGATATTCGGGCATTTTCACATAATCGAACTTAGCCCAACCCTTCGGATCAACGCTGACGGCAGTGCGCAGATAGACATTGCTTGCCTGGAATTGGTCCGGGATCAGGTCTTTCCACCAGGTGATATAGCCCGGGTGCCATTTCTCCAGCGCCTTCAGCACGCGTCGGTCGGAGGAGAGGCCAACATTGTTCGGGATCAGCGTGTCATATTCTACGTTCATAATGCCAGGCATTGCTTCTACTCCTGCTTAGACGCGTTCTTGATTGAATTCGGCGCGAACGCCGGTGCCGTAGCGCTGCAATGCGCCATCTGGACCAACTGCGTTGGGGCGTTGGAACACCCAGTTCTGCCATGCTGTTAGGCGCCCAAAGATGCGTGTTTCCATAGTTTCCGGCCCGGCGAAGCGTAGATTGGCTTCCATTGCGGTCATGGCGTCTGGGGAGAAACTGGCACGTTCTTCTAGGAAGATACGCACTTCGTCTTCCCAATCAACGTCGTCAAAGGCGAAGGTGACAAGCCCAAGCTCGTCTGCCGCTTCAGCTTCGAGTGCTTCATTGGTCTGGTTCTTTAGGGTCTCAACGGTATCGGGCTCGCCAAGGAAGCGGGTCTCAAGGCGGGTAATGCCGTTGGACATGGAATAATGGCCAAAATTCGCGTCACTCAGCGTGATCGTTGCGAGTGGGCGGTTATCGCCATCGAACTCGTCCAGCATCATGTAGCTGCGATCCACGGCAAACAGGATCTCAGCCAGCATGCCGGCGAAACAGGAGCCATGTTCAACCAAGGCGGCCATAGAACGGGATGTCAGGTCCATGCGCTTCAGCACGCGTTTCCAATACAGCAGCACTTCATTTGCGAGCCAATGATCGGCGTTCTGTAGCAGCATGGCTTCATGGGCCAATACAGCTTCAGGATCGCCACTGGACTGAAATACGATCGTGCCAAGCTCTGGCTCATTCAGGCGCAAATGCAGGATCGCATCGTCCAATTCGCGCGCGAGGCGGAGCATATAGGCATCCGCTCCTTCAGCTTGGAAGGCAGCCATATCTGTGGGCGCAGCTTCTGCTGGACCCGTGATCATGATCGAGGCTTGCCGGGCGGCTCGGTCAAACGTTACATCGACAGTTGTGTAGGAAACGCTGTCTGCAGCAATCGTTCGTTGGAGCGGTGTGAGTTGAATGCCAGATGCGTCGTCCGGGCGGGTGGATTTTGCAGCGAATTCAGCAATCCTGGTCGCTACAGTTTCGTCAAAGCGGGAGTTTGGGACGACATCATCCACCAACCGCCAATCTTCGGCGCGCTTGCCTTTAACGCCTTCTTCGATGGAGCAGAATACGTCCGCCAGGTCACGTCGCACCTTGCGCTTGTCCGTCACGCGGGTGAGGCCGCCCGTGCCTGGTAATACTGCCAACAGCGGAACTTCCGGCAACGCCACATTTGAGGACGCATCGTCTGCCAGAATGATGTGATCGCAGGCAAGGGCCAACTCATAGCCACCACCTGCACATGCGCCCTTGATGGTAGCAATGTAGGTTTGTCCTGATTCAGCGCCAGCAGCTTCAAACGTATTGCGGGTCTCGTTCGTGAACTTGCAGAAATTGACCTTATGGGTGTGCGTTGATCCCGCCAGCATGCGGATATTGGCGCCAGCACAGAACACGTGCTCTTTGCCAGACTGCATCACGACGACCTTAACGGCGGGGTGCTCAAAGCGGAGCCGTTGGACTATGTCCGCCAGTTCGATATCGACGCCAAGGTCATAAGAATTGAGCTTCAACTCATAGCCGTCAAACAAGCCACCCGCTTCATCAACATCCATGAACAGATTTGCGGTATTGCCCTCAATCTCTAGCCGCCAGTGGCGGTACTTCGTTGGGTCAACCTGAAAATCGATCATGTCCGCCACGGCCCGTCTCCTTGTTATTTGAGCGAACCATAACGCACTCTTGCGGGCACACAATTAGATTACATGCGTTATGTTGCGTGTTTCACTGAAAAGAATGCATTAAAGTGCATTATCTGAAATCTAAGCCTTGAAACTTACCAGACCGTATCTGCATGAGCGCAAGCTGGATATGCTCGTGTTTGAGGCCCATGGCGAGTTGACCATCGATGCCAGACGCATCATTGAAGTGCAAATCAGCCATATCGGCCAAGCGGTTAGCGGCGTTCGGCTTCTGCATTTTTAGCTTAAGCGCTGCATTGGCGATCTGAATAATGCCCTGAACAGCAGCCCGCGCCTTTGAGTTTGGGCGTGCGCGAAGCCACACTGTCTCCAGAACTTCATGGCATTCCCAGTAAAAGCCTCGTGCCAATAGCTCCAAGCCGTAGAGCCAAGCTTTATTTGCAGGCGCTGTAACGTCCTCAGTTACGTCAAGCGCCGATGCTTTGGCACGATCAAATGCATCGGAGGGGTGGCGCGCGTTTTGGCCAGGAATATGAGCGTAGGAAGGCAGCGCAAATCTCATCCAAGCGTGCGGGACAGGAAATCTGAAACGACTGCTAACGTCTCTTCCGGCTTCTCCTGATGAGGCGAGTGTCGACAACCCTTGAAAATTGCCGTCTCGACTGGGCTTGGACTTTGAGCAGCCAACGCCTCGATATGGGCTAGCGTCCCATATTCATCCTGTGCGCCTTGGATCGCGAGTGTCGGGACAGTGATATTGCACAAGCCTGCTTCAACACTCCAAACGCCAGAGAATGCGGGGTCTAACCAGGCATCTGCCCAGCCAAGGAATGTTGTATCTACATCCCGATGATACTTGGATAAACGTTCACGCAATGGGCCGTTCAGATAGGCATTTCGCGTCGCAGCAATAGCGGCCTGCCCGCCGGGTTCTGTGAAAAAATGCGGGGCCATAAGAATGAGTGCGCGAATACGGGGATCATGATGCGCACCAGCAAAAATCGCGGCTATGGTGGCACCGTCGCTGTGGCCGAAAATGACACCATCTTGAAAACCGAATGCATCCAGCACTTGCGGCAGGCAGCGCTCCCCCTCAATCGACATATAATCGAGCGGTCTAGGCATTGGTGCCAGATCAGACTGGCCATAGCCCAAACGCGACCAAGCAAATACGCCCATGCCAGTTTGATCGGAAAGCTTCTGGGGGAACGTTCGCCAAAGTGACAACGCGCCAAGGCCTTCATGCAGCAAAACAATCGTCGGTGCGATGCCTGGGGCAGGGCCGACCATACCGCACTCAAGTGCGGCTCCATCTACTGTGATGTGCGCTGTGCCGCCATCATTCCATTCAATCTGCTGCACGATCAGTTCGATCGCAGTTTGAAACGTTGTATCTTGCCAGTCGCGGTTTTTGGCAGTTCCTCGACGATTTCAATCCACCGTGGATACTTCCACATGCCGACCTTGGCTTTGACGTGATCTTTCAATGTATCGCCCAGATCTGTTGATGTGCTGGTGCCATCCTGCAGCACAACAAATGCCATTGGCTTATCGAGCCCTTCACCATCCGCCCGCGCAATCACGGCTGCCTCCAATACCAAGGGGTGCGAACTTAATGCCTGCTCGACCTCGAATGGGGATAGCCAGATGCCGCTAACCTTGAACATGTCATCCGTTCGTCCGCAATAGGTATATCTGCCTGTTGCGTCTTGCGTGTACTTATCACCTGTATGGGTCCATTCGCCTTCAAACGTGAGGCGGCTTCGCTCCCGCTGGTTCCAGTAGCCGTCGGACGCCGATGCTCCTTTGACCAGCAGCTCACCGACTTCGCCAGTTGCGACAGCCGCCCCGTCATCATCAACCAGCCGCAATTCATAGCCCGGTACCGCGACACCAGATGTGCCATAGACCACGTCACCCGGGTGGTTCGAGAGGAATATGTGCAATAGCTCTGTAGAGCCTACACCGTCCAGAATATCCACGCCCCAGAGCGCATGCCAGCGCTTACCGACATCTTCCGGCAAGGCCTCACCGGCGGAAATGCATCGCCGAATTGGCGCATTTGGAAGGGCATCAAGGCTTTCAAGATGTGCATTCAAGGCTGCGTAGAGTGTCGGCACGCCGCAAAAGACCGTCGGTTTATGATTTGCGATCACATTTGTGACTGATTGAGGCGTCGGACGACAGGGGAACAGGACCGTCGAAGCGCCAACGGACATGGGGAAGCTCATGCCATTGCCGAGGCCGTATGCAAAAAACAGCTTCGCCACCGAGAACACGACATCATCCGCCTGGATGCCCAGCACCTGAGAGGCATAGGTGTCGCAGGTCGCCTGTAGGCTGGAGTGCACATGACGGACGCCCTTTGGCTGCCCAGTTGATCCAGATGAATAGAGCCAGAAGGCGCAGTCATCTGGGCTAACGGCGTATGTTTGGCCGGGTTGGCTTGCAGCTAGTGCCTCTGCAAAGTCATGAGCGCCAGCGGGTGTTTTTCCGCCGATCACGAATATATGGCGGACATATGGGTGGTTCGCCAGAAGAGGCTCCACCGTCGGGTAGAGTGCTACGGAAACGAACAAAGCCCGGGCACGGCAATCCTGCAATATCGTGCTGTAGACGTCTGTTGAGAGCAGGGTATTGAGGGCCACTGGAATAACGCCCGCATTGATCCCACCCCAAAAAATGACTGGGAAAGCAATTTCATCCAACGCCAGTAGCGCAATTCGTTCTTCTGGGCGGATGTCGTACCGTTCGAAAAGCCCGCCCATACGAGCAACATCTAAGCCAAGCTCGCTATAGGTAATGCTGCGCTCGTCATCTGTCGCCTCAATGAAAGCCTTTTTGTCCTGGGCGTCGCTCATGGCGTTTCGCGTGACAAAGTATGTGGCGGCGTTGGCTTCTATGGACTGCATGTTTCCTCCGGCCTTCCAGGCGCTTTGCGAGAGACTTCACCACAAGGCGCGCGACAGATGCAATTCCTATCCGCTAACTAAGTCCCGCAGAGACACGACAAGCGTCACAGCGCTGATCAACGCGAGCACCGCCAGTGCCGCATTTCGATAAAGCGGTTCACCCGGCCCACCAAAGAAACGAGCGCCAAGCCATGCTGCGCCTGAGTAAACCGGAAAAATCAGCACACTCAGCAAGATTACCGTCGGCGTAAAAAGGCCGTGCAGGTAAAGTGGCACTATAGTGCAGAGATTGAGGCCAGTGATTGACCCGATTACATTGGCCCGCTGACGATCTGTTGTTCCAGACCGTGACAAGGCCACCGCGACAGCCGGTGGTCCGCCAACGCCCGCCATGCCTTGAATGAACCCGGCTGTGGTCCCAGCACCTGCAAGAAACACAGGGTTGCCTGCTCGTTTGGCGCGCCAGCCTTTGAATAGCAGGAACGTCATGCCCAGCACCGATATAGCAATTACAAACTTCATGATGGCCGGATCGAGTGCTACCAACACCATTGCGCCCAAGGGTGCGCCAACGAATGTGGCGAGACCGAAAGGCAATACGAAGGCGCGATCCGACTTTCGGACTGCCGTTGGCAACAACTGAAACATCACCGGCAAGCCAGAGAGACAGGATGCCGCGACCGCAATCTTTGGCCCAAGTGTGAGGCTAATCGCTAGCACGATAATCATCGCGCCACCAAACCCAACGAACCCACGGATAAATCCGCCGACCAGAACGCCTGCCGTAATAATGCAGAGGGCTGGAACGCCCGCTTGTGCAATCAATTCATTTAGCAGGTCTTCCAAACCCTAAAGACCAAGCGATACCTTCGCCAGGATGCCTTTCTGGACCTCACTGGTGCCGCCAAAAATCGTATTGGCGCGGTAGTTGAAGTAGCGGGGCGATACACCGGCTTCGGCTTCGGTCTGCGCACTGGGCGAGCGGTTATCGCCGGTCATAGCTTCCAGCTGTTCAAACGGCATTGCGAACAGGCCCGCAGCCTCGACGGAAAGCTCTGTGACGTTCTGGTTCACTTCTGAGCCGCGAAGCTTAATGACGGATGCATCTGCGCCCGGATTCTCGCCAGATTTCAGCTTGGACAGCATGCGAAGCTCAGAGATTGCGATTGTTTCTGCCTGAATCTCCAAGTCGGAAAGCTTGCGCTTGAAGCTGTTATCTTCATTCAGGCCATTTACGTCAGCCATCCGCTTGAGCCGCGCCATATTGAGGGCGATCCGGCCAGACGCAAATCCACCACCGCGTTCAAACTCCAACAGATATTTAGCGACGGTCCAGCCATCTCCTTCAGGACCAACGCGGTTAGATTGCGGCACGCGCACATCATCCAGGAAGACCTGATTGACCTCATGATGGCCGCCAAGCGTGATGATTGGGCGGACGTCTACGCCGGGCGTATCCATTGGAATAAGCAAGAAAGTGATGCCGTTCTGGCGCTTTGGTTCATCAGATGTGCGAACAAGGCAGAACATCCAATCTGCAAACTGGGCGTGGGTCGTCCAGATTTTGGAGCCATTGACGACATAATCATCGCCATCCGCCACCGCTCGTGTTTTCAGACTTGCGAGGTCGGAGCCGGAGCCTGGTTCAGAATAGCCTTGGCACCAGTAATCATCGGTCGCGAGGATGCGTGGCAGGAAATGCGCCTTCTGCTCAGGTGTGCCGTACTTCATGATCACGGGCCCGACCATACGGAGGCCAAGCGGGATCACCGGGGGCGCGCCGTAAGATGCCGTTTCCGTCTCAAAAATGTATTTCTGCGTGGTCGTCCAGCCCGTGCCGCCATGCTCTAGGGGCCAGTTCGGCGCGATCCATCCTTGCTCATGCAGAATCTTCTGCCAGCGCACTGCATCCGGTTTATCCGGGAAAATCATGCCGGATTCTTTCCAGCGCGCATGAATGTCTTCTGGCAGCTTTTCACGCAGGAACGTGCGAACTTCCTGGCGGAAGGCTTCGTCTTCAGGTGATAGGCCTGTATCCATGAGGCTTGCTCCTAGTCCAAATATTCTGGCACGGGCCGCAGAGGATAGAAGGGTGGCATGTCCTCCGATACGCGCATAGGGAAACTCGGTGCGCGTTTTTCAAGGAATGAGGCAACGCCTTCTTTTGCATCGGCCTTTCCACCCATATAGCCCTGTAGGCAACGGGATTCGAGGCGGTGCGAGAGCATTGGATGGTCGTTCATCAGACCCGTCAGCATAAGTTGGCGACAAAGGGCGACTGACATGGCTGACGTATTGTCGGCAATCTCCCGCGCCAACTTCTGGGCAGCGGGCAACAGGTCATCCGCCTTATGGACAGAGCGAACGAAGCCGCCATCTAATGCCTCGGCTGCATCGAAAATGCGGCCTGTCATCATCCATTCCATGCCGCGCCCGAATGGGGCAATCCGGGGTAGGAACCAGGAACTACAGGCCTCCATAACGACCCCGCGCTTAGCGAAGACAAACCCGATCCGAGCGTTCTCTGATGCGAGGCGAATATCCATCGCGCATTGCATCGTGGCGCCAATGCCAACGGCAGGACCGTTACAGGCGGAGATTAGCGGTTTCTTTGCTTCCAGGAAGCGTAATGTTAGCCGCCCGCCGCCGTCCCGGAAATCTTCTGGGTTCTCAGAGCCTTTGGCCCGGTTGAAGGTATCTTTGCCGCGCGCCAGATCAGCCCCAGCGCAGAATGCCCTACCTTCACCCGTAAAGATGACAGCGCGGATATCATCATCGCCATCGGCCCAATCAACGGCGGCGATCAATTCATCCAGCATTTGGGTATTGAGGGCGTTCAGCTTTTCAGGGCGGTTGAAGGTGACGGTAAGAACGCCGGCTTCTAGCTCCGCCCTGATGGTCTCGAAATCTACGCGCATTGGGTCTCTATCCTAGGGCTGCGGTTCTTCGTTTTCCGCCTTGCCAAGCCATGAAAAGGCCCGGCGCGGATATGATAATAGCGGCGACCAATAGTGTTGTGTGGTCGAGACCCAACATGCCACCACCGGGTGCAGCAAGCGTCAACCCACCAATGCCGAGTGAGAAGCGCCCAATCAGGCTCATTACCCCAGTGCCTAGGCTGCCTAAGCCCACGAGCCAACCCTGCAGTCCCGCTGAGACTAGTAATATTCCAACTAGGGCTGTGGCGCATACAACTGTGACCTCCACGAAGCTGCCTTGCAGCAGGAGGGCTGGGTTGAAGACGAAGAAGAATGGAATGAAGTAGATGACGGTGCCGATCCGCATCGCCTCAAACCCAGTCTCCATCGGCTGACACTTCGCGACTGATGAAGCGGCGAACGCGGCCAATGCGACTGGCGGCGTAATGAATGACAGCATGCCCCAATACAGCACGAACATATGCACGGCCATTGGGTTCATACCGACTTTGATGAGAGCCGGCGCCAGAATGATCGCCAGGAAGATGTAGGCGGCCGTTACCGTCATCCCCATGCCGAGGATAAAGCTTGTGACAGCACCCATGAGCAGCAGAACAATCGGGGCATCGCCTGCCAGGTTCACCAGGATGTTGGTAATTGAACCCGTCATGCCTGTTGCCTGCAGCGCACCAACGACAAGGCCGACAGCCGCCAACAATCCACCAAGTTCCGCCAACAATCCGCCGGTTGAATAGAGGTAAGTCTTGAACGTTTCCCAATTCAAACGATGGTTCTTGTTGAATTGATTGACGACCAGTAATACGACCGTCGCATAGAACGGCGCCTGCGCTTCACGCCACCAAACTACAAGCAAGAATACCAGAAGCGCGAACGCGAAGATGCAGTACCAGCCATCTTTGATGACAGACCAAAGCGTTGGCAGTTCCGACTTATCCAGCCCCTTCAGATCATGCTGCGCCGCATAAGCATCAATCTGCATGAACAGGCCAAGGTAATAGAGCATTGATGGTACGACGGCGGCCAAGGCCACATCGACATAAGAGACCTGCAAGAAATCCGCCATAACGAACGCGGTGGCACCCATAATCGGCGGCATCATCGTGCCGCCAGTGGAGGCGCAGGCTTCGATAGCGCCCGCCGTTTTCGCGCGAATACCGACGCGCTTCATGGCAGGAATGGTAAGCGCACCCGTCGTCAACACATTGGTGATTGGGCCACCAGACATGGACCCGAACAAGCCAGACGAGAAGATCGCCACCTTAGCTGGGCCACCACGGACATGGCCCAAAAGAGCGAACGCCAAGTTGATGAAAAATTGCCCACCACCGGTATACACAAGCGCATTGCCAAAGAGCAGGAAGCCGAACACCAGCAACGCGAAGGCCTGCATCGGAATGCCAAGCACGCTTTCTTCGGAATAGATGTGATATGAGGCCGTTTCAAACAGTGTTGATTGAACGCCTGAAATCGCTTGCGGCACCATGCCCGCATATGTCGGAAACAGCGAGAAGATTAGGCAGACGAAGAATACCGGCCACCCACAGCCACGACGTCCAGCCTCCAAAATCATCGCCCAGAAGACCAAGGCCACGTAACCCGCATGGCGCGGCGCATTAAAATCATACTCCCACGCTTCTTCAGCGACGAGGCGGCCGAAATACGTGAAATATAGCGTCAGCCCCAAAGCCGCGAAGAACAGAATGATGTCGTAAAAAGGCACCCGTTCCCTTGGGGAATTCTTGTGCGCGGGCATTAAGATGAAGATCATCGACAGCATCGCGCCGAGAACCAGGTACATATACTGCTGCGTCACCAAGACATTGCCAGTGACGGCCTGGAAAAACTTCAACCGGAAGATTTCATTGACCGCAAGAGCCAAGGCAATGCAGGTCATCACAAATACGACGAACGTCCAGAATTTTCCGGGTTTGCGGTAACGCGCAAGTTCGGCGTCATCAACCTCTGTCACTTCATAGGTCGTAGCTTCTGGGGTGTCCGTCATGGGATCAACGCTTTCAGATAAACACAGATGTCAGCGAAGACGGCACCGCCGGAAGCGTTCAAAAGCTTCCGGCGGCATTAGTCTTAGCGGCTTACCAGGTCTCGAAGACTGGGTTGAAACCTGCGGCCAGAAGCGCTTTCGCACGTGCTTCCTGCCATGCCGTCACAAAGTTGGACGGATCGGAGTCTTTATGTGCCGTCCAAGCTTGGCTCAGCACGGCTTGGCGCTGAAGCTGGCGATCTGTGTTCGCCTGTGCTTCTGCTGTCCATGCGCCCTTTCCTTCAGGAACCGGATCGTGCCAGCGTGGCTGGGCAGGTAGAAGTCATAAAGCTGCTGACCAAGCGCCCAGCCATAAGCACCGGGGGCGCCTTTTTCGTACTCGCTGAAGCTATCGACCATAGCCTTGGTCATGCCGTAAGCGGTGTCATCTGATAGTGTCGACATGCCAATCAGGATTGGATAGACGCTGGCGATGCCTTCTTGGCCGCCTTCAGCATTGCCGGGACCGTCAGTGCATTGACCTTGTACGTACCAAGGCACGAGCTTCTGGACATTAGCCCAACCGTCTTTGTCGTTATGCGGCATTGGCGGATGCGTAACACCGCGCGGGCTTGCATCCATTTTTAACATGAACGTGGAGCCAGTAGACGTGATCGCAGCATCATTGTTGCCATCGATAATGCCGTTGATCGATGCACCCCAGCCGCCAACTTCGACCTTCTGCACATCGTTCAGCGTCAGGTTTGCGAACCCGAGCAGCGCTTCAGTCGCTTTCTGCAGGGCAGGGGAGCCACGGACCCAAGCAACGCACTTCCCTTTGAGATCACCCATCGTTTTGACGCCGATGTCATTGGCGACAGCGAAATTGGTGCAAGCATTAGACCGGTTCAGCAGCAGCAGGCGAACCGGCATGGGGCCCCATTTTTTGGTGCCGAAGGTATAAACGGCTTCCTGGGCGTACACACTATCAGGCCCTGTCGCCGTGAACTGCGCTTTGCCAGCTTTCACTGGGGAGAGGCGCGCAACATCATTCTTGCCGGGTAGCACCCGTAGATCGACATTGACCTTATTCTTCAGCATAGCGCCGATGGCGACCATCTGACTGTAGCCGGATGTGCCGGTATTGTAAGCCGTCGTCACCAATGTTGGTGGCAGGCCCTCAGCGTGCGCGGCGACGCTGCCGAATCCGACGCCGGCGATCGCAGCCGAGCGTAAGAGATGTTTGAGCACAGGCTTTCCTCCTGATTTGGCTGGCTATTTGCTTTTTAGTGCCAGCTTCTGGAGGAAAGCTTGTCATATGCGGCGCAATGCCGAAAATATCTTATTCAGATGTGAGCGGTTCCAATGCAGCAATAATCGCCCGGCGCTGTACACCGCTAGGGAGCGGCATTGGTGCCCTTGGCTGGCCAGCATTTACCCCTTGATGACGCTGAGCAAACTTCACGCATGCTGGAAGGTTATCGTGCGCCATCGCATTCCAGAGCGCTAGGAGCTTTCCGTGCAACGCCTTTGCGCCAGCCTGGTCTCCCGCTTGTACGGCATTCCAGAGTGCGACAGATGCATGGGGCGCAGCTGTCAAAATCGCCGCGATCGAGCCATGCGCCCCCAGCATGTATGACGGATACATAAGGGCATCAACCGCGCTGAAGATCATACGATCCGCCGGTGCTTGCTCCATCAAATCCGCGAACAATTTCAAGTCACCAGCGGATTGTTTCACGCCGACAACGCCTGGAAGTTCATCGAAAATTCGGCACAGCAATTCCGGGGAGAGGTAAGTCCACGGCACTACATTATAGATAATCACTGGCATTTCGGTTGCTTCAGTGATTGCCCGAAAGTGCTCGATCATGGCGGTGTCATCTGGACGGAACAGATAATGCGGTGGTGTGACCTGCAGCGCTGTTGCACCGCGAGTAGCAGCTGATTCGCCACGAATAATTGCTTCTCGTGTTGAGTTTACAATGATGCCTGCGATAAGCGGCGCGCGCCCTGCTAAAGCATCGTTGGCGGCACTGATAATCCGGTCAAACTCAGCTTTGGTTAGCGTATGACCCTCGCCTGTACTGCCACCGACAGCAATGCCGGAAGCCCCCGCATTTAGCAACCAATCAATCTGTTTCCGCATTGCACCAAAAGCGATGGACCCATCAGCGCGAAACGGTGTTGTGGTTGGCGGGATTACGCCGGTTAGGTTTGCGAGAACAGACATTTTGCGGCTTTCCAATGGCTTGGGTGATTAGATTTTTTTGGCAGAACGTATCGAGATGAAGCTCAATAGGTATCGAATGCTTTTTGCAAAGCTTCCAGTGAGCAATCGGCTTCAGCCAACGCCAACATCAGCAATACGCGCGCTTTCTGGACAGATAGATTATCGGCAACAATTACGCCCGCAGGCCGGTAGTCCGATATTTCAACAACCCGTCCCGACAGCGCGCGTGTTCCTTGCACAACAGCTATTCCAGCGGCAATTGCATCCTCCATCGCGGCCCGCTCGACTGGAGTGGTCAGGCCAGGTGCGAAGCCACCCACAACAATGCCTGCAGGTTTCGACGCCATTAGACCTTTGATCTGCCCGCCATCTGATCCTGCATAACTGATTGCAATATCAACGCGTGGCAGGGGCTTTGAGGCGTCAAAAGGCGTGTTGGGCGCATGGGTGCGCACGGGGCGGCGATAAATGGCGATACGGTCATTGTCCGCATGACCAAGCAGGCCGAAATCGGGCGAACGGAAGGTTTGTAGGCGGAGAGTGGACGTTTTGGTGACATCACGGGCTGCATGGATTTCATCGTTCAAGCAAACCAGCACGCCCATGCCGCGCGCCTCAGGTGCAGCTGCGACCCTGGCGCCATTTACGATATTCAAGAATGCATCGGTCGAAATGCCAGTTGGCGGCCGCTGCGCGCCAACAACAACGACGGTCTTGTCAGTTTTAAGTGTCAGGTTCAGGAAGTAGGCTGTTTCCTCCAACGTCGCCGTGCCATGGGTAACAACTACGCCCTGTAGGCTTGGGTCGTCATTTAGAGTTTTCTCGATATGCGCTGTGAGATCAGGCCAGTCTGCAGGGCCGATGGCTGTGGAATGCACTTGCCGAAATGGTGCCAAAACAGGCTCGACTACCCGGTCAAGTTCAGGCACCAGCGCCAATAATTCATGCAGCGCATAGACCCTGCCTGTGCGGACATAGGCAGTGAGGTCAAGGCTATCTACACCAACAGAGGCGATAGTACCGCCAGTTCCAACGATGGCGACGCGGGGCAGGGCCATTTGAAAGTCCTTTTGAGGATGCATAATCACGGCTAGGCTATTCAACAGATTAATTGGGCGCCAGTGAGTGGAATTGTTATGGGTCAAATTGACTTGCCGAACAGCTACGACGGAGACATGGCTTGGCGCGCGGCTGATTTGGCTCCGGATGCTGGCGTCATCAAGCTAAACGCTCATGCTTTGGCCGAATTAGATGCTGCCGCTGCGATACTCAGGTCCAATCCGCTACCCGTTGAAGGCCTTGATGCGGCAGACTTTGACATGCCAGCTTGCCGGTCAACCATGAGCGCGGCACGGCGGCAACTCGATACAGGACTTGGGTTTGTCATCATAGACCGATTGGATGTGTCGAACCGTGAAATCGCAACCAAACTATATTGGTTGCTGATGAGCATGACAGCGCCGCTTGTGGCACAAAAGCATGATGGGACCATGGTTTATGACGTGGTTGATACCGGGCTCGTTGCCGAAGCTGGCAATGGCGTTCGTGCATCTAAGACACGCAATCACCAAGGGTTTCACACAGATAATTCCTTCAATCTCCCGCCTGACTATGTTGCATTATTCTGCCTGCAGACGGCGATGGAAGGCGGGCTTTCAGGGCTGATCAGCTTTCAGACTGTTTATAATCGACTGCGCCAGGAACTACCGGATGATGTAGTGGCCCGTATGTTTGAACCCTTCTGGTTTGACCGTCAGTTCGAACATGCATCTAATGATGACCCTTTGACAGTGAAGCCCGCTTTTGCCGCGCATCCAGATGGCGGTATCGGAATTGCCTTCTCACCGCGCCTAGTCCGGCAGGGTGCTGAAGTAAAAGGGATGGAGATGGATGACCGTGCAGAACGAGCACTCGCCGCCATCGCTCAGATAACGGAAGACCCTGATCTCGGCCTGACTTTAACTTTCGAGCCAGGGCAAATTCAGATCGTCAATAATACGCGCATTGGCCATCGCCGCACCGGCTTCACAGATTGGCCTGAGGCGGAACGGCGCCGTCATCTGGTGCGGTTGTGGATGCGGAATGCGGGCGGGCCGTTCTACGGAAGCTGAAACCCTGGTGCACTGAGGTGCTTGCGTATTGCCAGCCATAACGGCGACTGAAATGCATGCGCAAATTCTGGAAGGATAGATCCCATGAAATTCGGCGTTTTTTATGAGCTGCAAATTCCCCGTCCTTGGGAGCCGCATACCGAGTGGCAGCTGCACCACAATGCGCTTGATCAGCTCGAGTTGGCAGATGGCCTTGGCTATGACTACGCCTGGGAAGTCGAGCATCATTTCCTTGAGGAATATTCCCATTCCTCCGCCCCAGAAGTTTTCCTTGGCGCAGCCAGCCAGCGGACGAAGAATATCCGCTTGGCTCATGGCATTATCCAGCTAACGACCAACCATCCGGCTCGTGTGGCAGAGCGTGTATCTACGTTGGATCTGCTCTCCAATGGCCGGGTTGAGTTTGGAATTGGCGAAAGCGCCAGTGCTACGGAGCTTGAGCCGTTTGGCCGGGACTTCGAAACCAAGCGCGAAGTATGGGAAGAAGCCGTTAAGGCCGTCATCCCAATGTTTGGCGACAAGCCCGTATCCTTCGATGGCAAATATTTCCAAATGCCGGAGCGTTTGGTTCTGCCAAGCCCATTACAGAAGCCGCATCCGCCCATCTGGGTCGCTTGTTCACAGCTCGAAACTATTGAAATGGCGGGCAGGCGGGGTATGGGTGCTCTTGGCTTCCAGTTTGTCAGTGCAGATGCCGCCCACGCATGGGTCCACGCCTATTACAATTCAATCACGAAGCGACTCGATAAGCTGGCTGATTATCAGATCAACCCAAACATCGCGCTCGTCAGCTATTTCATGTGTGCGAAAACGGATGAAGAAGCGCGGAAGCGGGCAGAAGGCCTAACATTCTTCCAGTTTGCCCTTCGGTTCTATGGCAACAGTGCAGACCGGCGCCGCCCGCCAGCAGGTACGGTCAATCTGTGGGATGAATTCGTTAAGTGGAAAGATGCCAATCCGGACTTGGTCGAGAAAGCATTGCGCGGCGGTCTCGTTGGCTCACCTGACACCATTCGGAAGAAGCTGCGGAAGTTCAAAGAAAGCCATGCCGACCAGATCATTCTTCTGAATCAGGCAGGTAAAAACAGCCATGAACATATCTGCGAAAGCCTTGAAATGTTCGCAGAAGAAGTCATGCCTGAATTCCATGCGGACGAACGCGCACATCAGGACTGGAAACGACAGGTCATGTCCGGTGAAATTCAGCTGGAAGAGCTGGAAACGGATATCCACAAGGACCGTTACGGCAAGACGCTAGCAAAAGTTGGCCCGACCGGTGCTGCGCAGGCAGCAGAGTGATCCCGGGCGCGCCTATTCTCGCCTTCGCTCTCATTCTTATTCTGCCAGGTGCAGCCTTTGCTCGAGAGACCCGCAGGCCCACGCTGACAGTTAGCGCTGGTGTAGGGGCCAAGCCCGAATATGAGGGCGCGGATACCTATGAGCCTCTGCCGCTTCTGGCATTTGACTATGAGAACCGCTTCATCGAACTACGGTCACGCGGACTTGGGATTGAAGCGGATTTCATACCTGCACTATCGTTTCAAGCTGGACCGCTCGCCCGATCTCGTGGCGGTCGGGATAATGACGTCGACAATGCGGCAGTCGCAGCGCTCGCAGAAGTTGACGATGCGATAGAACTCGGTGCTTACATCGGCGGCGGCGCACCTTTGCAGGTTTTGGGCATTAATGATCCGGGCATTGTCGCTGGCCGGTTATCGTTCGCCCATGACGTAAACGAAGGCCATGACGGTTTTCTGGTTGAAGGCAGCCTGTCATTCATCAGACCTATGACGGATGATCTAAAGGCGATTGTCAGCCTCTCAACAAGCTATGCTTCTGGCCAGTATATGGATGCTTTTTTTGATGTCTCAGCAGCTGATGCTATCGCCAGCGGCTTAGCGCCGTTCAGCGCGAGCGCAGGGTTCAAGGATGTCGGGATTACTGGCGTCATCACATATGCCTTCACTGATAACTGGTCGGCGTCGTTTATTGGAAATTACACACGCCTTGTCGGCGACGCAGCAGATAGCTCAATCGTTAGGCAGGTGGGTTCGCCCAACCGATTTTTCTCCGGGTTCTCAATCAACTACAAGGCGTTCTGAATCTAAGTTCCGCAGAACGTTTTATACCCTGCACCTAAGGCCGCGGAGGCTGGTTGGGCATAAGCCTCTAGATCATCCTTCGGCTGGAATGGTGACTTCACAATATCGAGCAGGAGCTTGAATGGAGTCATCTGCCCTGTCTCGACCGCTGCCTTCAAAGCACCTTCAACCAGATGATTTCGCGGCACATAGATAGGATTGACGGCGTTCATCGCTTTCGCGCGCGCGTCAGGTGCCATTGCATCATCAGCCATCCGTGCGCGCCACCGCTCAAGCCAATGGTTAACAGCAGCGGAGTCCTGAAATTCAACATGCACCGGCGCGTCATCGCCAACGGCTGCTGATGATAGGCTACGGAATAGATTGGTATGGTCAGCCTTCTGTTCAGACATGATCGTGTAGAGGCTATTGGCCAAGTCCAGATCATCATTGCTGGCAGACTGCAGGCCCAGCTTTGCGCGCACACCCGTCAACCATTCACCCACATAGATTTCAGCGAATTTCGCGACGGCATCCGTGGCCGCCTCGACTGCCGCTTCTTCATTATCTGCGATCAAGGGCAATAGCGTTTCGGCTAGCCGGGCAATATTCCAGCGTCCCATGACAGGCTGTGCGCCATAGGCATAACGGCCCTGGGTATCGATGGAGCTATAGACAGTCTGCGCGTCATAAGCGTCCATGAATGCACAGGGGCCGTAGTCGATGGTTTCGCCTGAAATAGTCATGTTATCTGTGTTCATGACGCCATGGATGAAACCCACATGCATCCACTTTGCGATTAAGGCGGCCTGACGGTCGCGCACGGCTTCCAGAAGCGCCAGATATGGATTTTCCGTACTGGCGAGTTCTGGGTAATGCCGCGCAATGCAATAGTTCGCTAATTGCTGGACCTTCTCGATCTCACCCCGTGCTGCAAAAAATTGGAACGTCCCGACACGAAGATGACTGGACGCGACGCGCGTTAGCACGGCACCTGGAAGCTCTGTTTCCCGGCGCACAGGCTCGCCGGTTGATACGGCTGCGAGGGCGCGCGTGGTTGGAATGCCCAGGCCATGCATCGCTTCGCCGATAAGATATTCGCGAAGCACAGGCCCAAGGGCGGCCTTACCATCCCCACCGCGCGAGAAGGGTGTGCGGCCAGAGCCTTTGAGCTGAATATCACGGCGATTCCCATGGATATCCAATACTTCACCCAGCAGAAGTGCACGTCCATCGCCTAACTGGGCGGAAAATCCGCCGAACTGGTGGCCTGCATAGATCTGCGATAGCGGCGTTGCCCCAATAGGCGCTTCGTTTCCTGCAAAGATCGCGCCTGCCTCAGCAGACTTCAGGGCAGCAGGGTCCAGCCCGAGTTCCTCAGCAAGGTTTTCGTTCAGCAACAGAAGCTCGGGTGCCGGAGCAGCTTCTGCCTGCCAGGGAGCATAAAAGCCCTCCATCTCGCGCGCGAACGTATTATCGAAAGGCATTGTGAGGGCCATATGACCGATCCCTAATTGCGCCCGAAAGCCGGGTCTAAATAGTGCACTTCTTCATCAAGCTTGGCGACGGTGGCAAACATTAACATTAGGAAGCGTTTCCCGGCAGTCCATGATTTCGACGTAACCCACGGAATGTGATCCAAATAAAATCATCGTCGTAGAGAGACACGACAAGCGATCCGCGCTTGCAACACATGGAGGATGTTTATGCTGAAGATTTCTGCTGCCGCAATCGCCCTAGGGATGATTTCCACCGCTGCATTTGCTGCTGGTCATATGACCAAAGATGTCGTCGCGCATGATCAAAGCGTGGCAAACGGCGTCGTATCAGCTGACAAGATTGTAGCACCTGCCAACGGCTGGATGGTCGTTCACCGCATAGACGCATCTAAGAAACCAGGCAAAGTCGTCGGTCATGCACCACTCCGCGCTGGTGAGAACGCTGATGTTGCTGCAATCTTGAATGAGCCAGTCAGCCCTGGCGAAATGTTGATGCTGATGGTCCACAGCGAAGCTGGCGGAAAATATGCTGGTATCTTCGAATACACGCTGGGTGCCAAAGAAGACGGCCCAGTGAAGCATGATGGTAAGCTTGTCATGCAAATTATCACGGCCCAGTAACCGTGCATCGCTGGCTGGTCGGGCCACAAGGCCCGGCCAGTCAGAACCTCCTTATGGCCTGAAGATCGCCGCCAATATTAGCAGAACCGCGCCAACGCCTGATGCCCCCGCCAGAAGCATGCTCCCGCCACTCATATTGGCGATGATGATGCCACCGAGGGCCCACAATACTGCTGCCGCATAGAACCATCCACCGGCTGCCCAAGTGGTCCAAAGCGCAATCGCAGCAATGGCGAAGACCATGCCTAAGTAGAAGCTGAGGCCGGGGCTATAGCCGTGATGCATGAGGACTGAACCCAGCCCCACAAATGCAGCCGCCGAAATCCACCCTGCGAACAAGCTCAACGGTATTTGCATCAAAACCTTGTCCCAAAGCCCGAGCGGCCCCGCACCGGCAATGGTGAACATGATCATCACACCGAGCCCAAGTTGGGCGAAGATCATGACAGCGCTGACAGCGTCGAGTGACTTATTCGGGACCCAAAGCTCCCAAAGCGCTGCCAAAGTGAAAAGTCCGACTGCCAACCATCCGACCTTCCGATAGATCGGTGATGTCAGCTGGCCCGGCAGTGCGGCAAAGATTGCGAACGCCAAACTGCCCAGGAAGATCACGCCCCATATTGAGAAGGCCCAGCCCGGCGGCACAATCGGCGTCGGCAGGCTTTGGGAACGGCTAGAAATATCATGCTCCCAGCCGAGCAGGCGAGGGGCTGCTGAAGCGGCTATTTGCGCGATCGCTGCAAGAATTAAAAGCAGGACACGCAAGCCGTCTGCTGAAAAATATGCACTCATTGTTCAACTCATTTCTCGTTCTGTAACCGTGATATAGCGGCGACGGCATTCCCCGACTACGCTATGGCCCATATTAATGGAGGGCCTTATGCGGCTTTGGTATCAAAGCGTTACCCGGGAAGGATCGTTCCCAAGCTATCGTTCGACCCTGCAGCGCCTGCTAGACGCTGCTGTGAGCCCCGGCACTGAAATTGAGGTCCATGGCATTGAACGGCAAGGCGGCACGGGCGATCAGTACCGCTATCTCGCTTTCCTTGAGACGGTTGAAATATTGGAGAATGTCCACAAAGCGCAAGAGCAGGGCTTCGATGGCTTTCTAATCGGCAATCTGTTTGATCCAGGCCTGCGGGAGGCCCGCGAGATCGCTGATATCCCAATCATCAGCCTTGGTGAGACGGTTTTTCACTGGGCAGGAATGATGGGGGAGAGCATTGGCCTCGTATCCATCAACAAGAAATTTGAGCCCCGCTTGAATGATGTACTGGCGCGGATGCGCATCCAGGACAAAATCGCCGCCACTGCATCCATGGCTGTGCCCAGCATGGCGGAGCTAGAAACAGCTGGGACTGATGGCAGAGCGACCCAGGCATTGCTGAAACGCTTCGAGGCGGCAGCGGAAGAGACTGTGGCTGCAGGTGCAGAAGTGGTTGTGGCGGCAGGCGGCGTCGTTATGGCGATTGTGGCGGACCAGGGGATGAATGCGACGACCTCTGGAGCCCCTATTGTGAACGGCGTCGCAGCGCTGGTGCAGCAAGGTGAATCCGCCGTTAGACTGCGGTCTCTTATGGGTGGAAATTACACATCTGGGCGGCTGACTTATGCCAAGCCAACAAGCGATGTGATATCGGGCTTCCGCAAAGCCTACGGGCAACGCGTATATCCGGGCGTCGAGGAGGAATAGACATGGCTGAGCGTCGATTTGAAGGCAAAACGGGATTTCTCACCGGCGGTGCTAAGGGCATTGGGCGGGCAACAGTCATGCGGTTCTTGGCAGAAGGCGGCCAGCTTGCAGTCTTCGACAAAGAACCCGCTGATAGCGCATTTGCTAATGCCCTCCGTAAAGATGTCGGCGATGGGGCAAACCGGCTCTGCTACATCCAAACGGACGCGACGGATGAAGCAAGCGTTCGGGATGCGATTGCGGCAGCGAAGGAGCAGGTCGGCCCGCCAGATATTCTGGTCAACAATGTAGGCTTCGGCGCCAATCCAAAACCTATTGAGCAGCTTGAGCTGGATGAATGGCGCATCTTCATGGATATCAACCTGACCAGCATGTTCCTGATCACCCGCGCAGTCCTGCCCCAGATGCGCGCAAGGGGCGGCGGGCGGATCGTGAATTTGGCATCTGTCGCGGGGCGTAGCATTTCAGAAATTTCGGCGCTGCATTACTCGACTGCAAAGTCGGCTGTTTTGGGGTTCACGCGCAAGTTGGCTTACGAAGAAGGACCGAACAACATCACCGTAAATTCGGTGGCACCCGGTACAGTGTTCACAGAGCGCGTCGAAACCCGCTATCGCGCCCTGCCACAAGATGAGCAGGACAAGCGCATGGATGAGATTCCCTTGAAGCGCGCCGCGCGGCCAGAAGAAATCGCAGCCGCGATCCTCTTCCTTGCCTCAGATGACGCGAGCTATATCACTGGTGCTGCTATTGATGTGAATGGCGGCCGGTTCATGAGCTAATTTCGTTTCGCTGCCTGGAGTACGCCTATGTCTGCCCCCCGCACTATGTTCGATAAAATCTGGGACGCTCATGCCATCGTGGAGCGTGAAGATGGCCAGACTTTGCTTTCGGTCGATTGGCATTATTGCCATGAAGGGTCATTCCACGGCTTTAATTACTTGAAAGACAATAAAATTCCCGTCAGGCGACCTGATCGCACACTCGGCATGGCAGACCATTACGTGCCAACAACGTCTCGCTCATTGGATGATATCAGCGATCCGGAAATCCGGTCTGTGGTTGATGCGTTTGATGCGAACGGGAAGCAGTTCGGCGTGCGGGTCCTTGGCATCGATGACCCAAACCAGGGCATCATTCATGTGGTTGGGCCGGAACAAGGGCTATCTCAACCTGGATTGATCGTCGTTTGCGGCGATAGTCATACCTCCACCCATGGCGCTATGGGTGCCATGGCTTTCGGCATCGGCGCGTCTGAGGTGGCGCACGTTTTCGCAACACAAACGCTGTGGCAGGCAAAGCCAGAAGCGCTGCGGGTGACAGTGGATGGCGATCTGGCGACGTCTGTCACTGCAAAAGATGTGATCTTAGCGATCATTGCAAAGATCGGTGCAGCAGGCGGTGTCGGGTCCGCAATCGAATATGCCGGGAGTACTATTCGCAATCTGTCCATGGAGGGCCGGATGACGGTTTGCAACATGACGATTGAGGCAGGCGCCCGTTGCGGCATGATCGCGCCCGATGATGTGACGTTGAACTACCTCAAAGGCCGCCCAAACGCCCCTGATGATGCATCCTGGCCCGCTGCTGAAGCCTTCTGGCGGGGCTTACCAAGCGATGCAGCTGCCAAGTTTGACCGGGAAGTTACCTTGGACGCAGCACTCATTCAGCCCATGGCCACCTGGGGCACGAGCCCGGAAGAAGGTGCTGGCGTCGCGGACATGGTGCCAGACCCCACTAAAACTGACGATGCAGACCAGCGCGCCCAATATGAGGAATCGCTTGATTACATGGGCCTCAACGGCGGCATGGCGATGGCTGATATCCCAATTGACCGCGCATTCATTGGTTCGTGCACCAATGGCCGGATTGAAGATTTGCGCGCGGCAGCAGCGATCGCAAAGGGGCGCAAAGCCAAAGTGAACGTCATCGTCGCGCCTGGTTCCATGCCTGTTAAGCGACAGGCAGAAGCCGAAGGACTTGATCGCATTTTCATAGAAGCGGGCTTTGAGTGGCGCGAGGCTGGATGCTCGATGTGCGTCGGCATTAATGGCGATCTGGCGAAGGCTGGCGAACATGTGGCATCCACCAGCAATCGAAACTTTAAGGGCCGCCAAGGGCAGGGTGCCCGCACCCACCTAATGAGCCCAGCAAGTGCGGCGGCAGCAGCCATTCAGGGTCGCATTGGTGATGTACGAGAATTTGAACCTAGGACCATCTGATGGACTTCGCATTCGCACCAGAACACACAGCACTGCGGGAAACCGTACGCCGCCATATGGAGGAAGATGCAAAGCCCTATGCCCGGCATTCGGATGAAACCGAAACTTTCCCACCACATCTCTTCAAGCGCTGGGGCGAGCTTGGTATTCTAGGCGCGCGCTATCCTGATGAAGACGGCGGCGTTGGCATGGACAAAGTCTCCGACTGCATCATCCGGGAAGAAATTGCGCGGGTTAGTCAGGCTTATTGCGCCGCGTTTTCTGCCCATAGCCATCTGGGTATGTGGCCAATCTGGAAAGCCGGAACCGAAATGCAGCGCGAACAGTATTTCAAACCTGCTGTTCAGGGTGAGAAGGTCGCCTGCTTTGGGTTGTCCGAACCCGATGGCGGATCCGATATCCGCGCTATGAAGACCCGTGCTGAAAAAGTAGACGGAGGCTGGAAAATATCCGGTGCCAAGCTCTACATAACCAATGCGCCCATCGCAAATTTCATGACGCTAGCTGCCCGCACGAAGCCCGACCTTACAATTGACGCGGTTAGCTTATTCATCGTCGATCTCCCGGCGCAGGGCCTCGCAATTGATTCCCTGAAAAAGGAAGGTCTGCGCGGGTCTGAGACTGGCTTGATCCATATGGATGACTTGTTCGTGCCAGATAGCCATCTACTCGGTGAGCGGGAAGGCACTTATTCCACTATTTTGGAAAGCCTGAGCGAGAACCGCGTTGGCGTGGCCGCATCAGTGCTGGGCCTTGCCCGTGGTGCCTGCGAAGAAGCCTTGGAGTTCGCGAAAACCCGCATCGTGCGCGGCAAACCCATCATTGAATATCAGGCGGTCGCACATCGGTTGGCTGACATGGCGACTGATATCGAAATGGCGCGGTTGATGGTCTACTGGGGCGCATGGCAGGTCGATCAGGGCACCTTATCGACGGCGAATGCCTCTAAGGTGAAATTGGTTGCCAGCGAAGCGGCCCTCCGAGTTAGTGAGAACGCCATCCGCATAATGGGTGGTGCTGGGATTATGCGAGATCATAGCGTTGGTATGCACCACCGTGATGCGCTGGTTTACGTTATTGGTGAAGGCACTAGTGATATCCAGCGGAACATCATCAGCCGCGCGCTTAAAAAAGACGAATTGGAGCTTTAGCTTCCGCCTGCATTGGCCGGTTCAACAATTTGAAGCTGGCCATTACGGACGCCAATAATTGCGTATCGACGGACCGCGACACCATCTCTCGTCAACTGAAATGGTCCTTGCACGCCCTGATATCCCCCGGTGATAGTTAGGTCATGGTTCCCCAAGCCAGCACCCCGCGCGGATTGGGCCGCAAGGGCGACGGTGGCGGTAAGATCATAGACCAGTGCCGCGCCACGGGCTGGCGGTTTTCCGTACGCCGATTGGTACCGTTGACGGAAACTGCCCGTATAACGCGGGTCGTATCCAGCATAAGCAGAGCGGGCGAAGGCCGGGAGGCTGGCAAGATTAGCGCCATCCCATTCCGGCCCGCCAAGCAACGGCGCTGCGCCGCTCATAATAGCGTTAAGGTCTGCGTTTATTGTCGGTAATGCTTCGGCAGGAAACGGCAGGAACAATGCCCCGTTGCCCTGCAGCGATTGGAGTGCGGAGGCGAGTGTCGCCCGCCGTGCGTCGCCCTTAGCTTGTGCCGGTACAGAAGCCTGTCCAGCCACACGTATACCGCGCACCTGTGCCGCTGCTTGCATGCCAGCAAGCGCTGCACGACCGGCGGCGTCGTCAGGAGCGACACCTGCAATCACCTGCACTCCCTGTTTGTGCGCAAAATCGATGATACGGGTAGCGGCAGCTTGTGGCGCATGACCAGCCGCAAAGACGCCAGGCTCAGCCGCACTTCGATCGCCCGTTAGCAACAGAAGCGGCGTGCCGGAGCCGACAGTCGCCCGTGCTGCAGCGATGGCACCAGAAGGCGTCACTGGGCCGATAAGGATGGTGGCGCCGGAAGAGAGCGCATCCACTGCAGCCGCAGCAGCTCCTTCGGGCGTGGCCTGTGTATCCCGCGGTAGGAGTTCGATTTGCCGCGTGATCTGCGCATCGAAAAGCGCAAGCGCTGCGGCGTCCGCAAGGCTCTTACCGTACGCCGCATAGGGTCCAGACAGTGGCAAGAGTAGACCAACACGAATTGGCGCATTGCTCGTCGCAGCCCGTTGTGTGCCTGATGTTTGATATGAGGGCAGCCGTCCTTCAGACCAGCGACGGTTTCGCGGATCAGCCTGATTGGTGGGGCTGGCCACAGTTGACTGCCCTGAGTTTGAGGACGTAACCGGTCGCGAAGTATCACACGCCGCCAGCGCAAAAAGGCCCGCGATCAGGGCTGCAATCCGGGTGAATGCAAATATGCCGCGCTGATCAGGCATGAAACGTCCGCATTCTGGTTCTCCCTGGCCTATAATACCATGACCCGTAGCAAGCCGCCGAGGCGACGATCTTGCCGATAGACAGTAACACCGCATCCAAATCTCTAGCTGCTGGGCTATACATTGTCGCCACGCCTATCGGCAATGCGCGAGATATCACACTGCGCGCGCTTGATGTCCTTTCTGGGGCGAACGTGATTGCGGCAGAAGATACCCGCGTCACGCGGCGCCTGCTGGATATTCATGGGATCAAAGCACCCGAAATCGTCCGATATGATGAACATGTAGCCGAACGCGCCCGTCCACTTTTGCTCGCCCGCATTGCAGCCGGTGAAGCCGTTGCTTTAGCGACAGACGCCGGCACGCCGCTGGTTTCCGACCCGGGCTACAGGTTGGCAGCTGCCGCAATTGCTGAAAGCCTAAAGGTCATTCCAATCCCTGGTGCCTCAGCCCCATTAGCAGCCTTGGCCTTAGCCGGATTGCCGTCCGATAGATTCCTTTTCGCTGGATTCGCACCAAACCGATCCGGTCAGCGTCGGAAATGGCTGGCAGAGATTGCAGAAACCCAAGCGACGCTCATTTTGTTTGAGAACGCGAAACGGCTAGCGTCATCGTTGAATGATATGGCTGTAGTCCTTGGGGACCGACAAGCTTGTGTCACCCGGGAACTAACGAAGCTATTCGAAGAAGCCCGACGCGGGACCCTGAGCGAACTTGCGGCCCATTATGCTGAATCAGGACCGCCTAAGGGCGAGATCACGCTTGTCATTGGCCCGCCCAAACCGGTTGAGCTTGATGAGACTGTGTTAGATGATCTGCTTGAAGACCTGCTCAACACGCTTTCCGTAAAGGACGCCGCCACACAAGCTGCAGAACGCACAGGCTCGCCTCGGAAACAGGCTTATCAGCGGGCACTTGCTATCAAACAGGAAAAAGCGTGAGGCAGACGACCGCGAAACGCCGGAAGCATGAAGCGCTTGGCCGGTTCGGTGAAACGGCAGCAGCTTGGCGATTGCGGTTCGCGGGATATCGCATTGTGGCCGAGCGGGAGAAAACCCCATTCGGTGAGATTGACCTCATCGTGGTAAAGCGCGGACTTGTCGCAATTTTAGAGGTGAAGGCGCGGCCTGATCTGCGCCGCTGTATTGAAGCTGTGTCTACCCGTCAGCGGCACCGGATCGAGCAAGCGGCGGGATGGCTCGTTGCACAACGTCCAGCTTTGCGGCAGCGCCAAATGCGCTTTGATATCATAGGCGTCATACCCTACCGTCTACCCATCCATGTAAAAGATGCATGGCGCCCCGGTAAGGGCATGTAGCAGTGCACAGCCACGTTTGGAGCGGCGCATGACGCGCGAAGATAATCCGGAATGGGCGGCAGATCCTTTGGCGTTCCTGGCTGAGCTTGGCAAAGCCGATGACGGTGCCTTTGATCCTGGTGTCGTCGCACTCGCCTTCGCGGCGCTAAAACGGCCCCATACTGCATTTGGGCGGTACGAGGCGCATCTGCACGATCTGGCAAACATGGCTGCCGGACATGCCGCACATACCGGCTCCGCCGCAGAACAGGCGGCAGCGCTGAGCCATGCGATCTATGAGAGCAATGGCTATTCGGGCGATACCCTAACCTATGACGACCTACAAAACGCCGACTTAGTACGGGTCATTGATCGTAAGAAAGGTCTGCCGGTCGCCTTGGGAATTCTGTGCATGAGCGTCGCGCACCGGTTAGGCTGGAGCGTCGTTGGCTTAGCCTTTCCTGGCCATTTTCTGCTGCGCCTAGACCATGGCGGCGAACGCTTGGCGCTTGATCCGTTTGAGGGCGCCCGCGTGCTGGATGCCGCAGGAATGCGGGACCTGTTGAAGCGCATGCAAGGCGAGGGGGCAGAACTGACTGCAGAGCATTATCAGCCTGTCAGAAATAGCGATGTGCTTTTGCGCCTGCAGAACAATATCAAGCTCAGGCGCCTGCGTGCAGGCGATATTTCAGGCGCGTTAGAGACTGCGGAAGCCATGCTTGCGTTCTCTCCAGGCACAGTTGAGCTCATGCGCGAAACAGCAATGATGCACATGCGGCTTGAGAATATTGGCCAGGCCATCCGGGGGTTCGAGCGCTACTTGGCGGCTGAGCCAGAGGAAGGCCTTCGGCATAAAGCGGCAAAGCTGCTGCAAGAACTCAAACTCCGGCTAAACTAAGTTATCCGAAGCGGAAGGCTTATAATCCTTGTCGATCAATCCATTATTGGCGTCCGTTGAGACACCACCTGTCGCCTTGGTGCAAAGCTGGGTCAAAGAACGAGACTTCCCAGAAGGACGCCCGCTGCTCGATTTGGCGCAGGCCGCACCCGGATGGCCTATGGCTGCGTCACTCGTTGCCCACATCACGGAGGCCATACAGAAGCCGGAGACTGCGCGCTATGCGCCAATTCTAGGTGAACAACCTCTCCGACAAGCATTGGCCGATGAGATGGCGACACTGTATGGCGGCAACATTCAGGCAAAGAATATCGCGATCACAAGCGGCTGCAATCAAGCCTATGTCGCGGCAATCATGGCACTGGCTAAGGAAGGCGACGCTGTGATGTTGCCAACGCCATGGTACTTCAACCACAAAATGACCCTGGATATGTTCGGGATCGACGCCATTCCGCTGCCATGTGCCGCTGATGCTGGCATGTTGCCGGACGTGGAGGAGGCTGAACGGCTGATAACACCCCGTACGCGAGCGATCGTTCTGGTCACGCCAAACAACCCAACGGGTGCTATCTATCCTGCCAGCCTTATTCAGCAGTTCGTGGCATTGGCGGAAGCCCATCGCATCAAGCTCATTATCGACGAGACTTACCGGGATTTCATTCTAGCAGGCGGCGCACCCCATGATGCGTTTAAGGCTGGCCCATGGGCCGACACGGTCATCCAGCTCTACAGTTTCTCCAAAGCATATGCGATGCCGGGACTACGGGTCGGAGCAGTGACGGCAGGTGCTGACGTAATCTCACTCATCCAGAAAGCGCTGGACTCGATTGCGATCTGTGCCAATGGTGCCGGGCAGGCGGCGGCACTGTATGGCATTCGTTCGCTTGGCAAATGGAGAAATGGTAAGCGGCAGGAAATGGCGCTTAGGCTGGCTGCATTCCAACAAGCGATGAAGCCCATCGCCAATCAATTCCCAATCGTTTCTGCCGGCGCCTTTTTCGCATATTGCCGCCACCCATTTGATTTGCCGGCGCTTGAGGCCGCAAAACTACTGGCGGATGAAGGGGCAATCATGGCTATGCCCGGTTCTGCCTTTGGACCTGGACAGGAGCAGATGCTGCGCTTTGCGTTTGGAAATCTCGCACCTGAAGCGGCAGCTGCAATCGGTGAACGTTTGGCCGCACTCGCGCGGTAAAGTTTTACTTGTTCCGGGGCGTCTGGTTCGCGCATTCTGCGGTGAAGACCAATCACGCCTATTTGGGAGCATCCTGATGGCCGAATATTCCGCCCCACTAAAAGAAATGCAGTTCGCACTTGAAGCCGTAGCAGGCCTCACCGCTCTCACCCAGCTCCCTGGCTTCGAAGATGCGCAGCCGGACCTTGTGGCCGCAGCGCTAGATGAAGCCAATAAGCTGGCGAACGGTGTGATATCGCCATTGCAACGCGTTGGCGACATGCATCCCCCTGTGATCGAGAACGGGGTTGTCCGCACCTCTCCTGGCTGGATCGACGCCTATAAGCAATATATTGAGGGTGGATGGAACGGACCTTCTGCTGACCCAGAAATTGGTGGCGGTGGACTGCCATCAGCCGTCGGCATGGCGCTTAATGAAATGTGGGGCTCCGCCTGCATGGCGTTTTCGCTAGGCCCATTGTTGACCCAGGGCGCGATTGATCTGCTGGAAGCGCATGGAACAGATGCCCAAAAGGCAAAATATCTTGAGAAAATGGTCTCCGGTGAATGGACCGGCACGATGAATCTGACTGAGCCACAGGCCGGGTCAGACGTCGGCGCGCTTCGCAGTCGCGCCCGGCCTGAGGAGGATCATTACCGCATATCTGGCCAGAAGATTTTCATCTCCTATGGCGATCACGATATGACCGAAAACATCATCCACATGGTGTTGGCCCGGATTGATGGCGCGCCTGAAGGCATTCGCGGCGTTTCACTATTCTTGGTACCGAAGTTCCTTGTGAACGATGACGGTTCACTCGGTGCTCGCAATGACCTCCGCCCAGTATCGCTGGAACACAAAATCGGCATTCACGGTAGCCCGACCTGCGTTATGTCTTACGGTGATAACGAAGGCTCAAAAGGCTGGCTTGTCGGCAAAGAGAATGGCGGCATTCAGGCCATGTTCACGATGATGAACAACGCTCGCCTCGGCGTCGGCCTGCAGGGCCTTTCCATTGCCGAGACGGCGCTGCAACAGGCGACTGCATTTGCGGCTGAACGGCGGCAAGGCAAGGATATTCAAACCGGCGAAGACAACGTACCGATTGACCAACATCCGGATGTGAAGCGCATGCTGGTGAACATGCGCGCCGAAACGGAAGCCATGCGCGCACTCTGCTACTGGGTCGCCGCGCGCCTGGACGAGTCTCGTTTCATGCCTGATGCGGAAGATAAGGCTAAGGCGCAACGGATGCTGGATCTGCTGATTCCGGTCGTAAAATCCTATTCCACAGACCGTGGCGTTGAGGTCGCTTCGACGAGCATCCAGATCCATGGTGGTATGGGCTTTATTGAGGAAACGGGTGTCGGCCAGGTTTGGCGGGACAGTCGTATTGCGCCAATCTATGAGGGTGCGAACGGCGTTCAAGCAATGGACTTGCTTGGCCGCAAACTCGGGCGCGATCAGGGTGCAGCCATGGGCGAACTCATTGCTGATATTCGTGCTGAGTTGGATGGCATCAGCGGTGCCCTTGCAGCAACCAAGGACCAGGTGCTTGAAGGCGTCAACGCTATGGAGCGCGCGACGGCTGGCCAAGTGGCAGCATTCAATGATCGCATTGGTATCGCAGCCGCTGGTGCAGCGGATTATCTTGACCTGACGGGCCGTGTTGTCTGCGCTTGGTTGCTTCTAAAGGGTGCGGCAGCGGCCCATGACTGGGCGGCTGACGATGCTGCATTCGCGGAAAACCGCATCGCCATCGCACGCTACTTCGCGACCCGCATGTTGCCACCCGCCATCGCACTTGCGGCGACAATGGAACACAGCGCAGAAGCCGTTATGGCGGTCGCGTAAGCAGCCCGCCTAGTCATTCAAGGATAAGCCAATGCCAGACGGTACAGAAGGCGGCGGCTTGGGGTTCGATTTTGTAGCGGACCACAGGCCTAGCTGGGAGACAGAAGACGTCGCCATGTTCCGGGCCGCGGCGCGCCGGTTCCTGCAGGCTGAATTTGAGCCCCACGTCGATCGCTGGACCAAGGCTGGCATCATTGACCGCTCAGCCTGGGCGGCGGCTGGTCAGGCTGGCTTCCTCTGCCCATCCATCCCGGAAGAATATGGTGGCGGTGGTGGCACAGTGGCACATCACATCGCCTGGATTGAGGAATTGGAGCGCATCACGCTCGGGTCCGCCTTTGGCGACGCTGTGCATAGCGGCATCTGCGCTCACTACTTGTCCGAATACGGCACAGAAGACCAAAAGCGCGCCTGGCTGCCCAAAATGGCGAGCGGTCAGGTCATCTGCGCCATTGCGATGACGGAACCGGGGACAGGGTCCGACCTGCAATCTGTCGCCACCAGAGCAATTCTGGATGGCGAGGATTTGGTAATTAGCGGCCAGAAGACATTCATTACCAACGGCCAAAATTCAGACCTTGTGATTTTGGTTGCTAAGACGGATCCAAATGCGCGCTCCAAAGGCGTCTCACTTGTGCTGGTTGATGCAATGCGGGATGGCTTTAAGCGTGGCCGAAACTTGGAGAAGGTCGGTCTGCACGCTGGTGATACGTCTGAGTTGTTCTTCGAGGATGTCCGCGTTCCAGCATCCAATATTCTGGGCGAGGAGCCAGGGCAGGGGTTCTATCAACTCATGCGCCAGCTACCGCAGGAACGCTTACTGATCGCCGCTGGGGCGGTTGGCTCCATGGAAACGGGAATTGCGCTGACCTTGGATTACGTCAAGCAGCGGAAAGCCTTTGGCCAAGCAATCTTTGATTTCCAGAACACCAAGCACAAACTGGCGGAAGCTGCGACAGAAGCGCGTGTTGCACGGGTGTTTGTCGACGATTGCGTGGAGAAACTGCTCGCCGGTGAATTGAACGCGACACTTGCCAGCATGGCCAAATATTGGGCTTCAGATAAGCAGAATGAGGTGCTTGACCTCTGCGTTCAATTACATGGCGGTTATGGCTATATGGCGGAATTTCCAATTGCCCGCATGTGGACAGACGCGCGCGTTCAGAAAATCTATGGCGGCACGAATGAGATCATGAAGGAATTGATCGCGCGCAGTTTGTAACTTCGGAGTACCGGAAATTATGGCCGTTCAACCCCTGACTTTCATCATCCAATCCACCGCCGTTGAACGTGTGCACTATGCCTTGATGATGGCCGCATCAAACGCAGCGCTGGGCGGTGCAGTAACATTGTTTTTTGCAATCGGCACGGCAGACGTTCTAAAATCAAGCGGGGCAGGACTGCAGAATGGATCCCGTTTTGCAGAGCAATTAGAAGCTTCCGGGTTAGCTAGCATAGATGACCTACTCGAAGCGCTAACCGAACTGGAATGCCGCATTGCTGTTTGCGATGCAGCACTCGCCTTCGCTGCAATTGAGGCTGGTGATCTCAGGTCCGATATCACCATCGAAGTCACTGGGCTGACAGATATCCTGGCGAACCTTGGTGGCGGACAAATAATTTACGTCTAGCGCGCGCTGGCGGTATAATCGTCTACGAACAGGTTTCAACACACATAAATGGGGGCGCAAGCCATGGGCGCGTTTATCACGCTGAAAGCCGAAGACGGCCACGAATTCGATTGCTACAAAGTTGAGCCGGAGGGCGCTCCCAAGGGCGGTGTCGTGGTTATCCAGGAGATTTTTGGCGTCAACGCGCATATCCGTGAAGTCGCGGATAGCTATGCTGCAGAAGGCTACGCTGTCTTGGCACCTGCGCTGTTTGACCGGGCGTCCAAGAACTTCGAAGTTGGCTACACACCGGATGATATTGCTAAAGGCCGGGATACCCGCGCGGAAGTTGCTTGGGACGATGCGGTTAAAGACGTCGCGGCGACCGTTGCAGAAATGCGCAAAAGCCAGAGCAAAATCGGCTCTGTCGGTTATTGCTGGGGCGGCTCGATGTCTTGGTTGGCAGCAACCCGCGTCGGTGTCAGCGCTAGCGTTTGCTATTATGGCGGCCAGATCGCGATGTATAATGACGAAGCGCCGAAGAACCCTGTGATGATGCACTTTGGTGAGAATGACCACGGTATTCCGATGGCTGATGTTGACAAAATCCGCGCGGCCCATGGCGACGCAGAGATATTCACCTATCCAGCCGGCCACGGCTTCAATTGCGACCATCGCGGCGACTTTGAGCCCGAAAGCGCCAAGACAGCGCGTGATCGTACGCTCGCATTCTTCGCGAAACACGTCGGCTAAAGACCTGGCGGCGCTTGCTTTCCAGCCTTGGGGCAGCGAGCGCCGCTGGCCCAAGCAAGCTGGAGAACAATTATGTACTCGCCGCCATATTTTTCTGAAGCAGATGCCGACGGCCTCACCGTTGTCCGCGAGGCACCGTTCGCACTGCTGATTTCCAAAGGCGCAGATGGCGAAACCGCCACGACGCATCTACCGATCATTCTTGATCCGGATGCAGAGCCGGGCAAACCTATGCTGCTGGGACATATCGCCCGCGCGAACCCACACAGCAAAGTGTTGACGGATGGAACGGGCGTCTTGGCGGTGTTCACCGGGGCCAACGCTTATATTTCACCAAATTGGTACCCGTCTAAGCATACAGGTACGCAGACTGTTCCCACATGGAATTATCTGGCGACACACATCTCTGGTCGAATTGAAGCTCTGCCTAACATTGCGGACAAACGCCGTTGCGTAACTTTGCTCTCAGAGCGATTTGAAGGCGACGGCCCACGTGCGTGGCGGCTTGACGACGAACCTGAAGATTTCATCCGCAAGATGCTTGGTGGGATTTACGCGTTTCGGATCATTGTTGATAACATTCAGGCGAAGGCGAAGCTTAGTCAGAACAGGGCGCAGCTCGACCGGGCAGGGGTCATCAACGGCCTGCAAGCAACAGAGAGGCCAAGCGACTTCGCTCTTGCGGAAGCGATGCTCGCACGTGGCCTCGACGAGGAAAGCAAGTAAAGCTTAGCGCCGGGCGCTCGCACGCTTTTCAGCTGTCATGATTGCGTCGGCATCCAGCGCAGCTTTGACTTGGTCACGGGCAGCATCTGCGTTTGGGGCCGCATTTTCTGCTGCCAAGATCAGCCAGGACAATGCATCCGTCAGTGCTGCTTCGCCACCAACACCAATCAGGGAAAGGGCAAGGTTGAATTGCGCAGGCCCGTAGCTTTGGCGCGCTGCTTGCCAATACCAACGGCGAGCGCCTTTGGTATCGCCAGCTTGTTCAGCCAATGCGCCCAGATTGAATTGTGCTTCTGGAACACCGGATGCCGCAGCAGCAGCGAGCAACCGCTTCGCCGAAGCTGCATCGCCAGCAGCAAGCTTGATCTGGCTATATCGGAATTGTGCTTCTGGGATGCCAGCTGCAGCCGCCTTAGCGATCCAGCTTTCTGCCGTACCCCAGCGGGCTTGGGATGTTGGACCTAACTCTTCTAGCGCCAGCCCAAGCAGAAACTGCGCTTCAGCATTTCCAGCATTGGCTTTGTCGAAATAATATACGGGCGCTTTGCTGTAATCGTCGAACGGCGCAATTTGTGCATTCGCCGGAACCGCAGCAATCGCCAGCCCAAGAAAGCCTACGACAGTTACAGATCGAATAGCCCAGTAAGCCGGTCCAACATTGATGGCTCTGGTGCTTTGGCTGATTCCTGCACAGGCGCTGGCTCCATTACGGGTTCCGAAACTTGCGCCGGTTTTGCCGCGACCGACATGTTCTTCGGATCGGATACTGGTCCGCCTTCGATCAGTCGGTAATCCTGCCCAGGCAGTTGCTCGTGATAGCAGTCCGCTTTTCCGATGGTTTGATAGCACTATATGGCCGGCGGATCCGCTGGACGCTTTTCGCCAATCGGTGCCCATTCCCTGGCCGTCCAATGACTGTCTGTCGGTTGGGGCAAACAAGCAGACAGAAATGCGCTGGAAAGCGCTGATAGTGCGAAAGCGGATGCGGCGAAGCGCATGAACGCGTCCCCTAGATAAAATGAGGGTCATCTTCTGATACGCTCCCAATCTACGGCCAATCCGCCAACTAACCGTTAACATCCACTACGGTGCGCCCACGCACCTGGCCGCCAAGGATCGCATCAGCCATCCCCATGACCTGCTCAAGCCCGACAACAGTTGTAGCGGCATCCAGTTTCTCAAGCGGTAGATCCGTTGCGAGGCGCGACCAAACTTCGGCGCGCTCAGACTGCGGCGCCATAACGGAATCAATACCCGCCAATGTCACGCCACGGATAATGAAGGGAATAACGGTCGTCGGCAGCTTAGCACCCCCAGCGAGACCACAGGCCGCAACGATGCCTTTGTACTTCATAGCTGTTAGAACACCGGCAAGCAGATCACCGCCAACGGTATCAACGGCACCAGCGAAGCGTTCAGACTGCAATGGGCGTTTGGCCAATTCAGTTAGCTCCTCACGGCCAATCATGCCGCTGGCACCAAGGTCCGTGAAATAGTCCGCCAGTTCGGCCCGGCCAGACCCCGCAGTCACCGTGTAGCCAAGCTTGCCGAGGATCGCGACAGCGACACTGCCGACGCCACCACCAGCACCCGTTACCAGCACTTCGCCGGAATCTGGCGTAACACCTTGCTTTTCAAGCGCTAGAACGCACTGCATGGCCGTAAAGCCAGCGGTGCCAATTGCCATTGCTTGTATGTCAGAAAGGCCATCTGGCGCTTTCACCAGCCATTCGGACTTGAGGCTGGCATGGGTTGCGTAACCGCCCCACCAGGCTTCACCGACCCGGTATCCAGTGCAGATCACGCGGTCGCCTTTCGCAAAACCAGCAGCTTGGCTGTCCTCAACAATGCCGATCAGGTCGATACCTGGTACATGCGGATAATTACGGACAAGACCACCTTGGCCTTTAAGCACGAGACCATCTTTATAATTCAGCGTGGAATAGAGCACGCGGATTTGCACATCGCCTTCCGGCAGACGTGACTGATCCAATTGCTGCAGACTGGCACTGACGCCGTCCTCGCCCTTTTCGAGCACAATGCCCCTTACATCACTCATACTTCTCGCCCCATTTGGATAGAAAACAGCGCAGCCAGCGAATCCCCCAGTGTCTGCGCTCAATCAATTTCACCGGCTTGTAACAAATACGGTGCGGGCAGGGAAGTTGTGGCGGAATGCCTTGCATCTGGCTGTCTTCGCCGATCTAGCACGGCGCTTGCAATAGTCCGTATGAGCTGAATGCCAGATTGGCGGAAATCCTAGGATTTCAATCTAGCGCTAGGCAAATTTCGCCGGGACGGATTGACCGACCGGCGCCGATGTAGGGGAAGGACGACCGATATGAGCAAGATTGATGATATTGATACACCCGTTATTGCTGGCGATTACCGGATGATGACCGCCGAAATCGTACTCGATGGTGCGACTGAAGACGGTGAGGCAATCACTTGGCGAGATTATGACCGCACGCCTGGATTCCCAAGGTTGCGCGCATTCTTGTCCCGGTGCCTGGAAAGCATGGACTATCAAGTCCGGTCCGTTACGGTCACAGAGATCACTGAACCACAGCTACCAGCCTGCCGCTTTTCGCCTTCATCGGTGATGTTGCACTAGCATCAAAACGAGGCCTGTAACTTTAGCCGCATCATCCTATATCCTATTCCGTGGGCGGGCCTCGCCCCGGAGGGATATGGATGCTTGCGGAAAACTCAGCGACCCCTAGTTTCGCACTACGCCCAGATCGCGCGTTTGTTCGTGTGACAGGTGATGAGGCGGCGGAATTTCTGCAAGGCCTTATATCCCAAGACGTCCAGAAAATAACATTGGATCATGCATGTTATGGCGCACTTCTAACGCCACAAGGTAAGTTCCTGCACGACCTATTCTTGACCAAAATTCCAGACGGCTTTCTGCTCGAGTGCGAGCGGGAACGTCGGGATGATCTGGTCACCCGCCTCAAGCGATATCGCCTTCGGGCCAAAATCGATATTGCGCCTGACGAGAACTTGGCTGTTGCTGTCCTATGGGGCGACGGCGCACATGATGCTGTGGGATTGGCAGGACAATCGGGCTCGACGCTCAATGAAGCCACCCGCACGACGTACGTTGATCCTCGACTTGCCGTCCTCGGTGTGCGGATCATCGATGCGCCAGATGCACTGACTGCCCCGTCACCCGCAATCGATTCCAGCCTTGATATTTTTCGCGCCTACAGGCTGGCGCTTGGCGTTCCCGAAGGCTCTGGCGATATCCTCGTAGACCGGGGCTTTTTGCTTGAGAACGGGTTTGATGAGCTAAATGGCGTCGATTGGCAGAAGGGCTGCTATGTCGGCCAGGAGCTAACAGCGCGTACCAAATACCGCGGCTTGGTCAAGCGGCGGCTTATGCCTGTCCGTATTGAAGGTGCGGCACCTGAACCAGGCTCAAAGATTGAGGCTAATGGCCGGGATGCTGGCGAAATCCGCTCCGTCGCTGGTGAGTGGGCCTTGGCGCTGATCCGGTTGGATGCATGGCGCGATGGCGGGCCAATGACATCTGGTAGCGCTACCGTAACCCCGCAAAAGCCTGAATGGGCGGCGTTCGAGTAAGCTACAATGAATGGTCTATCGACCAGAATGGCGTTGCATCAAGGCGACATCACCCAGCTCAACGTCGACGCTATCGTAAACGCTGCGAATGGATCCCTGCTGGGCGGTGGCGGGGTCGATGGTGCCATTCACCGTGCGGCAGGCCCTAACTTGTTGAAAGAATGTCGGGCACTCGGCGGGTGTCCCACGGGAGAGGCGCGGATTACGAGCGGATATAACCTTCCCGTAAAGCACGTAATTCATACAGTTGGGCCGATTTATTCAGGTGCCAGGGATGATGATCCAGCACTTGCAGCCTGTTACCGCAACAGCATCCGGCTTGCAGTGGAAAACGACTGCAAAACAATTGCCTTCCCTGCGATTTCAACGGGCGTGTATCAATTCCCATTTGATCGTGCGGCCCGCATCGCGATTGCTGTCACGATGACGGAACTGGAGCGGGCACCGTCCATTGAGCGGGTCACATTCGTTCTTTTCAGCGATGATGATTTTCAGCGATTTAGCAAAATTTTTGCCGGTGCTACTTCGTCCTAATCGGCGTTTGACCCGCAGCAAGCACCCAATCGTCGAAGAATGGACTATCGGCAAGGCCTGCGTCCGAGAATGGGAAATCTGCTTCAACACGGTAGCCCGGCGCCGGTGATCTCAGTTCCGAAGAAAACACCGAAAATCCAGATATTCGGATCGATTCCCGATGAAACCGCGCGTAACGCTCCAGAAATCGGCTGACTCGATTGATATTGGAATATCCGTCAAAGCGCGCCAGAGTGATATGTGGCTTAAAGGTCCGGGTTTCCGGTGGATATCCCGCACGGCGGCATGCCCGCTCGATTTTGGCGTTGAGGTCAGCCAAAGGCTCTTCTGGCTTCATGCCCATCCATAGAGCGCGCACATCACCTTTGGACTCGAATACACCGGCCCCGCTAGGCGCAATGTAGAACGATGGCATATCAATACGCCCAAGTTCGCCAGCTAGGTCATCCGCCTGGCCACCATCGGTTGGACCCAGAAAACGCAGTGTCAGGTGCATATTCTCTTGCCAAACCCACCGAGCGCCTGGAATGCCGCCCCTAAGCTTCACAAGTTCCTTACGAAACCATTCTGGCAGCTCTAGGGCAATAAACAGGCGCATATTCGGTTATTCCCTTAGTCCGCTCTCAAACGCTGCGCCTTGGCTGATGCCATGGCTGCTGTCGCTTTATCGCCCGTTGCATTAGCCGCAACAGACAATCGCTCCCAATCGAACGCGCTTTTGGGCCTTAACCCAGTACGCTCCGCCAGCAACGCTTTTGCCTGGCGCGTGTCTCCTGATCGGATCGTGGCGTCGATCAATATCTGCTGGAACACATCGCGCTGGGCGTGGCTCCCGCCAATAGCACTCCATTTGTACCGGACAGACGAAAGCTTAGCTGCTGCACTTGCGTAATCGCCGGTACCATACGCTGCGATGCCATCCGCCATTGGTCGGGCGATATGACGATACACAGGTCCCCAGGTGCCACCAGTCGCCTCACCATGGCTCGCGATAGAACTGCAACTCGCCACGGCTTTCGCGTCCTGCCCAGCGCCGCTGAGCGCCAGCATGATATGCAGATCATTGAACGGTAGGATGTGTTCGTCAGCCTTGGTCGCCGCTGTATTCGCCAAGCGATCCCAACGGGAGCCACAATCGACGCCGCGGATTTTAAGGCGCGTCAGCATGGCCGCGGCATTGGCAATATCTAAGCCATCGTCCGTTTCTTCCGCACGAAAAGCGTTATCGTAGAGGTCAAGCACTGCATCATGCTCGCCAAGCTCCAGGTGGTAGAGCGCTTTATGCCACCAAACATGATTGGCGAAATTATGGACCTTACCGGCCCAGTTCGCTTCCTCACGCTCAATCCAAAGAATGCCTTCGCGCGAGCGGCCCTGCATTTCCAGCACATGGGCGACAGCGTGAACGGACCATGCATCCGTTGGGTCCAGTTCAACGGCACGTCGACCAATGCGTTCCGCCTCGGCGTAATGCCCGGCTTCTTCGAGGCCAAAGGCCCGCATACCCAGGACATTCGCGAACCCCGGCGTGTCGTCCGTCCACGCTGGCATAACGCGAGCTACGGAATCTCGATGCTCGGCGATATTGCCCAGATAGAAATGTAGGTAGTGGACCAGCTTCAGCGCTGCGATATCGAGCGGCCATTGCACCAGCACCAATTCAAGCAACCGCGCGGCTTCGCCGATCTCTCCATCGGTCCAGGCCGCCAGTGCCGCAGCATGCAATTTCTCTCGAGCATTGCCGTGCGATTCAGCAAGTGCTGTTGCTTTCGATGAGGCTGCAGCCGCACGTTCCAATAGTGGACCAACGACCATCAGATGGAAGATATAGCCCGCCATGCACTGGTTCATGGGGGCTTCAGGGTCTGCCTGCATGGCTGCTTTCAGGCGCGGGCCTGTATCTTGCCGAAAACCGATATAGCCATCGATCAGATGGTCGTGTGCGCTTGCGGCCGCTTGGCTCGCCATAGTAAGCGCAAGGCCGCGCTTGTCGTGAAATTCTGGCATCGCTTCAGGCTCCGATAGGCTGTCGTTCGCCGGTGGCCACTTTAGCAGATATCCGGCTATTCTGCCTTTCAGCACCAGCGACCGCATAGGCTTCGATCTCTATTAGAAGGCCAGGATCGATCAGGCTGGAAACACCAATTAGGGCGGCAGCTGGTTTATTCCCGCCCATTGCAGCACTATGCGCATCTAGGAACGCGGCAGACTGGCTCATATCCGTAATGTATGCAGTGATACGGACAATGTCGGCCATTTCTGCGTTACATGCCTGCAATGCTGCTTCAATCTTCTGATATACGGCTGTTGTTTGGGTACCAACATCATTACCGATATGTCCGCCTTTGCCGTCCAATGATGTGGTGCCGGACACATGCACCGTATCGCCCACCCTTACGGCGCGACTGTAGGCACCAGTTTCTGTTCCGTCCGAAACATCAATGCGCGTTTTCATTCAACCGTCCATTTCAAGAAACTTGTCGAGCGTAGACGGGCCCAATTTTTACGGCGACCATTGTCTTCAACCGTTTGGCCTCGTATGCGATAGGGCAGTATAGACAGAACCTTTGCCATCCAGGAATCCGCAGAATGCCCAAAGCCATGTCGCCCGAAGAACGCGCACTTCGTCAGCAGGTGATTGACGCCTGCCTTGAAATGAACGCCAGCGGGATCAACCAAGGAACCTCTGGGAATGTCTCTGCCCGCTGGGAGGAGGGACTGCTAGTCACTCCATCAGGCGTGCCCTATGTGGAGCTAGAGCCCGAAGACATCGTCTATATGGGCTTAGATGGCTCCTATGAGGCAAAAGACGGCCTCAAGCCTTCCAGTGAGTGGCGGTTTCATGTGGACATCATGGCAGTGCGGCCAGATGTGACCGGGATCGTCCATACCCATTCCATGTATGCCACGACGATAGCCATCAAGGGCTTAGATATTCCTGCGGTCCATTACATGATTGCAGCTGCAGGCGGCTCCACAATTCGTTGCGCGCCTTACGCTACGTTTGGAACGGCAGAACTCTCCGACCATGCGGTGAAAGCGTTAGAGGGGCGACATGCCTGCATTCTTCGCCATCACGGCGTTATAGCGTGCGGGCCAAATTTGAAGCGCGCACTTTGGTTGGCCGGAGAAGTGGAGACATTGGCGAAGCAGTTTCATCTCTCCATGATGCTGGGCGAACCTTCCATCCTGCCGGACAATGAAATTGAGAAGGTGGTGGCAAAATTTGGGACCTATGGCCCAAAATCCAAGACCTAAGGGAGCAAGTGCTATGCGGTTGGAAGGCAAGGTAGCCCTGATTTCAGGTGGAGCACGTGGCATAGGTGCTGCAATGTCCACCCGGTTCGCCGCAGAGGGTGCCCATGTGTGCATCGGCGATATAGAAGACGCTGCTGGCATCGCATTGGCCGATACGATCCAGGCCACTGGGCAAGACGCGCGTTTCGTGCGGCTTGATGTGATCGATAGTGCCGCATGGCAAGCCGCTGTCGACGCGCTTGTGGCAGTCTTTGGCGGCGTCGATATCCTGGTGAACAATGCCGGAATTTATGACAGGCGTCCGCTTGAAGAAATCAGCGCAGAATCCTGGGATCGTGTGATGGGCGTGAATGCCAAGGGACCATTTCTGGGTGCCAAGGCTGTCATTCCGGCCATGCGCATGAAGGGGGGCGGGTCAATCGTCAATATATCCTCGACCGCAGGTATTCGTGGCTCTGTCGCATCGCACTATGGCGCATCTAAAGGTGCCGTCAGGCTGCTGACGAAATCCATTGCTGGGACGTATGCGAAAGATGCCATTCGCTGCAATTCAGTGCATCCAGGCCCAGTCGAAACGGAAATGGGCTATGCGGCTGTACCGGAGGCTGTGCGTGCCGAACGCTTTGGCCGCATCCCACTTGGGCGGTTCGCTGATCCATCAGAGATCGCGAATGCTGTCCTCTTCCTGGCGTCCGACGAAGCATCGTTCATGACCGGGTCTGAAATGGTCGTCGATGGCGGATCAACCGCAGTCTGATTAGACATGCTGCCCACCATTCACATGGACTTCGGCACCGTTCACATAGGATGCAGGGCCGGTGCAGAGGAAGTAGATCGTGGCGGCGACTTCTTCAGGCGTTCCCAGACGGCGCATAGGGATTTCGCGATCGACAATATCTTCCGTGCCCGGCGATAGAATTGACGTATCAATTTCGCCGGGTGCAATCGCATTTACACGCACGCCACGTCCGCCAAACTCTGCCGCCATTTCACGGGTGAGGGCGGCGAGCGCTGCTTTGGACGTGGAATACGCAACGCCTGCAAACGGATGGACGCGCGTTCCAGCGATAGACGTCACGTTTAGAATGGCACCTTTTGCTGCCATTAGCTCATCAATCAACGAGCGTCCAAGCATTGCGACCGAGAAGAAATTGACGGCGAATACGCGCTGCCAGGCGTCCATATCCGTATCAAGCACGCCCATCCGGCCGCCATCAGATAGCTTTGGCGAAATCGCGGCATTGTTGACCATTGCGTCAAGTCTGCCTTCGGGAAGCTTCTCGCGTATCGCTTCAATTGCAGCGGGCAAGTCGTTGAGATCACTTAAGTCCAACTGGATATGATTGTCTTTGCCACCGTCCCACGGGCAATGCTCTGAGAACGGGTGACGGGAGACGGTGAGGACACGCCATCCAGCAGCGCCGAAGCGCTTCACCGTCGCATGACCAATACCCCGGCTAGCGCCGGTTAAAAGCAAAGTCTTCATGGGTTGGTTATCCAGCGCCATCACGCGTGGTCTCCAGCGGGCATATGAATGGCCTAACGCTTACTCCTATTTCAGGATTCGCGCCACAGCAGCTTTATCGAAACCCGCAACCTGCTTGTACTGGCGTGATACGGCTTCAAGCTCAGCCTGGCTGATCACATCGTCTAGCTGATCAAACCCGTTAGGTGCGCGCTCCTCGACCATCTGCATAACTTGCTCAGGCCCTTGCCGACGGTTTGCAGCGACCAGAGCGGCAGTGGCGGGCAAACGTTCGGCCTCATAGCTCTTCAGCGCGCCGTGGACATCGCCGGCACCATCTGCAAGTGATTCAGTCAAAGCACGAGCATCAAGAATGGCTTGGCTGGCACCGTTTGATCCAACTGGATACATGGGATGGGCAGCGTCCCCCAGCAGCGTTACAGGGCCAAAGCTCCAAGCCGGAACAGGATCGCGGTCAACCATCGGGAATTCCAGTGCTTCCGGCGTTTTGGCGGCAAGGGCAGGGAAGTCCAGCCAGTCGAATGACCAATCCTCAAAGGCTGGCATAAAGTCCTCAAACCGTCCGGGCTTATTCCAGCTTTCGCGCGATGGCGGCAGGTCACCAGGTTTGCCTATTCTAATTTCAGCGATCCAGTTCGTGAGGCTCCGTCCTGCCTCAAATGCCTGCTGTGAGATCGGATAAACCACCAGCTTCTGGTTCTCGTGGCCTGCCATAATCATGCTGCGACCGGAAAGAAATGGCGCGTCCTCAATGGCTGCGCGCCACAGCACAGCGCCAGACCAGTGCGGTGGGCCTTCGTCTGGATAAAAGCTCTTACGTACAGCCGAATGAATGCCATCGGCCCCGATCAGCGCATCCGCAACCACGGGACCATACAGATCGCCACCGGTCCCCGCATCAAACCAAACGCCGACACGGCCGCTCGGCCAAACTGTATGGCGCACATAGGCGAAACCTTCGCGCACGCGGGCAGGGCCAAGGCGTGCTCGTGCTGTGTCCAATAACAGCATCTGAAGTTCACCCCGATGCAGGGAGAACTGCGGAACCGGATAGCCAGCCTCAAGCCCGCGCGGTTCACGCCAAATGCGTTGGCCAAACTTGTTGAAAAACAACAATTCCTGTGTCTCTACGCCTAACTTTGCGAGATTATCCAACAAGCCCAGGTCTGCGAGCACAGATACTGCATGGGGCAGCAAGTTGATGCCAACGCCCAAAGGCTGCAATTCAGGGGCTGCTTCATAAACGGTGACTGAATGGCCTTTTGCATGCAACGCCAGCGCCGCCGTTAGTCCGCCAATGCCACCGCCTGCGATCAGAATATCCATAAG
>JBDQJI010000018.1:0-48482 GCA_040263875.1 Alphaproteobacteria bacterium
CCAGCGCTGCACACTCGTCACGACCGCCTGGAACGCTGGCTTCAGGCGCATGGCCGCCGGAATAGATATCGCCCATTAGCCGGTGCGCCTCGACGTCTGCACCAAGTGCTGCTTTCACAAAATCACCAGCCGCAAACGCCGCACGGCCATCAGCGCCCGGGTCAGACGGCTTCTGCTCTGCGCGCGAGGCCGACAATGCGCCGCCAGTTATGCCAAGCAGAAGCATGCAGGCCAGAATTATGGGTCTCATGAGAATGCGCATGTTGTTCCATGCTTTGGGGTTCAGCGTTGCACAAAATAGCACAACCCCGGCGTTATGCGGCAGATGGCAGCTTTAGCGTTACGCGGAGGCCGGGGGATGCGTCTTCGGCGGAGATTTCGGCATTATGCATCTGGGCAACGGCGCGGACGAGCGATAGGCCGAGACCTGCACCCGGTTTGCTGCGATCCGCTTCTAGACGGACAAACCGGTCAAAAATACGCGCGCGCTCAGCCTCAGGCACGCCGGGGCCATTATCCGCGATAGAAAGCTCAGCAGAACCGCCTACTGTCACCGCACTTACCCGCACGGCACCGCCCGTTGGCGTATATTTGATGGCATTATCAATCAGATTGGCGAGCGCTTGGGCTAGCAACCGCCGGTCCCCAACCACCATGGCCGCACCTGGTTTGGCTTCGGCCAAGAGTGCTATGCCCCCATCTTCTGCGACGGGTTCATAGAGTTCGGTCACATCAGCCACGATATCCGACAGATCAATGATATCGCTTGGCCCAGCATCCGCAGCACCCTCCAGGCGGGCGATATCCAGCAAGGCATTGAAAGTGCCGAGCAGCGCGTCCGCATCCTGCAAAGTGCGCTCAAGCGCTTCCCGATAAGCTTCCGGCTCAGCCTCGCTCATCAGCGTGACTTCGGCGCGGGCGCGGAGCCTGTTCAAGGGTGTGCGCAGGTCATGGGCGATATTGTCTGAGACTTGGCGGACAGCCGTCATCAGGTTTTCGATCCGGTCCAGCATGGCGTTCAGGCTGGCAGCAAGGCGGTCCAGCTCGTCGCCAGAACCGTTGACTGGCACCCGGCGGGACAGATCACCCGCCATAATCTGTTGGCTGGCCGCACCCATTGCATCGATCCGGCGAAGCGTTGACCGCGTCACCAGCAGGCCGCCAACCAAGCCAAATGCCAGAATCCCGCCGCCCGCCCACCAGAAGGCGGATTGAATGAGGCTGACCAATTCATCCCGCTGCTGCACATCCCGGCCGACCAGCAGGCGAAAACCGCCCGCGATATCGATCTTGCGGGCGCGGGCGCGGCGGCGCTCAGTCTTGCCGGAAACGGCCAGGTCGTATTCAAAATCCATCCAACCGCCCGGCATCAAATCCGCCTTTGGCCAGCCGTTGATATTGCCAGCGAGCGGGCGCTCTTCCGGGTTCATGAGCATGTACAGGCTTTGGCTTTGTTTGCCCGATCGCTCTGCCACGACTTGCCGTAGGCCCGGAATGCCCAGCAAGCGATATCGCTCGTTCAGGCCTTGCAGTTCAGCCGCAATCGTCTCGTCAATTTGCTGCGCCGTGAACCCAGCACTCCGCCAATACACAAGGCCTAGCAGCCCGGCCGATGAGACGCCGAAGATCAGCAGATAGAACGCAGCCAGCCTGAACGCCGTACTGCGAATAAGCTTGCGAAGGCCCCCCATCACCGCTTTAACGCTCCAAGAAAGTCTGATGGATGCCCATCACCCGGCTTCACTCAAGCGATATCCCGCACCCCTGACAGTGTGGAGCAGCGGCGCGTCGAAGCCTTTATCGATCTTGCCGCGCAGGCGGCTGATATGCACATCGATAACATTGGTTTGTGGGTCGAAATTATATTCCCACACATTCTCCAACAGCATTGTCCGGGTGACGACCCGGTCCGCATTGCGGGCGAGATATTCCAGAAGCTTGAATTCACGCGGCTGCAGGTCAATCTTCTCACCCGCGCGGCTGACGCGGCGGCCCAGAAGGTCTATCTCCAGGTCGCCGACTTTGATTTCCGTTTGCGGCTCATCACCCCGGCGCCGGGCCAGGGTTTCGATCCGGGCGAGCAGTTCGGCGAAAGCATAAGGCTTCACCAGATAATCATCGCCACCAGCACGCAGGCCCTTCACCCGGTCATCGACCTGGCCGAGTGCTGAGAGAAATAGGATCGGCGTGGCATCGCCCTTTGCGCGCAGCGTTTCTGCGGCAGCCAGGCCATCCATGCCGGGCAACATGCGATCCAGCACGATCACGTCATAGGCGGTTTCGGCCATGATGAGACCAGTCTCCGCGTCAATCGCATGGTCGGCGACATGGCCATGCTCTGAAAGCCCCTTAACCATATAGGCTGCGGCTTCGGCATCATCTTCAATCACCAGAACCCGCATGGTTCTTCTCCCCAAAAATGCGGCGCGGGCGGAGCCGGGCGCACAGCCTGACCCCGCCTCGATACTATATCAGCGCCGGTTAACCTTTCTTGAGGGTCGCAGCAACGAAGCGGTCATTGCCATTCTGGCGGACCAGCAGCAGCACCGCACTCCGCCCAGATTTCTCCGCTTTGGCGATGGCAGCAGCTGCAGCACTTGGGCTTTTCACGGGCTCGCCAGCGACGGCCAGCAGCACAGCACCGGGCTCAACGCCTTTTTCCACCAGTGGGCTGTCCCGCTCAATATCCGTGATCAGAACGCCGTCTGTATCCGCATCGACCCCAGCCGCACGGCGGGACGCGGCGTCGAGCGGGGCCAGCGTCAGCCCCAATGCGCCAGATGTGCGTTCCGGGCCGCGATTGTTGGTGGCGGCCAGTGTTTTCTCATCTGGCAAACGCCCAATCTTCACGTTGATCGTCCGCATCCGGCCATCCCGCCAGACCTTAATCTTCGCCGTACTGTCGGGGCGCACACCGGCAACAACGCGTGGCAGTTCCGGCATTTCCTCAATGCGCTCGCCGTTTACATCCAGGATCACATCACCAATTTTCAGCCCGGCCTTATCTGCTGGCCCATCCGCAGCAACGCCTGCAACAATGGCACCTTCAGCCTTTTCCAGCCCAACACCATTTGCAATATCGTCACTGACGTTCTGGATGGAAACGCCCAGCCATCCACGCTCAACCGTGCCGCCGTCTTTCAGCTGCGCAATCACCGTTTTTGCAAGGTTGGAGGGAATCGCAAACCCAATGCCAACGCTGCCGCCGGTGGGGGAGAAAATGGCCGTATTCACGCCAATCACTTCACCAGAGAGATTGAACGCCGGGCCGCCTGAATTGCCCTTGTTGATGGGCGCATCGATCTGCAGGAAATCATCATATGGGCCAGCACCGATGGAGCGCCCGCGGGCTGAAATAATGCCGGTCGTCACTGTATGGTCCAGCCCAAACGGGTTGCCCACCGCCACAATCCAGTCCCCCACTTCGGAGCGGTCACTATCGCCGAACGCCACATAGGGGAAGGCTTTCTTGCGGTCGACTTTCAACAGCGCCAGGTCTGTCCGGCTATCCGTCCCGACCAGTTTGGCGTCCAGCTTCGATCCGTCCTTCATGGTGACGAGGATCTTTTCAGCCCCCGCAATCACATGGTTATTGGTGACGATATGGCCCGCTGCATCAACAAAGAAGCCGGACCCAAGGCCCGTGGTTGGGCGGGAGGGGCGGCGCCCGTTCGGAATGCGGTCCCCAAAGAACCGCTCCATGAACTCGCGCATGCCTGGGGGCATATCTTCAAGGCTGGGCGCTTTTGAGGACGCCGCAGGATCGCGCTGCGTCACCTCAATATGCACCACAGCAGGTGCAACCGCCTTCACAACGGGGGAGAAACTGGCCGGGCCGCTCGCAGGCACAATCGCCTGAGCGTGTGCCGCACTTGGGGCAGGTGCGCCCATGCTTGGCGGCAACAAAGCTGCACCCGCCGCCAGCGCGAGCGCCATCAGCGACACCATGCCAAGCCGCTTCGCGCGGATGGCATGTTTGCGCGGCGCATCCGGCATGTATTGGCTGCGTGGTTCAGAGTTTGATTTCGGTGGCGTCTGCATGGCGAACCTATCCTCAATGCTGTGTTCAACGACCCTCAGGCCCCTGTGTCTGACCCCTATATAGGTACGCCAAACTAACTAAGCTCTCTCACCCGCATGAAATCTTCGTAATGTGGCGAGATTTTGGGAGGGTTTAGTGATGGGTGCTGCAAATCGACGAGTCCATTGAGTGCAGAACGCACGACCTCTCGGCGTTTGCTGCGCAAAAGCCTGCCGGTCTACTGATAAGGTGTGGGGGCGTCCGCCTTTTGCTTTTGCAAAAGGCGCTGCTGGTGCTGCCGCGGGGAATTGAACCCCGGACCTCTCCCTTACCAAGGGAGTGCTCTACCCCTGAGCTACGGCAGCGAACTAGCGAGCGGGCTGACCCGAAATGGAATCACCCAGCGAATGCGGCGGGACAATGCCAGTGGGCGGGCTTTGAAGCAAGTGTAATTCGGGCCGGTTTACGAACGCTTACGAATGATCGCCATTAACCTGTCCGCCAGCGCTGTATCTGGCGGCGGCGGCGGGTGCCAATCCAGGGTGATTTCAGTCTCCGCCGTCAAGCGCTGGGCATAGCCTGCAGCGGCTAGATCATCCAGGAATTGGTCAAGATCCCGGGGTGGCAACAGTACCCCTGCGGCCCAGACTTGCCGGATAGCCCACGCCAATGGCCCACCTAGCCCATGCAGCCACGCCGCCGCCCGTTCTACCGCCATACGCGGACCGCCGCGCGTCGGCACAGGTGCGAGATATGTCTGCAGGCCCGCCGCAATCGCTTCCGCTGCCATGCTTTCACTATCGCCGGTGACGATGGCTGCGTCCGCAGATGCCAGAAGCGCCAGGAATGGATTGGGCGTTTGGTCCCACGGGAAGAACACGGCACTGGGTGCGGCTGCCTTCACCGCCTGCTCCAGCGCAGGCCCACTCCGCCGGCTGGACACAATGGCGAGACTACCGCCGAGACGGGTTGCAGCCTCCCACGCCTGCCCCGCGATACTCGCCCCAAGTGCTGGCGGAAGGTCGTGATCAAAACAACGACCGCCCAGAACCAACAGCAGCCAAGGGCCGCGCCTAGGATCAAGCAGGCCAGTGTCTGCCGCTTTGGCCGCCGCGAGCCGTGCAGGCGTGGCCCCAGTGGGCGGCGTCAAAATCGTCTCGCGGCGGGGGTGTGGCGGCAGGCGCCAATGGCCAACAACAAACGCGTGGTCGAGGCCCGCCATCAGGTTCGCACCCTTCTGGCCGAACTGCACCGCCAGCGCCTGCCCGCCGCTCAACCGTTTCACATGGCGCACCCAGGGTGCGGATCGGCGACCAGTGCCGATCACCATATCCGGCCAGGGAGCGGCCAGTGCATCTGAACGGTGCCGGTCAATCGACAATCCGCTAGCGCCTAGCAGCGCCGCCCCCAGCATATGCCAACGGTTTGAGCGCAGGCGCTTCACTCGGACATTCGCCCCCTGGTCAGGCAAATGCGCTGCCAACCCTTCGATCTGGGTCAGGTTGCCGGGCTGGCCATCGGTCAGCAGCCAGATTGTGGGCGCGGGATCAGTCATGCCAGGGCGTATAGGGCCTATTCGCCCATCGTGCTAGCGTTTGCGAACGACAAAAGGATACGAGAACCGATGCTGAATAACGATGCGCCATCTCTGGATCACCTTGGATGGATCGGGCCAGACCTTGCCGCAGGGGCCGCAGCCTGGGAACGCCTGGGCTTCACGCTAAGCCGCACCAGCCCACAAATGGGCTTCACCGGGCCAGACGGCGCGCTGGAGCCCTGGGCCTCCGCCAACCGCTGCGCCGTGTTCGAGCAGGGTTATCTGGAGCTGATCGGCATCATCGCACCCGAGCGCTTTAATCCCTGGACGGCCTATCTCGTCCGCGGCGCGGGTGCGCATATCGCTGCCTTCCGGGTGGGTGAGGCTGATGCAGCCTATCCCCCACTCGCCGCCCGTGTGGACGGGTTTGATGCGCCGGTGCAACGTCGCCGCATGGCACCACTTGGGCTGCATGAGGACGGCGGCGAGGCTGAAATGCGCTTCCGCAATATCTTCAGCCAGGACGATCACTGGCCCGAAGGCCGCTACATCGTGATCGAACACCAGACGCCAGATATTCTTTGGCAGCCGGACCTGCTGGTCCATGCAAACGGCGCCAAAGCACTAGTCGAGGCGCTTTTCGCCGCCCCCGATCCCGGCCCGACGCGGGACCGCCTGGCTCGCCTGGCGAATCGTCCAGCCGTCGAAACGCCGAATGGATGGCGGATTGATACAGACGGCGGCACCCTCACAATCATGACCCTCGCCGCATTGGATGCACGCTTTCCTGGCGTCGATGCGCCCGCGCGGCCAGCCGTGATCGGCGCCGTCGTGGGTGTGGAGGACCTTGGCGCCGCGAGGGCGTTCATGACCGCCAATGAGATCGAACTGGAATCCAGCAGTGACGGCCTGGAATTCACCGCCGGACCAGACGCGGCAGGCGGCATTATCGCCTTCAAGCAATTATAGAAAGGGAGCGCCCCCATGGCCGATATTATCACCGATGTCACCCTGGACCTGTTTGCGTGGGATGATATCCCCGCGACACGGTATGGCCATCACACGGGCCTGTTCAGCGGCTCTACCAATATGGGCCTGCTGACGATCCGCACCCGAGATGGCGTTGAAGGTCATGCGTTCCTTGGGTCCGCCAGCCGGGGCGCGGACATGGATGGCCTCAGCTTGATCCACTATCTCAAGCCTATTCTGATGGGCCAAAACCCGCTGGATCGTGAGCGCCTATACCGCCAGATGTACCGCAAAGGCCGCATGACGACGCTGCGGGCGATTGGTGCCGCTGACATCGCGCTTTGGGACATCGCTGGCAAAATGGCGGGCCTGCCGATTGCCCGGCTGATCGGCCAATACCGGGAAAAGCTGCCCGCCTATGCGTCTTCCGCCGTGCTGCAAGCGCCCGAAGCTTATGCTGAGGAAGCCGAGCAGTTCCGGGATGATGGATGGGCCGCATATAAAATCCATCCGCCGACAATTCCGGCAGACGATATCAAGGTCTGTGAAGCCGTCCGCAAAGCCGTCGGCGACGACTACAAGATCATGCTGGATGCGACCTGGTGTTACGACTATCCGCAAGCGCTCCGCGTTGGCAAAGCCATCGAAGGCCTTGGGTTTTATTGGTACGAAGACCCGTTGGATGAGGAGGACATGCTGAACTATCCAAAGCTCCGCCAGCAGCTTTCCATCCCCCTGATGGCGACGGAATATTCACCCGGCGGGCTTTATTCCTATGCGCCCTGGATCATCCAACAGGCGACCGATTATCTGCGCGGTGATGTAGCGGTGAAAGCCGGGATCACTGGTATTGTGAAGGCGGCGCATCTGGCAGAAGCATTCAAGATGAACTTCGAAATCCACCACGGCGGCAACTCGCTGAACAATGTCGCGAACCTGCATGTCGCCATGGCGATCCCGAATACGGAATTCTTTGAAGTCCTATTGCCCTCAGGCGCGCAGAAATACGGCCTGAACCCGGACATTGAAGTCATAGACGGCCACGTCCATGCCATCGAACGCCCTGGCCTGGGTGCCGCTATCGATTTTGACTTGATAAAAGCTAAAACCGTTGGACGGTTGGACTAACCGCCTATTCCAAGCACTGCTTGATGTTCGCTGCAAGCCGTTCAAGCAAGGCAGGATAAAGCGGCCACCCGGCCTCTAAATCCCAACCAATCGGGTCGAGAACACCTGTCTTTATGTCCGGGCCAGCCAGACTGTCTGCCAATGCAGCCGAAAACTGTGGCTCCCGAAAAACGCAACGCGCGCCCTGTTGCTTGATGCCTTTCCTTAAAGCCGCAATCCGCCGCGGGCTTGGGGCCGTACCATCGCCCAACCGAATGGCGCCAAGGGCCGACATACGAAACCGCACTTCAAAATACTGAAATGCATCATGCAGCACGACATAGGGCTTATCGCGAACGGGCCCCAGCGAAGCGTGCAAATTTTCCGTCAATGCACTCAGTTCCGCCACGCCGGCAGACGCATTGGCGGCATACCGCCCAGCGTTCTCAGGATCGGCCTTGCTCAAAGCCTTGGCTATAATACCAAGCCAGCGGGCGCCATTCTCAGGATCAAGCCAGGCATGGGGGTCGATTGACCCATGATCGTGATGGTCGTGATGCTCCTCTTTGTGATCATCCTTATGATCATGATGATCGTCTTTGTGACCATCCTTATGATCATCAAAGATAGCAGTCTCTCTCGACGGATGCTGGATAGTTCCAGGCGCCGCCAGCAGCGTGAGGTTTAGGGCGTCAGGGATTAAATTGGACCGGGATCGTTCCAGCCATGGCGTCAGCGCTGGGCCGATCCAGATCAAAACATCTGCCTTTGCCAATGCCGCAGCTTCCGAGGGGCGCATTTGGTATCCATGCGGGGATGCGCCTGGCGGCAACAGCTGTGCTGGCGACGCCACTCCCGCCATAACCCTGGAGGCCAACGCGTGCACAGCTGGCAAATCGGCCACGACTTTCGGCGCAGCCAATACAGGCTGCACAAGGAAAACGGCAGCGGCGAGCGTATGAATCTTAAGGAATTGCTTCATCATGGGGAAGCGGTATATGATGTAATAACATAACATTCAATGGCCATAACCCATGTCGTCAAAACCGGATGCTGCGCCACAGCCTGTCGCCTTTAACAGCCATGACCACGGGCGCTGCGTGCGAAAGGCTGCAGCAGAGGTCGAAGCCGCATGCGCCGACCAGAATTTGCGCCTTACCCCAATCCGCCGCCGGGTCCTGGAGATTCTGCTGGAAGAACATCGCGCACTTGGTGCCTATGACGTATTGGACAGGCTTGCCGAGGAAGGCCAGCCTGCGCATCCACCCGTTGCCTACCGCGCGTTGGAATTTCTGGTGAGCCACGGATTTGCGCACAAACTTGAACGGATGAACGCCTTCGTCGCTTGCGCACACCCTGGCGCAGAACACCGGCCTGTGTTCCTGATTTGCAGCGCCTGCAACGCCGTTGCGGAGGATGCTGCCGCTGGCGTCGGTGCAGCCCTTGGGCAAGCAGCGGGTGCCGTTGGATTCGCAATCGCCAACGCTGCGATTGAGGCGGAGGGCCTTTGCCCCGGCTGCCGCGGAGATGCCGCTATATGAGCCTGCTGACCGCGACCAACGCCGCCGTCCAGTTGGGCGGACGGGCAGTGCTGCACGGCATAGACTTCGCCATCGATCCCGGCGAAATCGTGACGATTGTCGGCCCTAATGGATCTGGCAAAACAACCTTTCTGCGTATGCTGATTGGCGCGCTTCAAGCCACATCGGGCACCGTCGCCCGCAAGCCTGGGCTAACAATAGGCTACGTTCCACAACGTTTAGCCGTTGACAGCACGATGCCCGTGACCGTCGCCCGCTTCCTAAACCTGCCCGTTCGGCGAGATCGTTCCGCCATTGCTGAAACCCTAACCTTGACGGGCTTGGAGGGCATGGAACGCCGCCAGCTTACAGCGCTTTCAGGTGGGCAGTTTCAGCGGGCACTTCTGGCGCGTGCTTTACTCGGCAAACCGGACCTTCTCGTGCTTGATGAGCCGACCCAAGGCTTGGATCAACCGGGTGAAGCCGCGTTCTACAGCTTGCTGGAAACTGTCCGCGAAGACATGGGCTGTGCAGTGTTGCTGGTCAGCCACGATTTACATGTGGTGATGCGCGCGTCTGATCGTGTTATCTGCCTCAATGGCCATATATGTTGCCAGGGCGCGCCGACCGTTGTTTCCGAAGCCCCGGAATACCGCGCCCTATTTGGCCTCGGCAGCCAAGGCGCGTTAGCATTATACCGGCATGATCATGACCACGCGCATGATCACGACCACGGCCACAGTCACGATCATAGCCATGCGGAAACCGCCGCCGATGCTTGACGATTTTATGCTGCGGGCTGGATTGGCTGGAATCGGTGTTGCGCTGGCGGCAGGGCCGCTTGGGTGTTTCGTCGTTTGGCGCCGAATGGCCTATTTCGGCGATGCCACCGCGCATGCAGCTATCTTAGGCGTCGCATTGGCGTTGGCGCTGTCGGTTTCAACCTTCCTCGGCGTCCTCGCTGTCTCGTTGCTCATGGCCGTTACAGTCGCTGGATTGACCGGCAGGGGATACGGTGCCGACACACTGCTTGGCGTTTTGGCCCATACCGGCCTAGCACTTGGCTTGGTCGCCGCATCCCTGATTGCAGGCGCACAGGTTGACCTAATGGCGTTCTTGATCGGTGATATCCTGGCAGTTGGGGTCACGGATCTTGGTATCATTTGGGGCGGTGCAGCTTTGGTGCTAGCCCTGTTGGCTTGGCGCTGGCGGGCACTGCTGACAGCGACGCTCAACGCTGATCTCGCCTTTGCATCCGGCCTGCCGCCACGGCGGGAAGAAATGGTGCTCACGCTGGCGCTGGCTATTGTCGTAGCCGTGGCAATCAAAGTTGTTGGCGCACTGCTCATAACCGCAATGTTGATCATTCCGGCGGCAACAGCGCGGCCCCTGGCCCGCACGCCAGAAATGATGGCAGCGCTCGCGGCAGCCATTGGTGCAATTGCAGCGATTTTTGGCCTCGCAGGCTCTTACCTGGCGGATACGCCCACAGGACCAAGCATCGTAACAGCCGCAGCGGCCCTGTTCGCTATCGTCAATATCGCCGCAGCGCTCCGCCGTCGCCTTGACAGGAGCGGCCCGAGCGCCTGAAAAGGCGGCTATGGGTAGAGTGATCAACATCTTCTTCCGGGCGCGGGAGACGCGGCCATTCGTGGTGCTCGCCTGCCTTGTGCTGGGCGGCATCGCAGAATTGGCCAGCATCAGCACATTACTGCCGGTCGCGACGTCCATCGTTGGTGGGGATGATGAAAACTCCTCGCCGCTGAACCAGTTCGTGCGCGACACAATCCAATCAGCCGGTCTTGAGCCATCGCTTGGCGTTATGATCGCCATTGTCGTGGCGTTTATCGCCCTTCGTGCGCTACTGCTGTTCGCGGCGTTGAGCTATGCTGGCATTACGGCAGCGCGGGTCTCGATCAGCCTCCGCCGCCGCTTGATCGCTGCTGTATTCGACGCGCGCTGGCGCTTTTATGCGGACCAGAACAGCGGCCGCTTTGCCAATACCATCGCCAATGATGCTGGCCGCGCGGGGGACGCTTACCAGCTTGCCGCCCGCGTTGTGGCCTATGGCGTGCAGGCCGTCGCTTACGTGATTGCGGCCCTTCTAATAGACTGGAAGCTAGCACTGGCAGGCCTCGCTGCCGGTGTATTTATCGCCCTGGCGCTCAGCTGGTTGATCCGCATTTCACGCAAAGCCGGATACAAGCAAACGGATCGCACGTCTGATCTGACCAGCTACATGGTCGACATGCTGGGCAATATCAAAGCCCTGAAAGCGATGGCGCGGCATGGTGCGATGCTGGCGCAAATGACGGGCACACTGAAGCGGCTACGGAAGTCGCTCGTGACACGAGAAATCTCTCGCCAAGGCCTGTTGCAAGGCGGGGATGTGCTTGTCGCCGCGCTCATCGGTGGTGGCGTGTTTCTGGCGCATACGGTCTGGCAAACGCCCCTGCCGGAGCTAATGGTCAGCGGCGTCATCTTCTTCCAGCTGGTATCCTTCGCCAACAAGTTACAGAAATTCCTGCAGCAATCGGCGCAGGTTGAAAGCGCTTATCTCCGCGCCGAACGCCTGATTGAACGGGCGGAAGCGAACCAGGAAGAATGGACGGGCACCCACGTGCCGTCGCTTGATGCTGGCCTCTGCCTAGACAATGTCAGCTTCGCCCATGGCGACAACCAGGTGCTGGCAGACCTTAGCTTGGATATCCCAGCGAACGGCATCACGGTTTTCATGGGGCCGTCTGGGTCCGGTAAAACCACAATCGTTGATTTGCTGATCGGCCTGAATACGGCGGATACAGGGCAGGTTATCATTGGCGATGCGCCGATTGACGATGTCGATATTAAGGCTTGGCGTCGGCGGATCGGCTATGTGCCGCAAGAGCTTAGCCTGCTCCATGCGAATATCCGCGAGAACATTACACTTGGGGATGAGACGATTTCAGACGATCTGGTCTGGGCTGCATTGGAACAAGTGAGCGCCAAAGAGTTTGTCAGCGCAATGCCAGACGGCCTGGATACAGACGTCGGCGAAATGGGCGGCAAGCTTTCTGGCGGGCAACGGCAGCGCATATCGTTAGCGCGGGCGCTGGTCACGGGGCCAGAAGTGCTCGTGCTAGATGAAGTCACCAGCGCGCTTGATCCAGAAAGTGAGGCAGCGATTGTAGAGAACATCGCCGCGCTCAATGGCCGTTACACGATAATCGCCATCACGCACCGCCCCGCTTGGACGGAGATCGCAGACAGGCTTTATCAAGTGTCGCCCGGGTCCGTCACGCTCATCGAGCAGCCTACTTAGCTAAAAGAGGTGCTGGCAGCACAGCAGCAGCCAGCACCTCATCGCCCCCCAGGAGGCCAAGGCTTACCTGGCCGCTGAGGGGTTCAATGTTTGGCTATAAGGCCTGACTTTAATTTACTGCTACAGCGCCGCTTCTGCGATGACGCGCATCGCGTCCTTACTGGCGCCGCCAAGCAGGATGGCACCAACGGAACCGTCCTTGCCCGCATCTTTCCAGACCTGCAGCCGGTCCTTGATCCGATCTGCCGGGCCGACGAGGCAGAGCTCATCCACCAATGCATCCGGCACTGCGGCCATCGCATCCTTGCGGCGGCCACCGAGGAAATTATCCTGAATCTCACGGGCGGCATCTTCGTAGCCAAGGCGCTTGGCGTAGTCGTTGTAGAAATTCTTCTCCCTGGCACCCATGCCGCCAATATAAAGCGCCAGTTCCGGCTTAATCTTGTCACGGCAGGCCTGGAGGTCATCCCCCATAGCGACGCGGACATAGGGCGAGACGTCGAAATCCGCCATGGTCTTGCCGTCCGTGCGCTTGGCAATGCCATCTTGGACATGGTCCGTAATCAAACCCGCCTGTTCTGGCGACATATAAATCGGCAAGGTGCCGTCAGCCACTTCACCCGCTGTGCGGAGGCCAGCAGGAGAGAATGAGGCCGTGTAGATCGGGTTGGTTGGATCACCATGCAAGATGCTTTTCAGCGGCTTGCCGAGGCCTGTCGCGCCTTCGCCTGCATAAGGGATCTGGTAATGTTCGCCCTCATGCATCAGCGGTTCATCGCGGGCCAGGGCTTTGCGCAGGATTGCGATATATTCCCGCGTCCGCATCAACGGCTTACCGAATTTCTCGCCATGCCAGCCCTCAATCACTTGTGGGCCAGATGGGCCAACGCCCATGAGGAAACGGCCGCCAGACATGGCATTCAGCGTCATCATCGTCATTGCGGCACAGGCGGGTGTGCGGGCAGGCATCTGCATAATGCCAGCACCAGCTTTGATTTTAGTGGTCTGTGCCAACACCCATGTCAGCGGTGTCACGGTATCAACACCCCAACTTTCGCCAGACCAAACGCTATCGAACCCAAGGCGCTCAGCTTCCAGCACCACATCCATATCCGGCCCGCCGGCTTCACCCTTATATTTGAGCAACATCCCCAATCGCATCGCGCACATCCCATCCGATTTATAATGTTCAAGACATCATAGGCAGAGGCCAAAGGGTTCGGGAAGTACCAAGCACCACCAATAGAAACGCCCGGAGGAGCTTGAGGGGCAAACAACTCCGGGCGATCCATCAGCAATCGCGCTAGTGCTTCTTAGCGCCGCCAGCAATTTGGCGCATGGCGCGCGCCCAGTCTTCAACATGGTATGAGCGAACAATTCGACCGTCCTTCAGCGTGTGGATGTCGATGCTCATAATCTTGAAGCCCGTCTTAGCCTCGATGCCGAATAGTTTCCCCTTTGGCGTGCCGGTCGCGATACTGCGGACAATATAGCGATTACCATCTTGGAGAATTTCCTGGGGTGCCCAATTCAGGTCTGGCACAGCTTTGCCAAATCCAGCCAGAGTTTTGACCATGCCCTCAGCGCCAGGTCCGCCGCGCGGCTGGGGTGTTGAAACCCAGTCTTCTGCAACCACCTTCCGCACCCGGTCGCCCAAATCATCACCGCTTGGGTTGCTGAGTAGATCTTCGTAAAAGGCCTTCACGACAGCCATATCGTCGGCGGCTGCAGGCGCTCCCACCAACAAACCCATCGCCAAAAGTGCGCCGAATAATTTTCTCATTGCTCAATCTCCCTTGTTGATTTGCTTCACACTGGCGCTATTCAATTCAATCTTTAGCACCTGTCGGAGAACAACTAGCGCCCATGCCTAATATCCGGTAGAACCCAAATATCGAATTATTTCTTCGGCATTTACGAATAATGGCTTCACCGAAATCCTTGCGGCTTCTAAGCTATTTCGTCCACATCGCGCGAGCAGGCTCAATTAGCGGCGCGGCGGCGGGGTTGCGATTATCGCCAGCTGTCGTCAGTGAATCCTTGTCAGAACTTGAGGCCGAAATGGGTGCAACTTTGGCACACCGAACAACACGATCCTTCACGCTCACGGCACTTGGCGAGGCAGTTTTAGAGCACGCCGCCGCATCTCTCGATGCCGCAGACGCTGCCCTGGAACTTGGCACAAGCACAAAGACCAGCGTTTCAGGGGTTGTCCGCATCACGGCGCCGACGGAATTAGCCGCAAACTGGCTACCGCCACTCCTGAAGCGGTTCGAGGCGACCTACCCTGATGTCCAGGTAGAAATGCAAGCAGATGACACACTGCTGCACTTAGGCTCCAGTCCTATCAACATTGCTGTCTCCGCTGGATACGAGATTGCCGCGCTTTCGCGCCGACGCCTATCTGCCAGGCTGCCGCTCGCCCTCGTTGCAACGCCGAGCTTGCTTGCTGGCGGCCCTGCGCGGGAGACGCTACCAGCGCGCATTAAACGTATCGGCGTCGTTGGGCGCCCCGGCATTCGCCCAGACGCAGCCGAAATTTGGGCGCTCCCACTTCAGCCTAAGCGCTCTAGCAGAGTGCTCAAACTTGCCGCCTCCCAGCGATTTGCGGTGGATAATCAGCTGGTCGCGCGGGAGCTGGCGTTGGCAGGTCTAGGTGCCGCGCTGCTGATAGAAGACTGCGTGAAAGATGCCCTCACAGACAATCGACTGCAGATGGTTGATACACGTTACAGCTATGGCCATGTCACTGTTAGAATCCGTATGCGGGACCGGTATCCAACAGCTGCTGCCCGCAGTCTCCAACAATTTCTGGAAGCCGCTGCCGAGCCATCAAACGACTGACTTGCCAGCCCTATCATGCCCATGTTGAATTAGCGTCAACCAACGCCGTACAGGATTACCCGCCATGGACTTCACTTTTACTGAACAGCAGCGCGAAATCCGCGACGCAATCATGAAGCTCTGCGAAGGCTTCGGGCCGGATTATTGGCTGGACCGGGATAATACTGGCGAATATCCAGAAGATTTCTATCAAGCGCTGGCTGCTGGCGGTTGGCTTGGCATCGCCATGCCGGAAGAATACGGCGGATCTAACCTCGGCATCGCTGAAGGCTGCGTGATGATGGAGGCGATTGCGGAATCGGGTGCAGGGCTCTCGGGCGCGTCAGCGGTTCACATCAATATCTTCGGCCCCCACCCCGTCGTTAAGCATGGCACCAAGGAGCAAAAGGACCGGTTTCTGCCGCCCCTTATCGCTGGCAAAGAAAAAGCCTGCTTTGGCGTGACGGAACCGAATGCCGGCCTCAACACATCCGCCATCACCACCAAAGCTGAGCGCACAGACAACGGCTATGTCGTGCATGGCCAGAAAATGTGGACAACGACCGCCCAACGCGCCGACAAGCTTCTCCTGCTCGCCCGCACCACACCCCGGGATCAGTGCAAGCGCGCTTTCGACGGCATCACGCTATTCTACACGGACCTTGATCGCAATAAAGTTGAAATCCGTGAAATCGCCAAAATGGGCCGTAAGTGTGTTGATACCAATGCATTATTTATCGATGGACTAGAGATCCGAGAAGAAGATCGCATTGGGGAAGAAGGCCGTGGATTCTACTATTTGTTGGATGGCTTGAACCCAGAACGCTGCCTGATTGCAGCAGAGGCCATTGGTATTGGCCGCTGCGCACTGGACCGGGCCGCCAACTATGCCCGCGAACGCGTTGTGTTCGACCGCCCCATTGGCCAGAACCAGGGCATTCAGCACCCCCTCGCCGATAGCTGGGCAAAACTCGAGGCTGCGCGCCTGCTCACCTATAAAGGCGCTTGGCTATATGATCAGGGCGAGCCATGCGGAGGCGAAGCCAATGCAGCGAAGTATCTAGCTGCAGAATTCGCGTTTGAAGCCTGCGAGCGCGCTGTCCTTACCCATGGCGGCATGGGTTATGCCAAGGAATTCCATGTCGAGCGGTTATTCCGAGAGATCATGATCGCGCGCATCGCACCGATTAGCCGCGAGCTCGTGCTATCCTATATCGGTGAACGCCAGCTGGACTTGCCAAAAAGCTACTGATTACCGGCTTAGGACTCGACCAGCGCCAACGGGTCATCCTCGACCCCAGCGCCCGGCCTTTGTGGACGGCCGGTTAAACGCTGGACCAAAAGATCTAGCTGGTCGAGATCGGTATAAGCCAACGTAAGCTTACCGCCCTTTTTGCCAGTTGCGGCGAGATTAACGCTAAGGCCAAGCGCTTCCGTCAATTCCCGTTCCAGCGCCCGAACATTCGGGTCCTTCGGCGCTGGCGGCGGTTTGGCGGCTGTTGGCATACCGCCTTCTTGCACCAATCGCTCGGTCTGCCGAACGTTAAGGCCTCGCGCTTTCACGATGTCCGCCAACCGTTCCGGGTCGCTCGCCATTAGCAATGCCCGCGCATGGCCGGCAGAAAGCTCACCAGAAGCCAACCGCGCTTGCGTCTTCTCCGGTAACTTCAAGAGACGCAGCATGTTCGCGACATGGGGCCGACTTTTGCCGACCGCTTTCGCTAGATCATCCTGAGTATACTCAAACGTATCGATCAGGTTTTGATATCCGCCGGCCTCTTCAACCGGGTTCAAATCCTCACGTTGAACATTCTCAACGAGTGCGATTTCCAACGCATCCCGATCCGTCATCTCCCGAAGGATAACCGGTGCTTCGGCCAATCCGGCCCGCTGCGCTGCCCGCCAGCGTCGCTCACCGGCGACAATCTCATACTGGCCTGGTGCGCCATCAACACGGCGCGCAATAATCGGCTGCAACATTCCGCGTTCGCGGATCGACTGCGCTAGGGAATCGAGCGCATCCTCATCAAAATGCCGCCTTGGTTGCCCAGCACCCGGACGCAATGCTGCGATCGGAATCGCACGAGCCAATCGTGCAGATACTTCCTCAACGCCCGCGTCCATCGCGTCGCCATCATCGCCCAACAAAGCTGCAAGCCCGCGCCCCAGCTTTGGCCGTGCGGCTTTACCACCGCTCTTCGCGTCGTCGCTCACGCTGCCTGCCCCATTCCGGATTGACCTTTTGGCGCCAAAACCTTCTCACGCCGCAGGAATTCCCGTGCCAGCTTTAGATAAGCCCGACTACCGGAGCATTGCAGATCGTAGAGCAAAACTGGTTTTCCATGTGATGGCGCTTCTGATACCCGTACATTGCGTGGAATTTCGGCCTTATAAACGATCTCACCGAAATGCGACCGTACATCCGCAGCGACCGCTTCGGCCAAGCGCATCCGTCGGTCCATCATTGTCAGCACAATCCCCTCAAGCGCCAAACGTGGATTGAGCCGCTCTGACACAAGGTCGATCGTGCGCTTCAAATGGCTCAATCCTTCAAGCGCCAAGAATTCCGCCTGCAATGGTGCCAGTGCTCCATCAGCCACTGTAAGCGCGTTCAGCGTCAGCAAGCCAAGCGATGGCGGGCAATCAATGAGAATGTAGGCATAGTCCAGCGCGCCGGCACCAATACTCGCATCCAATGCGTCCGCAAGCCGACGTTCCCGGCGCGGCATGCCAACCAGCTCGATTTCCGCACCGGACAAATCCATGGTCGACGGGATAATATGAAAGCCAGGCGTTTCTGTCGGCATGGCAGCGTCATGGAGTGCAGCCTCCCCAATCAAAACGTCATAAACGCCAATGGCACGCTTGCTGGCAGGAATGCCAACCCCGGTGGAGGCATTACCTTGGGGGTCCAAATCGACCACCAGCGTCTTCTTACCGCACGCAGCAAGTGCTGCGGCAAGGTTTATGGCCGTGGTCGTTTTACCAACCCCACCCTTCTGGTTGACGACGGCAATGATGCGCGGACGCGGAGCGGCCTGTTCAGGCTGCCTTGATGGCGCGTCAAGAACTTCTATCATGCTGCGCAATGCCCCATATTTTGACAATTTGACCGCCACCCCCAGTAATACTGGGCGTTAGAGCGTATCGCAGTGTCCAGGATTTCTGCGCCTCGGTCAATTCCTTTTCGGCCTGCGCTCCTTTGAGCAGCAGTGCATAACCCTCAGGTTTCAGCGCTTTACTCAGGATCGGCATCAATTTTGCGATGCTGGCGACAGCCCGCGCCGTCACAACATCATAAGAACCAGCTTCATTCGACAGTGCTGCATCAAAACGCTGGGCGACAATACGTGGTTTTACGCCCGCTGCACGAGACGCCTCCCGCAAAAAAACGGCTTTCCGCTGATCGCTATCTACGAGCGTCACATTGCTCGCGCCCAGGATTGAGACGATCAGGCCGGGCAATCCGGCACCTGACCCAAGGTCCAAAAGCGGCCCATCCATCTCCGATATCTGTGGCCAGACCTGGGCTGAATCCAAAACGTGCCGCCGCCAGATATCATCTACGGACCCTGGGCCAATTAGATTGATCCGCTGCCGCCACTTATCCAGCACAGCGACATAGGTCGTTAAACCTTCAAGAGCCGTGTCAGAAACACCCAATTTAGTTAGAGCGCTTAGGACGTCTTTCGGTGGGTTCATCGAGCCGCTGCACAGCGTTTAGGGCCGTTTTGCATGTAGCGCAAGAGCGCGCTTATGGCCGCTGGCGTGATCCCTGGCATCCTTGCTGCAGCGCCCAGCGTATCGGGGCGCACACGTTCCAAGCGTTGGCGCGCCTCATTAGAAAGACTGCCAATGTCTGCGTAATCAAGGTCTTTCGGCAGTTGTAAAGCCTCGTCACGCTTGAAAGCCTCAACGTCGGCGCGCTGGCGATCTAAGTAAGAGGCATATTGCGCATCCACCGTCAGGCTCTCACGGGCCCAGAGCGGGATATCAGCAAGCTCGGGCCAAAGCATGCAGAGATGCCGGTCCTCAGCGCCAAAGCGCCCCATAAGCTCCAGGGCAGATCGACGACGCCCATCATCATTCGCCGGTGCGCCTATTCTACTGAGCTCACCAGGCGTGGCCGTCCATGCTTCAAGGGTCGTTCGTGCGCTCTGGAGTGCGGCATGTTTCACGTGAAACAAATCAGTCCGTGCTTTACCAACACACCCAATCTCAATACCGCGCGCAGTTAGACGACCATCAGCATTGTCGGCTCGTAGATGCAATCGAAATTCTGCTCGGGATGTAAACATTCGGTAGGGCTCATCAACCCCACGCACTACCAGATCATCGATCAAGACGCCCATATAGGCCTCCGAGCGGTCAAATGTGACTTGATCCTGCCCGGAAACCGCACGGGCTGCACTCAAACCAGCGATCAGGCCCTGCGCGCCTGCTTCCTCATACCCGGTCGTGCCATTGATCTGCCCCGCAAGATAAAGGCCGGGGATCCGCTTCGTTTGCAGGCCATGGTCCAGCTCACGGGGGTCAACGAAATCATACTCTACAGCATAGCCAGGTTTGGCGATCTCAACGCTCTCAAGGCCTTCAATGGTTCGAAGAAATTCTACCTGGACGGCCTCCGGCAAACTGGTCGATATCCCATTTGGATAGACAAGGAGACTATCCAATCCTTCCGGTTCAAGGAAGATCTGATGTGCGTTTTTTTCCTGAAATCGAACAACCTTGTCTTCGATAGAAGGGCAATAGCGTGGTCCGGGGCCAGTAATCCCACCACCATACATCGCCGACTCATGCAGGTGTTCATGGATAATCTTGTGGGTCTGGTCGTTCGTAAAGGTGATATGGCAATCCAATTGTGGCGTTGTGATTGCCTTTGTCATCGCAGAGAATGGCTCCGGTGGATTGTCCCCCGGCTGAGCCGTCAGTGTTGAATAGTTGATGGAGTCTCGAAGAAGTCGGGCAGGCGTACCAGTCTTAAGGCGCCCCATCGCAAAGCCGTGGGACTCAAGCCGTTGGCCAAATGTAGTTGCGGCGGCCTCACCAATCCGGCCAGATGCGATCTGCGTATGGCCGATATGAATGATACCACGCAGAAATGTCCCAGTGGTTACAACGACAGCACCGGACCGGATCTCTCGACCATCTTCAAGAAGAACACCGCATGCCTGAGGCCCATCCATCAGAATGTCATCGACTGCACCCGCGATAAGCGATAGTCCATCTTGTTCTGCGAGGGCGGCCTTCATTGCCTCCCGATATAGTTTCCGGTCAGCCTGCGCCCGGGGACCCCGGACCGCAGGGCCTTTACTCCGGTTCAGGAGGCGAAATTGAATACCAGCCGCGTCGGCAACGCGTCCCATCAATCCATCTAGCGCATCGATTTCCCGAACGAGATGACCTTTACCAAGGCCACCAATCGCTGGATTGCAGGACATTTCGCCGATTGTGTCGAGCTTGTGGGTAACGAGAGCTGTGCGCGCGCCCATGCGCGCGGCAGCCGCAGCGGCTTCACAACCCGCATGACCTCCACCGACCACGATGACATCGTATTGATAATCATGATGTTTCACGTGAAACATTGTCCTTGCTTATCCTATTTCCCAATGCAGAACGCACTAAATATGCGGTCTAATAGATCTTCAACATCAACCAGTCCGACAACACGCCCCAAACTCCGCATCGCTAGCCGTAAATCCTCTGTAGCGAGCTCAGGTGCGGGTGCGTGTTCCCAGCGATGCAAAGCCGCAACACAGTCTTCAAGCGCGACCCTATGGCGTGCCTGCGTGATGCCAGGTGATGGACCGGACTCAAATGCCTGCCTCGCTACCTGTCGTATGGCATCTTCTAAAAGATCCAGACCGGCACCGATCTTCGCGGCACCCCAGATTGCGGGCTTTACATCATCCAGAACTGGCTGCGTCTGAACTGCATCTGACTTATTCCAGAAGACGAGGTTTGGCGAGTCCTTTTCGGAAGTACCTTGCGTGAGAGCTGCAGGCGCATTCGGCCAGTTTTGGCATTCGGCTACCGTTACGACCATATCAGCATTTGACGCGGCTATCCGTGCCCGGCGCATCCCTTCTTGCTCAACGACATCCTCACTCTCACGCAGGCCAGCAGTATCAGCAACGAGGACTGGATATCCACCGATATCCAAGCGCACTTCCATCACATCCCGCGTCGTGCCAGGAATGTCTGTAACAATCGCAGCGTCGCGACCTGCTAGCGCGTTCAGCAGGCTGGATTTACCTACATTTGGCGGGCCTACCAATGCAACATACAGCCCATCGCGCATACGTTCAGTAGGGCGGTTTGAGCTAAGCTGCAATTCGAGCTCAGACCGTAGAGCCAGGATCGCTTCACGGTTTGCGGCCTCCAGGTCATGTGGTAGAGGCTCATCCGCGAAATCCAAGCTGGCCTCCGCGAATGCCAATCTGACCGCTAAACGCTCACGCCAATCTGCATAGAGCGCACTCAGCCCGCCTTCCAACTGCCAGAGCGCCTGCCGCCTGGCCGCAGCCGTATCCGCCGCGATCAGATCCCCTAGGCCTTCTGCCTCTGCCAAATCCAATTTGCCGTTCCGGAATGCCCTGCGTGTGAACTCTCCGGGCTCCGCTGGTCGAAACCCTGCTATACCCGCCAACGCTTCCATGACGCCCGTGATGACCGCAGCGCCGCCATGTACATGCAATTCCGCCGTATTTTCGCCGGTAAAACTATGTGGGGCCGGGAACCAAAGCGTTAGCGCCTGGTCCAGCATGGCACCATCTGAAGGGTCTACTAAACGGCGCAAGCTGGCTCTGCGCGGGGCTGGCGGGGGTTTACCGGTCAATACAGGGAACAGATCACCTGCAGCATCGCCGGAAACCCGGATAACGGCGACGCCTGCTTGGCCGGATGCTGTTGCACAGGCGAATATGACGTCCCCGGCGCTCATCCTATCGCGCACCCATCATTTTTCGTCCGATTTACCGCCGGTCATGGCCGTGCGCATAGCCTGTTCCCAGAACTGGCGCATGGCATCCATACCGCCAGGTATGTCTGTGCCAGCGCCACCAATACCGGCACCACCAATGCCAGCGCCAGCGACCGGCATCCACTGCCGCCACATCTGCTCAGGATCCATAGACCCCAACGCATCCTGCATTTTGGCTGTCATGTCTGCCACAAGCGCTTCCTGCATCGGCGCAATATCCGGTAGGCCAAAAAACCGACGGGCTTCGTCAGGCGTCGCATCGAAATCTATGGTGATCTTCATCGCAGACCCATTCCTTGCTTGTGGCGCAAGTACTATATAGCCATTGACGCAAGCCATGCCTACGGCTGAAGCCAATGTGGCACATCGCCATCAGATTGGTGCAAAGGAGCGACGATGGACGAAAAGATTGCAAAGACCATAGTAAGCTCACCTCTTGGCGGCCTTGAAGTAACAGCGGAGAACGGCGCGGTAACCGCTCTGAATTGGGTAGACGACGAACCAACGATGCCGGTCAATGCGCACCCGCTTGCCGACGCAACGGCTGAGCTCCATGCTTATTTCGCGCGTGATCTCAAAGACTTCACCGTTGACTGCTTGCCCGCGGGAGATGCTTTTGAGCGGGCCGTGTGGGCAGCCATGTGTGAAATCCCCTATGGCGTTACGGCCACTTATGGCGACTTGGCAGCGATTGTCGGGAAGCCCGCACGGGCGGTTGGTGGTGCGTGCGGCCGGAACCCAATTCCGATCATCATTCCGTGTCACAGGGTCGTCGGGGCAGGCGGCCGCATGGTAGGGTATTCAGGCAAAGGCGGCGTTGAAACAAAGCAATGGCTACTGCAACACGAAGGAGCGCTTTTACTGTGAAGATGAATGGGATGCAGGTTGGCCTTTATGCGCTAGCCATGGCGGTGATACTGCCCGTTAGCGGAGCGCAGGCAGATTTCAAAACGGCAATGGACGCCTACAAGGCCGGCTCACCCGCCGCTGCCCGCGCCGTACTGCAGGACCCTTCAACGCCTCAAGAGAAAGCACTTCTCGCCCATTTGCTGCTGCGTGGCTTTGGCGGTGACCCGGATATTCCACGGGGTGAGGCCTTACTTCTGGACGCAGCGATGGCCGGATACGCTCCAGCGCAGTCAACCCTGGCAAATATGCTGGCGACAGGCGGTGTGATCGCAAAGAACGAAGCTGCCGCCATCAACTGGGCAAAACGCGCAGCCGAGCAGAAGCGCCCTGAAGCGATGTCACTCCTCGCCGATCTCCTACAAGCAGGCGAAGATACTGAGGCCGCACACCGATGGCGAAAGGCAGCTGCAGCCTATGGAAACGCAGCAGCACTGATCACCCTTGCGAAAGAAGACCAAGCCGCTGGCGAGAATGCGCCTGAGCGACTGCGCAGCGCCTATGTTCGCTATTCCCTCGCCGCCGCCTTCGCCGCCCAGAGCTATCGGCGGACCAAGAGTGAAGCTGACGCCCTTATATCCCACGAAGCGCAGGCACATCGCGCGTCACTCGACCTTTCCCTCTCAGAAGAGCAACTCACACTTGGCGTTGAAGAAGCAAATGCTGAGCTGAAGGCAATTGTCGGACGCCTGAAGGCGTTGCGCACGAAGTAGCGCCACGGTTATGCTTTCAGAAAGAACCAAGACTTCTGGAAGGATATGAGCATGGCCGAGTGGATTAATATTCAGGCGAATGATGGCGGGTCTTTCAAAGCCTATGTAGAAAAACCAGCAGGCGGCCAAGGGCCGGTTGTCATCTGCATCCAAGAAATCTTTGGCGTCAACCACGCCATGCGCGATATTGCCAAACATTGGGCGGATCAGGGCTACATCGCTGTGGCACCCGATTTGTTTTGGCGCCAGGAGCCGGGCGTCGATATCACCGACCAATCCGAAGCGGAATGGAAGAAAGCGTTTGAGCTTTACCAAGGCTTCGATGTTGAGAAGGGTATTGATGACCTGAAGGCGACTATCGCCCATGGGCGGCAAATGGACGGCGCCAATGGCAAAGTCGGCTCCGTCGGGTTCTGTCTTGGCGGTAAGCTGGCTTATTTGCTTGCAACCCGGACAGATGCAGATTGCAATGTCGGCTACTACGGCGTTGGCATCGAGGACCTTTTGGGTGAGGCCAGCAACATAACAAAGCCGCTGGTGCTACACATCGCTGAAGAAGATGGGTTTGTGCCAAAAGAAGCCCAGGCGAAAGTCAAAGACGGGCTGGCGAACACCGGTGCAGCCAGTATTTTCAGCTATCCGGGTATGGATCACGCTTTCGCGCGTATCGGCGGCATTCCATACGACGAAGAGAATGCGAACCTTGCCAATGGCCGCACACTCGATGCTTTCAGAGCAGCACTTTCATAAAAACATACTGATAAGTATGCACGCGCTTGGGGAGATCTGATATGGCTCAGGAGATAGGTCCATTCCAGGGAGCTGTCGCATGGACTGCAGCCGATTTGGACAAAGACCAAACCTGGCGAGTGCGGTTGACAGACGCAGAGCGCGACGAGGTTGGTACAGCGGCCAAAACTGCGATCAGCACTGGGAAACCCACCACAGCGCTAACTGCAACAAACTTCCCGCTGCCAACCCTCGGGCAGCGGCTCATTGGCTTCCGGGATGAGCTTGAGGGCGGGCGGGGCTTTGTTTTGTTGCAGGGGCTGCCAGTGGAGGATTTCTCAGACACTGAAGCGCCTGTGCTGCTATGGGGTATCGGGCAATATCTAGGAATTCCTGAACCACAAGATAAAGCTGGCGCGCTTTTGCATGTGGTGACGGATACCGGCGCTGAAGTTGATAAGTCTGACAATATCCGCGGATTTCAGACCAATGAAGAACTGAATTTTCATACGGATGGCGCAGATATCTTCGCTTTGATGTGCCTTCGAACGGCTAAATCTGGCGGACGGTCCCGGCTCGTCTCATCCGTCGCGATCTATAATGCGATCCTGGAAGAACGGCCTGACCTTGCGGCTGAACTGCGCGCACCATTCCATTTTGATGCCCGCGCGCAAAACCCAGATGACGCTAAAGTCCAGACATTGCCGGTATTTACAGCCCATGACGGGCTTATGTCAGCGCTTTATAAACGCCGATATATTGAAACAGCGCAACGCTTCCCGGAATTGCCGCGTCTGACGGATAAACAGATCGAAGCGCTTGATTACCTTGATAAAACCGCGAATGATCCGCGCTTTCATCTTGCGTTGACGCTGGAGCCAGGCGATCTAGAAATTGGTAATAACGCAACCTGTTTCCACGCCCGCAACACCTATACAGATCACGCAGACCCAGCAGCCCGCCGGTGCATGCTGCGCCTCTGGCTAACGCTGCCGAACGGCCGCCCATTGCCAAAAATCTATGAAACAACCCGTGAGTGGGGGCCGACATACCGTCGCCGCATGCTCCAGCAGGCAGCAGCCGAATAGCGCCTGCTACTGGTTCATTTGGTCAAAGAAGTCTGCGTTGCTCTTGGTTTCACGCAGCTTGCCGACCAAGAACTCCATCGCGTCCTGGGTACCCATTGGCATCAGCACACGGCGCAGCATCCACATTTTGTTGAGATCCTGACGGTCCACGAGCAGCTCTTCCTTACGCGTACCAGACTTACCGATATCGATAGCTGGCCATACGCGTTTGTCGGCAAGCTTCCGATCCAGCACGATTTCCGCGTTGCCGGTACCTTTGAACTCTTCGAAGATAACCTCATCCATACGGCTGCCCGTATCGATCAGTGCTGTTGCGATAATAGATAAGCTGCCGCCTTCTTCGACGTTTCGGGCTGCACCGAAAAACCGCTTCGGGCGTTGCAGAGCGTTCGCGTCAACACCACCTGTCAGCACCTTGCCGGAGGACGGTACGACCGTGTTGTAGGCGCGGGCGAGGCGGGTAATGGAATCAAGCAGGATGACGACATCATGCTTATGCTCAACCAAGCGTTTGGCTTTTTCGATCACCATTTCAACGACTTGCACATGACGCGAGGCTGGTTCGTCAAACGTTGAGGAAATAACCTCACCCCGAACAGAACGCTGCATATCCGTGACTTCTTCCGGGCGCTCATCAATGAGCAGCACCAGAAGCTTCACTTCCGGATTGTTGGTTGCAATCGCATGGGCAATGGACTGCAACATGACCGTTTTACCGGTCCTGGGCTGCGCCACGACAAGGGCGCGCTGTCCCTTACCAATGGGCGATACAAGATCAATCACCCGCGTCGTCAGGTCTTTTGAGGTCGGGTCATCAACCTCAAGCTTCAGCCGTTCTTCCGGATAAAGCGGCGTCAGATTGTCAAAATTAACGCGCTGGCGGACTTTCTCCGGGACCTCGTAATTCACATGGTTCATTTTGACCAATGCGAAGTAGCGCTCGCCATTTTTCGGCGCCCGAATTTCACCACCGACCGTATCACCAGTCCGTAGGCTAAACCGACGGATTTGCGCAGGTGCCAGGTAAATATCATCCGGCCCTGGCAGATAATTGGAATCCGGAGATCTCAAGAATCCGAACCCATCCGGCATCAGTTCCAGCACACCGTCGCCAGTAATGACGACATCCTGGTCAGCCCACTCTTTCAGAATAGTGAACATCAGGTCTTGCTTGCGGAGTGAACTTGCGTTTTCGATCTCAAGCTCTTCGGCGATCTCTAGGAGAGCGGCCGGTGTTTTCTGCTTGAGTTCTTGCAGGTTCATCGACTGGGGAGCGTTATCCAGCACGATCAAATTCCATGTTTTGTGGCGTCAAAGTCGAGATTAGCAAAGGATGACTTGTCTGGTTTCTGCTCAAGTTGCTGTCAGGCAGCGAATAGAACCAATCTGCGGCAGAAGGCAGGACCCAAAAGGGCGATTACCGCAGGAACGCTGGCTTATTGCGGCGTTTACAAGCATTTGTCAAGCAGATTGCTGCGGAACGATCAGGTCAAAATGGCCGCACGATCACCATGATCACGATCACGATCATCGCCAATGTCGGAACCTCATTGGCAATGCGGAAATAGCGGCTGGACCGCGTATTTTTATCCGCTGCGAAATCCTTCCGCCAACGGCCCATCACATGATGGAAATGGCTAAGGCCAAGCACCAATACGAGCTTCACCCAGATCCAACCGCTAGACCAATCAATAACGCCTGGTGTCGCCAATAACAGGCCACCAAATAGGAATGTGGCGATCATGGCTGGGTTCATGATCGCCCGTAACAGGCGTCGTTCCATGATCTTGAAACGCTCAGATTCTGGCGATCCAACGGCTACTTCGGTGTGGTAGACAAATAGGCGCGGCAGATAGAGCAATCCCGCCATCCAGGCGATCATTGAAATTACATGAAGCGCTTTGGTCCAGAGATATATATCTGCCAGAAAATCCAGCATAATCAGCCTCTAACCGTCTCAATTAGGCGTTCAACATGGGCAATCGGCGTGTCTGGTGTAATGCCATGGCCCAGATTGAAAATATGGCGATGACCTTCCGTGGCAGCAAGGATACGGCGAAGCTCACGATCCAAAATATCGCCACCTTTAACGAGCGCCGTCGGATCAAGATTTCCTTGCGGAACGGCCCCTGCATTGGCCACACGGGCCATCTGTTCCGCTGGCAGACTTTGACCGCAGGATACAGCATCGATCGACTTAGTGGAGGCATAGGCCTCAAGGTAGGAATCTGCGCCACGCGGAAATGCAATCACATAGGCATCTGGACGAGCAGCTTTAACTGCCCCCGCAATCCGTTGGATCGGTGCCAAGCTCCATTGTTCAATCCCATAAGCAGGAAGTGCGCCGGCCCAGCTATCAAAAATTTGAACGATCTGGGCACCAGCATCGATCTGGCGGGTCAAATGATCAGAAATTACGGTTTCGAGCATGCTGATCAGCGCCATGAACGCATCCGGTTCATTGACGGCGAATTTCCGGGCAGTTGCATAATCCCGACTACCAGAACCTTCGACCATGTAGGCCGCCAATGTCCACGGAGCACCAGCAAACCCGATGAGTGCCGTTTCATCTGGCAAAGCTGCGCGAGTTTGCCGAAGCGCTGTGTAGACAGGCTGCAAATGTTCCTCAACAGCGCTTGGTGTCAACGCCTGAATATCCGCTGGGGATTTGATGGTTTCCAGTACTGGACCAGTGCCTGGAATGAATTTTACATCCACACCAAGCGCATCAGGAATCACCAAAATATCGGAAAATATTATCGACGCATCAAACCCAAAGCGCCGGATGGGCTGCAACGTTGCTTCCGTTGCCATATCCGGCGTGTAGCAGAAATTCAGGAAATCACGAGCGGCTTTCCGTAGTTCCAGATATTCAGGCAAGTACCGGCCTGCTTGGCGCATGAGCCAGATTGGTCGGCGGTCGGTTGGTTGGCCAGCCAGGACATCGCAAATCAGCATGGTGGAAATATCTGCTTTCAAACCAGGATCGGAGGAATGACAAGGATGATACCTTTTCCACCGAGCTCATAAACCCTTCCTAAACTAAAGATTCTAATTTGAATCTTGATAGTGAAGACAGTTGGGGGGGCGAGTTCCGTGGAAAACCTTGTCTATTATTGATCTAGGGCCGGATATGCACAGCTTCAATTGGTGAGCCTAGATTGCGCATTTTCTGTGTATTTCCCAACTTAAGCCATGGCTGTTCTGGCTTGATAGCAACGTGAATCATGGGGATAAGCATCAATCGGTGTTGGTCATCCCCAGCCTCTTAAACCCACCGTCAACATGTGAGAAACTCCATAGCTGAATCAGCCTGTTTAGGGTGCTTATCCCCATGCATCCGCCTAGATGAGAGTTATGATCATTCCATGCCCGGGTTTTCCAGCTGTTATACAAGCTATCCACGCCGTTATTTTGGACCTGATTGATGCCAAATAAGCAAGTTCACCTCCATTTGGTCTCCGATTCGACTGGCGATACGGTCCGAAGTGTTGCCCGAGCGTCCCTTGCCCAATTCCAGCAGGCTGAAGTGACGGAGCACTTCTGGACCCTGGTGCGCAGCCCGGCTCAGATCGACCGAGTGATCGAAGGCATCGCAGATAAACCAGGCGTTGTTTTCCTGACGATGCTGGATGATAACATGCGCAGCCAATTGCTGAGCGCCTGTCGATCTATGAGCATGCCGGCAGTGTCATTGCTTGATGGGGCTATTTCGGCGCTAGGATCCGTGTTGGGTGAGCAATCCAAAAATCAGCCTGGCCTGCAACATGCAATGGATGAGGCCTATTTCGACCGAATTTCAGCAATGAACTACGCCATGGCCCATGATGATGGTCAATCGCTTTGGTCATTGAATGAAGCTGATGTGATTTTGTGTGGCGTGTCGCGTACATCAAAAACGCCGACTTGTGTGTATCTCGCGAACCGTGGCCTCAAGGCTGCGAATGTGCCGTTCGTACCAACCTCACCACCGCCGCAAGAATTATTAGACGCTAAGGATACGCTTGTTGTTGGGCTGACGGCAGATCCTGGCCGCCTCATCCAAGTTCGCCGACACCGCCTTGTGCATCTGCACGGGGAAGATACGGAAACCGATTATGTGGACACAGACCAGGTGCGCCAGGAAGTGATTAAAGCAAGGCGTTATTTTCTAGCGCGGAATTGGCCTGTGATTGATGTGTCCCGTCGCTCGATTGAGGAAACAGCAGCTTCAATTATCCAGCTATATGAACGACACCAGGAGGCACAGCATGCAAACGCATAAACCGCTTGTTCTCGCCACCGCTAGCCGCTCTCGGCGTCAATTACTGGAAAACGCTGGCGTCGCATTTGAAGCGCTGGCAACAAACGTAGATGAAGACGCGATCAAAGTGACAGCTTTGGCGGATGGTCTGTCTGTTGAAGATACGGCATTGGCGCTGGCGGAGGCAAAAGCGCGGGCGGCACAATCAGCGTACCCCGATAGCCTGATCGTTGGTGCCGATCAGATGTTGGTTTTAGGGCCTGAAAGATTTGACAAACCTGTCAGTATGTCTGCCGCGCGCAGTCAGCTTCAAACCTTTCGTGGAAAGCGTCACACCTTACATTCTGCTGTCGTATTGCTTGGTCCCCAAGGCAAGATTTGGGGCCATGTGGAGCCTGCCCATATCCATATGCGGGACTTTTCTGACACGATCTTAGACAGATATTTGGCAGAGGTGGGAGAGGACGCTATGCGATCCGTGGGTGGATATTTCATGGAAGGCATTGGCGTACAGCTTTTCGACCGCGTGGATGGCGATTTTTTCACAGTTTTGGGCCTCCCATTAACGCCACTCCTGGGCGCCTTGCGGAAAGCCGGGGTGCTTGATCAATGACTGTTACTGGAAAAGCAAAAATCGCCGGCGTTATGGGGTGGCCGATCAGTCATTCTCGCTCGCCGTTGATTCATGGTCACTGGTTAGAACGATACGGCATTGATGGGGCCTATATCCCATTTGCGGTTGAACCAGAAAACGGCGCTGCAGCATTCCGAGCGCTTGCCAAACTCGGATTTTCTGGAACGAATGTAACACTACCGCACAAGCTCACAGCTTTCCAAACCGTTGATGTACGTGACGCGGCTGCTGAAGCCATTGGTGCGGTGAATACCGTTGTTGTGCAGTCTGATGGCTCACTCCATGGGTCAAATACGGATGCGCCTGGCCTCTTAGCCCATTTGCAAGCATCGGCACCGAATTGGGATGCATCTGCAGCGCCAGTGATGGTCCTGGGGGCTGGTGGTTCTACCCGCGCTGGGATTTTCGCGCTGCTCCAAGCGGGCGCACCTGAAATCCGTTTGTCCAATCGAACCCGGGCTAAGACTGAGGTTCTGGCCGATGCATTCGGTGAGAAAGTCAAAGTTATCGATTGGTTTGAACGGTCTAGCGCGCTCGCAAGCTGTGGCCTTCTGGTGAACACCACTAGCCTTGGTATGACAGGACAACCGGCCCTGGATATCGTGCTGGAGGACTTGCCCGGTAGCGCCGTCGTATATGACATTGTCTATAGTCCGCTAGAAACACCGCTACTGGCAGCGGCGCGGGCACGGGGCAATCAAGGTGTTGATGGATTGGGAATGCTGCTGCACCAAGCAACACCTGGTTTTGAAGCATGGTTTGGCGTGAAGCCCGTTGTTGATGGAACGCTTAGGGATGTCATTTTGGCGGATCTCACATGAAGAACGGACGGTTCGTCATCGGCCTCACAGGCTCTATTGGCATGGGCAAAAGCGAGGCGGCGCGGATGCTGCGTCAGGCTGGAATTCCAGTGATCGATGCTGACGCTGAAGTCCATAAGCTGCTGGCAAAGGGCGGTCGTGCTGTTGCACCTATAGAGGCAGCGTTTCCAGGCGTCGTGAAAGGTGGTGCGGTCGATCGGCCATCCCTTGGTGCTCGTGTTTTTGGGGATGATGCAGCGCTCAAGCAACTTGAACGCATCATCCACCCCATGCTGGGCCGTGGTGAACGCGCGTTCATGGCCCGGGCTGCCAGAGATCGCCAACCCGTTGTTGCGCGTGATGTGCCGTTGTTGTTTGAAACGGGCGGCGAGAAGCGCTGCGATATGGTGCTTGTGGTCAGTGCGCCAAAGCATATCCAAACGCACCGCGTGCTTGCTAGGCCCGGTGTCACGATGGAGCGGTTAGAGCAAATCCGCGCCAAGCAAACGCCAGATGCTGTCAAACGCCGCCGGGCTGACCATATTCTGCCAAGCGGTCTCGGTAAGCGTGTGACCCGAGAAGCGCTTGCGAAAGCGCTTCGGGTTGCACGTCGCAAAGCAGCTAAACGCTACGCCAGAATCTAAAGGATCACACCAAATGCGCGAGATCGTGCTTGATACGGAAACCACAGGCTTTGACCCTGAAACAGGCGATCGCGTGGTAGAAATTGGCTGCGTCGAGCTTAATTTTCATGTGCCGACCGGGAATGAGTATCACTGCTATATCAACCCCGAACGGGACATGCCGGAGGGCGCGTTCGGGGTTCATGGTCTTTCCGAAGAATTTCTGTCCGACAAGCCAGTATTCGCTGATATCGTTGATGATTTTCTGGAATTCATTGGTGATGACGCTGCATTGGTTATCCATAACGCCAGCTTCGATTCCAAGTTTTTAAACGCTGAGCTGAAATGGCTGAATCGCCCGCCCCTGCCTGAAGTTCGTTTGATCGATACGCTGGAAATCGCGCGCCGGCGTTTTCCGAGCGGTGCCAACAGTCTGGACGCTCTTTGCCGTCGCTTCGACGTCGACCTAAGCGTTCGTGACAAGCATGGTGCGCTGGTTGATTGTCAGCTACTGGCGGCGGTTTATCTGGAACTCATTGGCGGGCGCCAGCCGGGCCTGTCACTTGTCGCTGATGCCCAGGATACATCCAAGACGCAAAACCGGCCCGATTCTGGCCAGATAGCCCAGATCAGCCGAGAATTCCGCCCGGCGCGACCCCACACGGCGTCCGAAGCTGAAAAAGCTGCCCATGCTGCATTCGTCGATGGTTTGAAAGAGCCGATCTGGCGCAGTTAGAGCTTAGCGAAGAGACCGGCCAGTTTCGGCAAGAGACCGGTAAATTTCAGCGGACCATCCGTTACCAATAGGCAGATGCACACGTCTCCTGGCCCAGCGGCGGGCATGTGGGTCACATCCGCATCGGCTTGCTGTACGTCGCCTGGACCATAGACTGCGTCCCCATCAACGACGCTGCCTTGCAGCACCAGGATGATTTCTTGGCCGCTATGGGTGTGTTCGGGCACAGCGGCACCGGGTGGGATCGTCAACAGGCGGGCGGATGCCTTGCCATCGGTGGTTGGCAGAATGCACTGCCGGACTTTGCCGCCGATGGACCGCCATTTGATCGCATCAATATCCCCGCCGACATAGTCCGCTAAGGGAGGCGGTAGAACGGCGTTGGGACTGGCTGGCCGCGTCGGCTCTGGTTGTTGTTGCCGCGCGTTTTGAATAGCGGATAGGGCGTAATCCAGAGCAGAGTCTGTCATTGGCACAACAGGTAGGTTGTCCAAAGCCGCACCACCAATAGCATCAAGGGCGATGGCGTCGGCTCTGCAGTCTGGGCACATGGCTAGGTGCGAGGCCATGGCCAAGCTCCACCCTTCGGCCAAGGTGCCTGCGCCATAGTCCGCCAACAGATCATCACTTGGGTGCCAATTCAGGCCCATAAAAACCCTCTCTCAGCCAATGCTGGAGTAGTGCCGGTCGCATTTCAAGAAGAGCCCTTGGGGGCTCGGTGTGTCAGCTATACGGGTGCATCAGTCTGATGGATCAGTTTCTGCAGAATTTTCTTCTGGTGCCTTTGCCGCCTCTGCGCGTGTAAGCGCCGCCGCGAAGAACCCGTCACAGCCATGTTGCGCTGGGGTCAGCTTCAGATAAGGCCCGGTGAGGGGGGCGGGAAAGCGTGTTGGCGGATCGAGGCGGAAGTCTGGATGGCTGCTTAAGAATGCGTCGACCTGGGTTTCGTTTTCTTCTGGCAGCATGGAGCAGGTGGCGTAAACGAGGCGACCGCCTGGCCGAACAAGGCGCGCCGCACGTTCCAGTATAACAGCCTGCAAGGCCACGAGTTCTGAGAGTGGCGGGCTTTTGCGGCTCCAACGGGCATCCGGATTGCGCCGCCATGCGCCAACGCCGGTGCAGGGCGCATCAACAAGCACGCGGTCGAACCGGCGCTTCCGGCGTTTCAGCCAGGAATCGGCGCCGGTTGAAATCTCCCGGCGCTGCACATTATCCACACCTGCCTTAGCGTATCGGGGTGCGGATCGTTCCAGCCGCCGTGCATCACTATCGAGTGCGAAAAGGCGGCCTTTGTTCTGCATATCTGCTGCGAGCGCCAAGGTTTTGCCGCCGGCCCCAGCGCAAAAATCAACCACGCTTTCACCAGGTTGCGCCCCGACCATCATGGCGACCAGTTGGGAGCCTTCATCTTGCGGATCAACGGCACCATCCAGTAACCCAGGCAGTCGCCCAAGTGCGACGCGCTCCATCAACCGAATGCCATGGGGTGAATACGGCATGCCGCGCGCTTCGAACCCGGCGGCGCGGATTTCGGCCAGGGCATGCTCGTGGGTGGTTTTTAGGGTGTTGACCCTAAGATCGAGCGGGGCAGGTTCACGCAGGGCGGCCAGCTCATCAGCTGCATGATCACCGAATGCGGCATTGAATCCGGGCCAGGCCCAATCTGGGCATTCAAGTTCTGCCTGAAGCGGCATGCCCGCACCTGCAAGCGGCGGGTCGCCAAGCGCGCCCAGCCAGCCCAACTCTTCTGTCGTTAGCGGTGGTGGGCCGTATTGGGCGTCTGCGGTCATGGCGCTTAGGTCGTACATAGATGCGCCGCCGGTCAGAACCGCATCTGCCAGAATGCGCGCGCGGGGGCCGGGTTCAGCACCAGCAGCACGCAGGCGCCAATCCAAGCGGCCTTGGCGCCGGACTGCGCCAAATACATGGTCCCCCAAGGAAGATCGATCCTTGGAGCCGATATAGCGGCGCGCACGAACATAGCGCTGCAAAATCAGGTCGAGCGGGCCTGGGTTGCTGGCCTGCTCGTCCAGAATTTCGATAGCGGCGGCGATAATCGCACCTGGCTGCATTATTAGGCCCGATCTTTGCGGCGAAGGGTGACATAAAACGCGCCGGCACCGCCGTGGCGCTGGTCTGCTTGGGCATGGCCCGCAACGATGTCTGGCATGCGCGCGAGCCATTGCGGTGCCTCACGCTTTAGCACGCCTTTGCCCGCCCCTGTTGTATCAAGTCCGCGCCCGGTAATAACCAGCACGGCTCGGCGGCCCATTTGCTGGCTCGCGCGGAGGAAACTGCGGAGATTGCGCTCGGCTTCTCTGGCGGTCATGCCATGCAGGTCGAGCCGTCCTTCAATGGGCAAACGGCCCCGTTTCAAACGCGTAAGCTGCGCCCGGTCTAAGTGTTTTTCTGGTGCTGGCTTTAAGCTGGGCGCCAGATAATCAGTTTCCAACGGTCGCGCTGCTGTTTCCGCCAAATGCTGGCGGACAGCTGCGGGATCTGGTGCAGGGCGCGCCAAATACGGAGTCCGGGCGCGATTACTCAGCGGCTTGGCGCCTGATGTGGCTTGTCGCCATACGTCCGCTTCGTCCTCGGAGACGCTGCGCCTGGGCTTCTGGCGTTTCATCCCACTGGCTCATTGTCTGCGCGCGGCAGGTGCTGGCGGGAGAAGGCCAACCAGTCGCCATCGGGTGCGCGAACTTCGCTGGACGGATCGCCAACCATACGGATGGTCAGCCCTCCACCGGCCCACAGCTCCTCAAACCCCTGCCTGCCAGAGAGCGCATAACTGAGTGTGCGCTTCCGCAGCCTGGACATCACGGCGAAACTGATCGTCGTCATCATCAGAACCGCCATGCTCGTAGAGATCGCCAGAAAGCCGATCCATCCAGCAATCCTGTAGCCCACAATTGACAGGCAGATGAACGCAACCCATGGCAGCAGATTATCACTCCGCTTGAACACAGGACTGCGCGGATGGTTCAGAACCTTAAGCTGGGCCCCGATATCCACCTTTGAATCACGGTTCGCCAGCCAGATCCGTTCATAGAGAGCCTGGGCCTCTGCGGTTTGAGCGTCGTCGTCAGTCACCGGTCAGACTACTCGATTGGAATGCCGGAAATGTGCTGCTGAAAAGCCGGGCGTTCGCACATCCGATCATACCAAGCACGGACATTCGGCAAGTTCGGGCGTTCGAAGTCCAGATTGAAAAAGCGATGTACATTCGGTCCAAGTGGGATGTCGGCCATGGAGAGCGCATCGCCGCCAAGCCATTTCTGGCCTTTCAAACGGTGCTCAAGCATTGCCATGGCGTTGCAGCTAGCACCGACGGCCGCCTTTATGGTGTCGTGGTTCTGGTCTTCTGGTGCTGTGCGCACAAGGCCCCAAAAAACGGGCGTGAAGGCTGGGTTCAGAGTTGTCTGTTGCCAGTCCATCCAGCGGTCCAGATCAGCACGGTGCGCCAAGTCTGACGGCCAGAGCGCTTCACCGCCGTGCTTGGCAGCCAGATACCGGACAATTGCATTCGATTCCCACAGGATAAGCTCGCCATCCTGGACTGTCGGAACGCGGCCATTGGGGTTCATGGCCCGGTATTCCGGCGTGTCGACAACGCCATAAGCCATGCCGGCATCAACCCGGTCATAGTCCAAGCCAAGCTCGCTCAACGTCCAGAGAACTTTCATCACATTGCTGGACGTGACCCGTCCGTAAACCTTGACCATCTGCCGGTCCTTCCGAGAGTGAAAACTTTAGCGCCGCTTGGGTGCCAGAAGATAATAACGACCTTGGGCCGCCATGCGACCTGCTTTTTCGCCAGCAGCATCACCGGTGCCCCAAAACAGATCACCCCGTATAGGGCCTTTAATGGCGCCGCCCGTATCTTCAGCCACTACGAGGCGGCGAATGGGTGCCTGGTTTGGCTCTGGGTGCGGCACGTCTAAATAGACCAGCCCGCCCAGTGGCGCATATTTCGGGTCAATGGCAAGGCTGCGGCCTGCGGCTAGTGGAACGCCTGCGGCACCAATCGGCCCCCGGCCCTTCACCTCGCGGAAAAATACGACAGACCGGTTCAGGTTCATGACGTCTTGGGCCTGGCCTGGGTTGGATGCGAGCCAGGACCGGATCGCTTGCATGGACATATCTTGCCGTTGGATGGCACCGGATGCGATTAAATCTCGGCCAATGGCGCGATATGGCCTGCCGTTCTTGCCTGCATAGCCGATCCGCATGCGGGACCCATCAGGCAGCTTGACCACGCCGGAACCTTGGATTTCCAAGAAGAAACCCGCGACGGGCTCTGCCAACCACACAAGCTCTAGGCCTTTGCCCTTTAGCGCACCACGGGCGACATCTGCGCGCTCATGGTACGGCAGAAATCGGCCATTTTCGACGCGGCCAAGCAGGGTCTTGCCCTTGAGGTCAGCGTTAAAGGCGCCCAAGTCTGCGCTGATGATATCAGCTGGCTTGCGGTAAAGCGGCGTTTGGTACGGGCCGCCGCGGGTGCGGGATCCTGCGACTTCAGGCTCATAATAACCGGTGAATAGGCCGGTCGATGCGGCATTGCCCACCTGATAGGGCTGAAACCAGGCCTCTACAAAAGCTTTTGGGTCTGTATTGGGTGCGGCTTTTGCGGCCGCACAGGCTGCAGCCCAGTCTGCATTCCGGCCAAGGGTGGGCCAGGTTTTGGACGCGGGATCGCCTGCACTCTTGCGCCCAAAGCGTTTACAGACGCCGCGAAACTGCTGCAATGCGATGGCGGGGTTATCCGCAGACCAACCCGGCAATGCTGAAAAAGCAACGGGCCGCAAGTCCGGCGGCGGTGCGGTTTTCGCTTCAGTTGGTTCTTGCGTGGTGGTTTTGGGTGGCGGTTTCGCTGCGTCAGAACATGCCACAAGCGCCAAAGCGGCAGCGGCTAAAACAATAAAGGGACGCATGGCCACTCGCTCCGGCGCGGGCTAGATCACTCGCCCGGCTGAGTTTCGATCAGCAGCCAGTTCGGATCATCCGAATGCATATCCCGCTCGTACGTCCAGAGATCGACAATGGTTTCGACCTGGTTGGGCGCGCCATCAATCGGTTGATCGTCAGCATTGCGCAGCACGTTGGTTTGTTCAGATTTCAAACGAACGGTGACATGCGCGACAGAGCCTTCGACCTCGACATCATCAATTCCGGCGGTCTGGATGGCGATGACTGTTGCGTCCAGGGTTTCGCCTCTGGATTCGCGGTCAGTGATCGCGGCTTCCATTGGCTCATAGACGTCGTCGTGGGCAAGGCTGCGCAGCGTGTCCCGGTCACCGCTGGCATAGGCTGACAGAATCATGGCGAATGCTTCACGCGCGCCGCCAAGGAATTCGTCTGCGTTAAATTCTGGATCAAGCGCATGCAGCTTCGCTGCCGGGCCAAAAGGCGGGGCAGCGTCCATGCTCGGTCGTTGAACACCGGGGAAAGGCGTTACGTTATCTGCAGCTGAATCGTTGGTAGACGCAGCATCGTCCGGCTTGGGGCGCGTGCCGACATAGCGGTCCGCATCCTTATAACGCGGCCGTTCTTCACCGTGGCGTTTGCCCAGCACACTGCGCAATCGCAGGATCAAAAAACCTGCAACGACAGCCAATATAATGACTTCGATCAGGGCGCTATCGCTCCCCATGAACCGTCTTCCCTTCGCACCCGCTCCAAAACCACATTTGGCTTTGGCGTTTTGCGCTAGCCTTTTATCTTAGGCCCGCGCTCCCTATGTTACATATAGGTCGTAAAGACAGGTTAGCGACCAATTGTTCCGTAACGGCGTAAAAACTAGCGCAATTCGGATTTGGCCACCATAACGCCGGGACGCCGCAAAGCAAGCATGGGCTGGATACTGTTTCTTCTTTTCGTGGCGATGCCAATCGCTGAAATCGCTGTCTTGATCCAGGTCGGCGGGATAATCGGGACGTGGCCGACGATTGGTATTGTGATTTTCACCGCCTTTACCGGCGCATTCCTGGCCAAGATGGAAGGCCGTGCTGCGATGCAACGGCTCGCCCAGGCCGTGCAATCTGGCCAAGCGCCGATTGTGCCGGTACTGGATGCCGCTGCCGTATTTACCGGCGGCTTGCTCCTTCTAACACCTGGGTTTATCACCGATATTCTGGGGCTTTCCCTTCTATTCGGGCCAACGCGTCTGCTATGGGGCAAGGCGATTGCAGGCATGTCCCGTCGCCACCGAAGCAAGCACGGCCAACGTGCGCCGGATGATGGTGTGATCGATGGGGTGTTTGTAGAGGTCGATCCGAATGACCCAGGCAATGGCCCGAATGGTTCGCAGCCGCCAATTGATTTGCCGCCCACTGATTTGCCACCCACTGATTTGCCACCGGGGCGCCCCGGCCCAAGTTCCCGATATGAGCGCGGCGAATGATTCTGCTGCGGCACGGCCAGACGGTCTTCAATCTGCATTTCAGTAAGACTCGCATTGACCCAGGTGTACCAGACCCGCCGCTGACGCCGCTTGGTGAAACACAAGCGCGTGAGGCTGCCCAACGTCTGCAGGCGACGCCAATCCGCCGGATCGTCGCCAGCCCCTATGCCCGCGCAATCCAAACGGCGCTGATTGTGGCTGAGCCGTTTGATCTTTCCGTAGAGATTGAACCGGATATTCGGGAGCGCGCCGGATATTCCTGCGACATTGGTTCTGAACCAACAGACCTGGCAGACCGCTGGCCGGACCTAGACTTTTCTCACCTGGAGGCGCGCTGGTGGGCGCACCCTGGCGATCCGGCGCTGGACGGCCTTGATGAACCGGAAGAAGTGCTGGACGCCCGCGTTCATGGTTTCCGTGCCCGTGTCGCCAGCCGCGATGATTGGGCGGAGACCCTGGTTGTATGCCATTGGGGGCCAATACGCTCGCTGGTGGGATACCGGGTCGAAAACGGGATGTTTGTTCAGCATGATCCTCATGCGCCGATAGCAGAAGTGAAGGCCGCTAAGCCGCGCTAACGGTTGTTTCTAACGTCATTTCTATGCTAACCGGGCGTTCTTCTTACATGTGCGGTATTAAACCGAGCATTCTTTCCAGATATTGACCCAATTAGGAGACAGCCCGATGGCTGAAGAAACCGCCGCGACCCAAGCCGTCGAGCAGGTACCGCCCCTTACGCTGACCGCACAGTATGTCAAAGACCTGTCCTTTGAGAATCCGGATGCACCCCAGGCGCTGGGCGATCTGAACCCGCCGCCAGCAATCAAAGTTGATGTGGATGTCGAAGCCAAGCCGCTTGGTGGCCAGTATTATGAGGCCGTGCTGCATGTACGCGCCACAGCAGAGCGTGACGACAAGACGTTTTTCGTCGTTGAAGTCAGCTATGGCGGCGTGTGCGCCGTCGCTGAAGGTGTGCCGCAAGAACATGTGCAGCCGTTGGTGATGATTGAAGGCCCGCGACTGCTCTTCCCGTTCGCCCGCGCCGTTGTTTCCGACGCCGTGCGTGATGGCGGATTCCCGCCACTGCTGATCAACCCAATCGATTTCGCCGCACTGTTTCAGCAGATGCAGGCGGCCGCGCAGGCTGAACCAGAAGGCGAAGCGTAAGCGATTACCGTCTGCGGCGGCCTGGCAGCATCAACAGCAAGCCAAGGCCGCCGAGGATGGGCCATGCTGGCCACAATAGGAATGTTTGAATCGCGGGGTCCCAAAGCCAAGCGGATATATAACGCTGGATAACCGCCTGTGCCGTGTTCAGCCATTCTGGGAATAGCCGGAAAGCGATTTCGCCGAAGACGATCAAGCTCCAGTCGCCATATTCAAAATAGCCAAGTGCCTCCCAGACGATCACCGCTAAGGCTAGGGCTAGAAAAAAGAGAGCGATAAAGCGGCGCATCGGCAAGGCTTCCCATAAACGCGAGTTGCCGGATTATACCACAGCTATTCTTGCAACGCCTTCGCGATAGCGTGAAGCGGTGCACTCGCCTGATCGCCTTTGGCTGCAATCACCGCCAGAAAGTCCGCGCGCATGCTCGGCGCCCAAAACTGCTTCAGGTGCGATGCTGCAGCTACCGGTGCTGCGTCCCCTTGATGGCGGAAAAACTGGTAAATCTCGCCCGCCATCCGCAAAAGCTTTTCGTCTTGCTCTGTTATTGTCTGCGCGCTCAATGTGGCGCTCCCTTGATCCGCTGGGCGTGGGCATAAACGTCAAAGCCGGTGCCGCGCAAGGCGGCGGCCAGGGTGACGCCGGCGGCCTCTGCAGCGCGAACGGCGAGTTCGGTGGGCGATGATGCGGCGGCGATCACGGGTGCTCCGGCGCGGGCGGACTTCAGGACCATTTCGACTGAGCAACGGCTGGTTAGGCAAATTGCGCCAGCTGATATGTCCTGGCCTTCCCGTATCAACGCACCGATCAATTTATCCAACGCGTTATGGCGGCCAATGTCTTCGCGCACCGCCACAAAGGCACCAGTGCGGTTGATCCATCCAGCGGCATGAACAGCACGGGTCTGGGCATTTAAGCGCTGCGCTTCAGGTAGATTGGCGATAGCTTTAAGCAGAATCTCAGGATCATACTGATGAGTATTTGGCGTTATGATAGGCGCTGATGCGAGCAAGGCATCCAGATGTTCCAGCCCGCAAAGGCTACAGCTGGTGCGGGCTGCGAAGGCGCGGCGTCGATCCTGCAGGGCGTCTGCGCGGGTAGCGGGAATTGTCAGCCGGGCTTCATGGCCCTCATCGACCGCATGGATTGAAAGTGCCGAAATATCCTTTGGATCGTCGACAATGCCTTCAGTCAGCGCAAAACCGTAGGCTAGGTCTTCCAGGTCTGCCGGGGTGGCGAGGACAGCGGCGAACGCCTGGCCGTTGCAAGTGATGGCGAGCGGCGTTTCTTCTGGGATATGGCGCTCGACATGCGTCCACTGGCCGGCCTCATAGCGAATGGCCTGGCGGGCGCTGGCTGGCTTCACTGGGCGCGCCTCATTCTGCAGGTTCGGCGATGCGCCGGGTTTCAGAGGACATAACAGCGTAGCTGCGTTGCCAAGCCGATTCCTGATTGGTCTTGCGCACTTCAACCGCAGTCACCTTGTACTCCGGGCAATTGGTCGCCCAATCGGAATTGTCGGTGGTGACGACATTGGCCTGGCCTGCTGCATGGTGGAACGTCGTGTAAACGACGCCCGGCTGCATACGGTCTGACAATCTGGCTGTCAGCGTGGTTTCACCCGCACGGCTGGCGAGGCTGACCATATCGCCATCCTTCAGCCCACGTTGTTCAGCGTCATGGGGGTGCACTTCCAGCACATCTTCATCATGCCAAGTGACATTGGCCGTGCGTGCAGTCTGTACGCCGACATTATACTGGCTGAGAATGCGACCTGTGGTGAGCAGCAGCGGGAATTTGCGGGTAGAGCGTTCCGATGTGGCGAAGAATTCTGTGATCATAAACAGGCCCTTGCCGCGCACGAAGCTCTCTTCATGCATGATCGGCGTGCCCTGGGGCTGCGTTTCGTTGCAGGGCCACTGGATGCTGCCTTCTGCTTCCAGCGTCTCATAGGTGACGCCCGCGAAGGTCGGCGTCGTCATGGAGATTTCGGCCATGATTTCAGAAGGATGGCTATAGTTCATTGGATAGCCCAGCGCTTGCGCCAGCCCTTGCGTGATCTCCCAATCGGCCAATCCGCCGACAGGCGGTACAGCTTTCCGCACACGGTTGATACGGCGTTCAGCATTGGTGAACGTGCCGTCTTTCTCCAGGAAGGTGGAGCCGGGTAGGAAGACATGGGCGAAATGGGCGGTTTCGTTCAAGAACAAGTCTTGGACGATCAGGCAATCCATTGCCTTTAGCCCAGCAACGACATGGGACGTATTGGGGTCGGACTGCGCGATATCTTCGCCCTGGATATAGAGCGCTTTGAATTTTCCGGAGACGGCGCCGTCCAGCATGTTCGGGATACGCAGGCCCGGCTCATTGCCAAGTTTTACGCCCCAAAGGTTCTCGTAAAGCGTGCGGGCTGCATCGTCTGAAACATGGCGATAGCCTGGGAATTCATGCGGGAAGGAACCCATATCGCAGGCGCCTTGGACATTGTTCTGACCCCGCAGCGGGTTCACCCCAACGCCGCGACGGCCCAAGTTACCCGTCGCCATTGCAAGGTTGGCCATGCCCATGACCATGGTCGAGCCTTGGCTGTGCTCGGTGACGCCAAGGCCATAGTAAATCGCACCATTACCGCCGGTCGCATAAAGCCGGGCTGCATTCCGGACGTCAGCCGCAGGCACTCCAGTATGGGCTTCGGCGGCTTCAGGGCTGTTGGCATCCTCGGCGACAAAGTCGGCCCAATGGGCGAAGGAGTCTGTGTCGCAGCGGTCTTTGACAAACGCTTCGTTCACAAGTCCTTCGGTGACAATTACATGGGCGATGGCATTTATCAGCGCCACGTTGGAACCAGGGCGGAGTGGTAGGTGGTATGCGGCTTCTACATGGGCGGAACGCACGATATCTGTCTTGCGCGGATCAGCGACGATCAGTTTGGCACCCGCCCGCAACCGCCGCTTCATGCGAGATGCAAACACGGGATGCGCGTCTGTCGGATTGGCACCGATTACCAGAATAACGTCCGCGTCCGCTACGGATTTGAAGTCTTGTGTGCCGGCGGATGTGCCGAAAGCGGTTTTCAGGCCGTAACCCGTGGGCGCGTGGCATACGCGGGCGCAAGTATCGACATTATTGGTACCGAACACAGCGCGGGTCAGCTTCTGCACCAGATAGGTTTCTTCGTTGGTGCAACGGGATGAGGTGACGGAGCCCACAGCATCTTGGCCATGCTCCGCTTGGATCGCCTTGATGCGTCCCGCCGTGAACTGGAATGCTTCATCCCACGAAACTTCGCGCCAGGGATCGGTGATTTTATCCCGGATCATGGGCGATGTGATGCGGTCCGGATGGTTGATGTAACCCCATGCAAACCGGCCTTTGACGCAGGAATGGCCTTCGTTCGCGCCGCCTGCTTTTAGTGGCGTCATGCGCAACACCTGGTCGCCCTTAAGTTCTGCCTTGAAGGAACAACCAACGCCGCAATAGGCGCATGTCGTGACAACGCTGCGGTCTGGCAGGCCTTCGGCTTCAACGGGTTTTTCGATCAGCGTTGCGGTTGGGCATGCGTCTACACACGCACCGCAGGATACGCATTCGGAGCCGAGGAAATCCATGTCCGGCCCGCCAGCGGAAATTGTGCTGTTGAACCCGCGCCCCAGCGTTGTTAAAGCGAACGTGCCTTGGACTTCAGCACAGGCGCGCACACAGCGATTGCAGACGATGCACTTGGCTGGATCAAAGCTGAAATAAGGGTTGGATTGATCCTTCTCCGCGACCAGATGGTTGGCACCCTCATAGCCATAACGCACGTCGCGGAGGCCCGTAGCAGCGGCCATATCCTGCAATTCGCAGTCATTATTGGCCGCACATGTCAGGCAATCCAGCGGATGGTCGGAGATATACAGCTCCATCACGCCCCGGCGTAGGCGGCGGAGGCGGTCTGTATCCGTGGAGACGCTCATGCCGGGTTCGATCGGCGTCGTGCAGGAGGAGGGCGTGCCTTTACGGCCATCGATCTCCACTAGGCAAAGACGGCAGGAACCCCAGGCGTCTAGCCTGTCTGTGGCGCAGAGCTTAGGAATTTCTGTCCCGGCCAACATGGCGGCATGCATGATGGAAGCACCTTTGGGCGCAGTCACATCTTGGCCGTCAATAATAAGCGTAACGGTTTCTTCCGTCAGCGGTGCAGGCGTGCCGTAGTCGATTTCTTTGAGGATGGTCATTGCTTGGCCCCTTTATCGAAATCCTGCTTGAACCACTTTAGTGCACTTTCAACCGGCGTTGGCGTCAATCCGCCGAGCGCACAAAGCGAGCCGTCACGCATGACCTCCAGAAGGTCATCGAGAACCGTGAAGTTCGCGTCAACGTTCTCGCCCGCCGTGATCTTATCAACTACTTCAACGCCGCGCTGGGCGCCGATGCGGCAGGGCGTACACTTGCCGCAACTTTCATGGGCGCAAAATGCGAACGCGAACCGCGCCTGTGCTGCCAGATCAACCGTGTCGTCGAATACCACAACGCCGCCATGGCCCAGCATCCCGCCTGCCGCCGCAAACGCTTCATAATCCATCGGCGTATCGAGCAGGCTTTCCGGGAAATATGCACCCAGAGGTCCGCCAACCTGTACAGCACGAACCGGCCTGCCAGACCGGGTGCCACCGCCAAAATCTTCAATCAATTGCCGCAATGTTATGCCGAACGGCGCTTCAACCAGCCCGCCCTGCTTGATGTTCCCGGCAAGCTGAAACGGCATCGTGCCGCGTGATCGGCCTGTCCCGAATTCATGATGCGCCGCTGCACCTTCCGCCAGGATGATCGGCGCTGCGGCCAGGGTCAGCACATTATTGACGACCGTCGGTTGGCCAAACGCGCCTGCATGGGCTGGTAGCGGCGGCTTCGCGCGGGAAAGGCCGCGCTTGCCTTCCAGGCTTTCCAGCAGCGCCGTTTCCTCGCCGCATATATAGGCGCCGGCACCCATGCGGAGTTCAATGGAGAAGCGGAACCCGCTAGCTAGTTGATTGTCCAGAAAGGGCGCATTGGCGATGGCGTTGGTTAGCGTTTCCGCCGCATCCGGGTATTCGCTGCGGAGATAGATAAAGCCTTTGGCCGCACCCACTGCATAGCCCGCAATTGCCATGCCTTCGAGCAGCAAGAACGGATCGCCTTCCGTCAGCATGCGATCTGCGAAGGTGCCGCTGTCACCTTCATCCGCATTGCAGACAATGTATTTCTGCTGGTCTGGCCTATCCGCGACGGTGCGCCACTTGATACCGGTCGGAAACCCGGCACCGCCGCGACCGCGCAGGCCGGAATCGGCTATCGCTTGGATGACTGCATCCGGCGTCATAGCGAGGGCTGCGTTCAGGCCTGCTTCACCGCCAGACGCGCGATAGGCCTTAATATCCGTTGGGTCCATAGCGCCGACGCGCTTGAACAGCATCCGGGTTTGCTGGGCGAATTCTGGGATATCAGCGAGCGGACCGATGCGTTTTGCGCCGTTCGCCAGCACCCCAGCCGCATCTTCCGGCGTGAGTGGGCCGTAAACGACGCCATCGATTTCCGCCATCGGCTCCAACCAATACAAGCCGCGTGACCCGGTGCGGATGACGTCTGCGCCCGCGGCCTCAAAAGCTGCGGCCACAGCATCCGCGCCGACGGATTTGGCACCGCTATCCTTGGCGATTAGAACTGTCGTCATGGCTTCACTAATGCGGTGATGGTTTTGGCTTCAACCCGCCCAATCAACTGCCCATCGACCATTGCGGCAGGGGCGAGCGCGCAATTGCCGAAGCAATAGGCGTCTTCAAGCGTGACTGCGCCATCGCTGCGTGTTTCGCCAAAGGCGCAGCCAAGTGCGGCCTCAACTTCTGTCACAACGCCTTCAACGCCCGCCGCCTGGCATGCCTCCGCCCTGCAAAGCTGCACGATTGTGCGGCCCGGCGGCGCGCTTCGAAAATCAGAATAGAACCCTGTTACGCCCGCAACATCAGCCTGCGAAACATTCAACACCTCAGCGAGGATGGCCTGGGCCACCTCGGGCACATAGCCAAAGCGCTGATTGATCCGCACCAACGCTTCCATCAACGGGCCATCCAGCCCAAGGCAATCGCGGGCAATAGCATGAATGATTCCTGAGAGTTCAGCGCTTTCAGTCATTGCACGTTGTTATGCGGAATCTGCTGAAACGGCAACCAATTGCTGCGGGCTGGACAGTACGCCTGCACATCGGCAGGCTTTTCATCAGTGTACGAAATGGAGAGCTGGATAATGCCAAGCATGGTTTCCGATGAAGCGCGTTCCTGGATTGGACGGTCCCAGCCGCCAATTCATATGGAAGTGACGCGGCGGGATATTCAGAAATATGCGGTCGCCACTGAACAACGGCAGCAGAAGTTTTTGGACGGGGATGAGGCGCCGCCGATGTTTCTGTTTGGCTTGCTCCGCCCCATTGTGCCGCTGGATGGCCTTGGGCCAGATGGCATTGCGCGGGATGGGTTCCTGCCGGATTTCCCGCTGAAACGCATCATGGCTGGCGGCACGGAAATGACCTACCACCGCCCGCTTCGCCCCGGTGACAAGCTGATCGCCACCAAAACATTGGCGGATATTCAGGAGAAGCAGGGCGGTAGCGGCCCTCTGATTTTTGTCTCCTATGACCTGACCGTCGAGACTGAGGACGGCGAGGTCGTCGTTGAAGAACGCAGCACGAGGATCATCCGATGAACGCTACCTCTAAGGCACGGTTTGACGCAATCACCGTCGGCGACGTCCTGCCGGAGCGCGCCTTCACCGCCAGCAATGTCTCTCTGTTTCTATATAACGCCGCGATCTGGAATGCCCACCGCATCCACTATGACGCGCCCTACACGACAGATGTTGAAAAACACCCTGCGGTCGTGATCGACGGCCCGCTGCAGGGCGACTGGATGAGCCAATGCGTGCTCGATTGGATGGGGGAGGATGGGGCTTTGCTGAAGTTCCAATATGCCAATCGCCGCGCTTCATACCTTGGTGAAACCTTGAAAACCGTGGGCTGCATTACGGCCAAGGACGACGCGGCCAAAACCGTCACTATGGAACTTGGTGTCCAGAACGAGGCCGGGGAGATCATTGCGCCGGGGAGTGCGGTGGTGCGTTTCGGCGGGTAATTCAAATTCTCACATAGTGTTCTTGTAATGTTCTAACTTATTCCTATCTATGAGACTCAACACCTCTTGAAAGGAATGATGATGACCTCTTTGCGCCGCACCAAAACCCAGCAACCGGCTTCATTTTTCGATGACGCCTTTATGTCCCAAGGGCTCCAGCCGCCCCATGATCCGCGCCCGTTCTCAGAGCGAGACAGCGTCATTCGTACGCCTGTGGGTAAGGATTTCGCTAATCAGCCGAATGATGTCGCCACCCTTGGCCGGAATCTCGCGGTGTTGGGATATGTGCCGTTTGATGATGCCAGCGTGCAAGGTGCCTTCACGCCTAAGCTAGAAGCAGGCGTTCGCGCTGTTCAGAAGAAAGAACAAAAGACGAATAACGCATTCAAGGTTGACGGACACGTTAGCGTTAAAACGCAAGACGTCATTCAAAAACGCCTGCGGGCCCATGCCGCCGAAAAGGCATCCGGCGTGGCGCTGCACCCTTCGCCAACTCCGGTTGCTTCGGCGCCTGTGCATGCTGTGCAATCAGCAAAGCCGAGCCAGGTATCGGCCATATCCGCCGCCGCTGAACCGCAGCGAGGCCATATGCTGGCCCTTGTGCGGAATGCGGAGGCGGCGGCGGCAAAGCGGGTGGTTCCGGTGACTGAGGCGGAGACCGATCAGCCAACCTTTGCGGATGAGGTAGACCCAGCACAGATCGCCGCCCGCATATGGGCTGCCCGTCCCGAAGATCGTGCCGCGGCAGAGGCGGCGGCAATGCGCCATTTGCCTAGAGGCCACGAGGATCGCCGTAAAATCCGCCGCGCCTTGGACGAAGCAGCGATCGCCGCAGAGTTCGACTACGCGTCGCACGCCCCAACAGTCGCCGCTGGCGCTGATGCCGCCCGGGCTGTGGCAACAGAAATCCAGGCCCAGGGCATGGCATTCCGGGACGGCACGGGCGGTGCCTTTCGCATGGGCTTGCCCGAGTCTGGCAAAACGCCGTTCTATGACGCGGACGGCACCGAAGCCGTCTCGCTCCCGGCGGATGAAGC
>JBDQJI010000019.1:0-48411 GCA_040263875.1 Alphaproteobacteria bacterium
CCATTCTTCTACGGGCAGTAAAGCTCGAAACGAGGCGTGATGCAAAACTCTAGAATATCGCCGCTAGGGCTTGTTTTCATTGGGTTTGGCGCGTTCATTTTGTTCGTTGCGATCCCTTATGCCGTGACCAGCCCGAGTAATGTTCAGAAGGTTGTGTTGGCACCTACGTTCTGGCCGACCATCATTGGCTGGATCATCATCGGCCTCGGCGCGATTTTGATGGCAATGCGGTTTTTCGTGCCGGCTGACTGGTCTTCGGATGATGTTGACGCAGGCGCGGATGATGGCCCGCCACTACCGGGTGGATGGCTCCGTCTCGCGACAGATGGAGCGCTGATGGTGGCACTGGTCTATGTCACACCAGTTCTTGGTCTCGTTTGGACGGCAATGCTGTGTTTTGTGGCGCTGTCGCTACTCGTTAAATCTTCGCGCCCAGTTGTATCGCTAATCGTTGCTATTGCTTTGCCGCTGGCACTCTACGTTTTCTTTCACCATGCCGCAGGTGTTGCGGTCCCGCAGGGTAAGTTTATTCGGCTGCCATGAGCGTTATTGATAACCTTTCAGCGGCTTGGCCGCTCGTCGCTAATCTGGAGAGCTTTCTGGCGCTTTTCATTGGCATCACAGTTGGCGTTGTTGCAGGCGCTATCCCCGGGATGTCGGCGACCATGGCTGTTGCCTTAACGCTACCATTCACCTTCGCATTGCAGCCGATTACGGGCATCTTGCTGCTGCTCGGGGTATACAAAGGCGGAATTTTCGGCGGCTCCATTCCGGCCATCTTGATCAAAACACCGGGTACGCCTGCATCAAGCGCTACTGTGCTGGATGGCATCCCGATGGCGGAGAACGGGCAGGCTGGCAAGGCGCTGACCATGGCGCTCTATTCATCCTGCACCGCAGATGTCATGTCGAACCTGGCGCTGATCCTGTTCGCCGGATGGCTCGCCTCATTCGCGTTGAGCTTCGGCCCGCCTGAATTCTTTACACTGATCTTGTTTTCATTGACGATTATCGCCGGTGTTTCTGGCAAAAACCTAGTGCTGGGGCTGCTTTCCGCTGCACTTGGGCTGCTATTGGCTACAGTTGGGCTTGATCTGGTCTACGGCACCAATCGGTTCAACATGAATGACCCGAACCTGATGGGCGGCCTGAACTTTATCGCTGTACTCATCGGGCTCTTCGCGATCCCGGAAATCCTGGCATACATCTGGAATCCGCAGGAGCGTAGAGGGTCTGTTCGATCACTGGGCGGCCAGCACTTATCGTTCAAAGAATACAAGCGCTGCTTCAAGTCGATTGTGCGTGGCGGTTTTATCGGGGTTATTCTAGGCAGCATTCCGGGGATTGGCGCGGCACCTGCGGCCTTCCTTTCCTACAGTGAGGCGCGCAGGAACTCGAAAAACAAAGAGAACTTCGGCAAGGGTGAGCTTGAAGGCGTCGCTGCATCTGAGGCTGGGAATAATGGCGTCTGTGGTGCCACGTTGATTCCGCTGCTGGCGCTCGGCGTGCCGGGGGACGTGATTACAGCGATCATCATTGGCGCATTCATGATCCATGGATTGCAGCCGGGGCCGATGCTGTTCATCGCTAATGGAGACATCATCTACGCGCTATTCTTAGGCCTCATCATCAGTTCTATTTTGCTGATGGGCGTTGGCAGTGTCGCGATCCGCTTGTTCCGTTATATCGCTGATATTCCTAGGCCCGTTCTGCTACCGACCGTATTTATCCTTTGCGTTTATGGCGCTTATGCCGTGAACAACAATGTGTTCGATATCGGCGTGATGTTCGCCATGGGCGCGCTCGGGTATTTCATGTTGCGGACCGGCATTCCAGCTGCACCGTTCCTGATTGCATTCATCTTGGGGCCACTGTTGGAAGATAATTTCCGTCAAGCCATGCTTATGTCTGGCGGTAGCGGAACGATCTTGTTCCGCAGCCCCATTACATGGGTTTTCTGGACGCTGACAGCAATCACAGTCGCAACCCTTGTGCGAAGAGGGATGCAACGAAAAACTTAACAAAAATCGCTAATTAAGTGTGCGTTTGGTTAGTGCGCATGGCGCCATTTGGTCGTTGGTACTAATTATTGACAATTGTTTAGGATGAGCCAGATAGTACCCCATCATTGATTGGGGAAACATCATGGCGAAGCCCGGAATTGAGCACCCAAAGCCCGAACGAGAACTAACAGATTTCTTGAGCTATAGGATTGTCCGGCTACATCAAGCGTTGAACAATCAAGCTACGACTTTGGTCGATGCAATCGCTGGCGTCTCACTCATTCAATGGCGGGTGATTGCAATGGTTGGCTCGGATACGGCGCGAACGGCGCGTGAGCTTGTGCGAAAGTCAGTTATTGACCCCGCCGTTATCAGCCGCACCGTGCGTGGCTTGGAGGCCGCGGGGATAATGGAATCATCGCGGTCAGACCGTGATAAGCGTGTGCTTGAACTCAATCTGACGCCGAGTGGGCAGGAAATTTATCAGCGAACATTCCCAAAAATGCAGATGCGCCAAGCCGCATTGTTGGTCGCCTTGGACCCGTCGGAGCAAGATGTAATTTTCGGCATCCTTGATAAGCTTGAGGTCGCTGCCGAAAAAAGGACCCATGTTGCATGACGCAAAATCTGCTGGTGATCGTTTCTGACGAACATCAAGCGCGCGCAATGGGCTGTGCTGGACATCCATTTGTCCAAACACCCAACCTTGATGCACTTGCCGCTCGCGGTACTCGGTTCGAGAACGCCTATACGCCGTCGCCAATTTGCGTGCCGGCCAGGGCAAGTTTCGCGACCGGGCTATACCCCCATCAAACGCGCCTTTGGGATAATGCAATGCCGTATTGCGGGCAGATTCCCGGGTGGGGTCACGTCTTGCAAGGCGCGGATGTGGCTGTTGAAAGTCTAGGAAAGTTACACTACCGCGCCGAGGAAGACCCGGCAGGGTTCGATGTCGAGCACATCCCGATGATGGTTGCAGGTGGCGTCGGCATGGTGTGGGCGTCTATTCGCAAAGAGAATGAGCGCGTTGAGATGCCAAGCCGCATGCTCGGCGAATATATCGGTCCCGGCGATAGCAAATACACAGAATATGACGCTGCCGTCGTTGAGCGGACAGAGGAATGGATCGGCGCTCGGGCTGGAACCAAGGAACCGTGGTGCTTGTATGTGGGTCTTGTGGCACCACATTTTCCATTGGTCGTCGCGCAGGAATTCTATGATTTGTATCCGGCTGGCGCTCTGCCACCCGTAAAACTGCATCCGGATGACGGCTACCAGCGCCATCCTTGGGTCGAGAAACAGAACGCCTTTGCTGATAGCGAAGCAAAGTTCCGGGATGCCGAAGAGCGTCTAGCAGCGATGTCGGCCTATTACGGGCTTTGTACGTCGCTAGACCACAATATTGGTCGGATCATCGGCGCACTTGGTACTGCAGGTTTGGCCGATGATACGACGGTGATCTATTCATCTGACCACGGCGATAACCTTGGGGCGCGCGGCCTTTGGGGTAAGTCGAATATGTATCAAGAATCGGCCGCAGTACCGTTGATCGTGGCCCGTCCGGGGCAAGAAGCGTCTGTGTGCGCCACACCGGTTAGCCTCCTCGATATCTCCGCCACAATCCCGGATCACTTCGGTTTGGCGTTTGAGAATGATGGCCCTGGTAATTCACTGTATCAAATTGCAGACCAGCCCACGGACAACGCGCGCTCTGTGTTCAGTGAATATCACGCTGCAGGGGCAGTGACCGGCGCATTCATGCTACGGCGTGGACAATGGAAGCTGATCCATTATGTCGGGTTTGAACCAGAACTGTTTGACCTATCGGATGATCCAGAAGAACTGGTCAACCTGGCACAAGAACGCAAATACAAGGCAGTGCTTGAGGATATGACCCAGGCGCTTCATGAAATCTGTGACCCAGAAGCCGTGGATGCACAAGCGCATCAAGATCAAGCTGATTTGATTGCAGGCTATGGCGGCAGGAATGCTGCTTTGAATTTGGGTGCAAATGCAGCAACGCCTCCGCCGGAAATCAAGCCTTAAGCGCTTGGTGAATTGCTAAACACGAGGCGCTGTGATCATACCTCCAATTGCCTATACTCGTCGGGCTAAATGGAGAGGCATATGTTCACATTAACGCTCGACGATATTTCAACCATCGGCCAAGGCATGCAGCGTCCAGAATGCGTTCTGGCGACAAAGTCTGGTGATCTGTTCTGCTCCGATAGCCGGGGTGGATACAATATCGTGAAGCCCGATGGGCAGAGCCGCTTCGTCCAAGCCATTGGCGCGCCCAATGATTTCATGCCGAACGGCATTGCGCTACTGCCAGACCGGGATGTTCTTGCGGCTAACTTGGCGGATAGCAGCGGGGTGTGGCGTATCAAGCCTGATGGTCAGGCCAGCTTGTTCCTGGACGAAGCTGATGGCGTCCCACTGCCACCGGTCAATTTCGTCGGATTAGATACCAAGGGCCGGATTTGGATTTCTGTTTCAACCTGTGCTGTGCCGCGTCATCCAGCGTTCAAGAAGGGCGCTGGCGATGGATTTATTGCCGTGTACGACCAGGGCGTTGCGCGGATCGTGGCGGAAGGGATCGCCTTTACGAATGAGGCAATTGTCGATCCGACGGGCAAATGGCTTTATGTCAATGAAACCACCGGGCAATCCACCGCCCGCTATGCCATCCGCGCAGATGCATCCCTTGGCCCTCGGGAAACTTTGGCGGATTACCCGCCGGGCACGTTCCCAGACGGTTTCACCTTCGATGCAGATGGCGGCATCCTCATTGTCAGCGTGGCGAGCACCCGTATCATCCACGTCGACAAGCAGGGCAAGCAGAACATCGTCATTGAGGACGCAGATACGGATGCAGTGGAGAGATTGACCGCAGCGTTTGAGCGAGGCGAGCCCGTGCGCGAGATGATTGAAATTGGTAGCAAACGTCAGCTTCGTAATATCGCCAGTATCGGATTTGGCGGACCAGACCTGCAAACTGTCTACATGGGCTCACTCTCTCATGATGGCATTTTCGCATTCCGGTCGCCGATTAAGGGTGCACCGCTCATTCATTGGGATTTTTGATCCATGGCCGAAATGCCGCCTACGGCCAACGTGGGAGAAGTGCTGCTCAATCCGCTGGCCAATCTGGATGCACCCTATGGCGCTGCTCAGGCGTCAACCTTGAACGATGTTGCGTTCGAGCAAGCAAATGCGACGATATCGGCATGGCCGGGTTACGCGCCAACGCCTCTTTACGATTTGACTGCCATGGCTGATGCCGCTGGTGTCGCAACCATCTGTTATAAGGACGAAGGCGGGCGGTTTGGTCTTGGTAGCTTCAAAGCGCTTGGTGGCGCATATGCTGTTGCACGATTGCTCTCACGGGAGATTGCACGACAGGGAAACGGGGATGAGCCATCCATCGAAGCGATCTTCAGCGGTGAACATGCGGCCCTGATTTCTGAGATCACTGTGTGCTGTGCTACGGATGGCAATCATGGCCGCTCGGTCGCCTGGGGCGCGCGGACATTTGGCTGTGCGTGCGAAATATTTATTCACGCAACCGTAAGCGATGGTCGCAAAGCTGCCATCGAAGCCTATGGCGCACGGGTGACGCGAACAGCTGGAAATTACGATGACAGTGTGCGGGAGGCCCAGGAAAAAGCAGCCCGCGAGGGCTGGTTCGTCGTCTCCGATACTTCATATCCCGGTTACACAACCGTGCCCAAAGATGTGATGCAAGGCTATGAGTTGATGGCCGCAGAGGCGCTGGACCAAATGAGCGCGCCACCGACGCATATCTTCCTGCAAACGGGTGTTGGCGGGATGGCGGCTGCCATTGCTGCTTTCTTTAAACGACGCTTCGGTAATAGGCGGCCGCTGATGATCCTGGCAGACCCTGATCAATCGGCTTGCTGGGTCGAAAGCATCCGCAATGGTGCGCCAACAGCCGTTCATGGTGATCTGGATACGCTAATGGCCGGCTTGGCCTGCGGGGAGGTATCGCTGCTGGCCTGGGATATTCTCAAAGATACAGCTGACGCAGTGATCGCTGTGTCCGATGATCAGGCAGTCGCAATGATGCGCCAGTTGGCTGCACCAGAAGCACTGGACCGTCCCATCGTCGCTGGGGAATCTGCAGTAGCAGGCTTGGCCGGGCTCATGCTGGTGGCAGAGGATCCCCGTTCGCGGAGCGATCTCAAGCTAGGCCCGGATGCCCGCGTGCTTGTAATTGGCACCGAGAGCGACACGGACCCAGGCCTCTATGAAGATTTGGTCGGTCGCTCCGGCGATGCAATCCGCGCTTCAGCCTAGCTTACAAGGCTGCAACGAGGCGTTCTGCGAGGCCTTTCAGCATCCCAGCTGCTTTCTCATCCTTGAGGGTGCCATCATCATTAAACGCCTGAAATGCACCAGGTAATGTTGCAAATCCTGGGACCGCGACTGCGCCAAGTTCTGCCAAGGCGTCGCGCAGCCGGGGGATCACGCGAACACCACCAAGCCCACCTGGAGACGCAGCTGCGATTGCGACGGGCTTATTTGCGTAGGCTGCGCATGAGATTTCATCGTTCTGTGGCCGAGACGTCCAAGCGAACATATTCACCAGCAGTGGCGGTGCGCAGCCATTGTATTCGGGCGTCACAATGAGCAATCCATCATGCCCGGCGATGAGCGCCTTCAAGTCCTGCATGGGCTTCGGCAGGCCTTCTGATGTCTCGATATCGCCGTCGTAGACGGGGGCGGGGAAGTCAGCCAGATCAATTAAGGTAACCGTCGCACCTGCGGCTTTAGTTGCTTCTGCTGCAACCGAAGCGAATTTCTTATTGACTGACCCTTTGCGGGCACTGCCAGCAAACACGAGTACTTTTTTAGCGGACATTCAATTTCCCTCATTTGCCGAATTGGCTCTCAGCATAAGATCGTTCCGGCACCCGATTTGGCAAGTCCTGATTTGCAGGTGATTTGATGAATCGTCTATCGCCAGTGACGTCGATCAATCAGCCCGATAGGATTGTGCGAGTGATGCGATGAACCGTTCGAATTCACACCAGTGACCGAATTGCACAGGAGGCCTGATTGATCGACCTTGAACGCCAAGATGATGTCTTTGTCCTGACGATGAACGCTGGCGAGAACCGTTGGACGACGAACTTCGTCCGGGCTTTCGACGCCCGGCTGGATGAAGTGCTGGCTTCTGATGGCCCGGCCGCGCTGGTCACGACATCTGCAGACACCAAATTCTTCTCCAACGGCTTGGACGTTGATTGGCGCAAGGCCGAGGGTGATGGCGAGGGCGGAGATAAGTCCGTGTTTGGGGCCGAATTCATGGCGCTAATGGCGCGTATGATCACATTTCCCATACCGACAGTCGCCGCCATTAACGGTCACGCCTTTGGCGCCGGATTCATGTTGGCGCTCTGCCACGATATGCGGGTAATGCGCGCGGATCGCGGATTTATCTGCGCCAACGAAATCCAGATTGGCCTGAAGATACCTGACGAAGAATTCGCGCTATTCCGACACAAAATGTCAGGCAGTGCATTCTTCGATACAGTCCAGCTTGCACGACGCTGGACGGGGCCGGAGGCAGAAGCAGCAGGGTTCGTTCGGGCAACGGCACCGCAGGATCAATTGCTCGATCTTGCTATCAAACATGCTGGGCAATTAGCACCACTTGGGGCCAATCGGGCATTGTTCGAGGAATCAAAAGAGCGCATTTTTGGCGAAGCGCCGTCGATCAATAGGGCGTCTGGTGCAGCGCATCTGCTCCGTAACTTCAAAGGCCATACATAAAGGATACCGGCTTATGAGCTTTAGAAGCATTAACCGGTTTCAAGTGAAGCCGGGCATGGGGGCAGCGTTTGAGGCTGCGTTCGCCCAGTGCCGAATGCTGGATCGACCCTCTGCGATTGAAGGGTTCGTCATGGCGGAATTGGTGCGCTGCGTTGCAGAACCGCTTGAATATCACGTGATTGGTGAGTGGGCGACGGAGCAAGCCTATGCGGAATGGCAAGCTGTATCACATGAAGGGGCTGATCCTGTGGCAGTCGAGGCGCTAAATGCGACGCTGGCCCATTGGGCACCGGGCCGTTTGTTTGCGCCTGTCGCGAGGTCCGCTTAAACCATGGAAAACTCTCTGATCAGGTGACAGCGATGCCACCGCGACGGGCACCAGCCGCAATGTTTTTCCAAAGCACAGCATGATCTGCTGGCAATGCCCTGCTATTCGGCATGGTGAGCCATAGCCGGTGGAGCAAGCGGGCATGGCCTGATGCAGCATCGTTCTCAAAGGCCGCGCGGGCATGATAGGTAATATGGCTGTTGATGAGCTGGATATCCCCTGGTTTCAGCATCATGGCGTAGGCAAGCTCTGCGGCGGTTTCGGCCAGCAGGTCCAGCGCCTCCCATTGGGCATCTGTCATGCGCGGTGTTTCCAGCATCAACTGCGCCGCTTCAACATAGGTTCTGGAATAGTGGCTAGTGAGTTTGCCGTTCTCAACGCCGAACACAGGCAATGGATAGACCTCAGCGCCGCCACCTGCTTCTTCGCCAAGGCGTGATCGGTAGGTCGGCTGATACAGTAGTTCAAGCAAGTCAGGCCGCCGCTTCAGTATCGCGTTGTGGACGGCTGCAGTGCTGGCGACATTACTCTCACCGCCAGATGCTGATCGTTGTGCCATGAGCAGTCCCACAACGTCGGTCCGGTCCGTGTGGTAGCGCAATAAGCCGTTGCTGTAAGTCCGGGCTTTGGAGGAGAGGAATTCGCCGCCGCTCGCGTCCTTCATGCGCTCATGCTTAGCACCAAGGTCGCCTGGCTGCGCTTGGATATCCCGCATCATCTGGCCGGTATTGTCTTGGGAAACTGGCAGGCCAATCCAATGACCTAGCCCCATCCAGATCATGCGCCGGTCATCTTCCGAATAGCGTTCTACGGGAAAGCCTTCCAGCAAGACAAAGCCGCGACCGTTTTCCAATTCTTCGGCAGCGCGTGCAAGCTTTGCGGCGACAGCTTGCAAGGGGAATGTGTCCCGCGTCACAGCAAGCCAGCCCGCGCCATCCGCTTTAGAAACGCTAAGGGCAGCATCTATTTCAGCAAGTTCATTTTTCGCCCAAGGCCAGCGCCAGCTTTGATCGGCCTCCAAATCAGCACCGGCCCATACGGATGGGCCATCAAACGGCTTGTACATGGCGCTTCTCCTGTGCGTTTATGAGGATTGCAGGCTAGCCCGGCGTTCTCGCATCCGTTGGAGCATTTGTTTCTGCGCGGCTTCGGTGCCGTCGTGGAAAGTGCCGAATACCCTGTCGAGCGGCAGGAGACTGCCGCCGTAATTGCACTCAAAATACTTATGATGCAGGTAGTGGAAGTGCGATCCGCCATCTATTTCCAGTGTGCTGCCGACCTTCAGTTTGTCATACCCTGAATGGGAGAGGGCGGGCAGAAACGCTGCTAAGTGCAGCTGATAAAGCGCGTTCAATGGATGCAGCGCGAGCACCCATGGCACGACGATGGTCGAGAAATAAATCAGATGCTCAATAGGGTGCATCGCAAGGCCAGACCAGGGCCCCACATCAACATTCTTGTGATGCACAGAATGGACCGTCTTGTAGAGCCAACGGACATGCAGCAGCCGATGGCCGAGATAAAAATGTACCGCATGAATGAATGGTGCCAGCAACACCATCAACGCAAACCAACCCCAAAACAGGGCCTGATTGGCGCCAAAATCAAACAGGCCCAAATATCCATTGGCGAACAACCAATAAGTAGCGACTTCATAGGCCGTAATGATCGGCACGGAGGACGCCAGGGTGCGGACCATGTTGTCCAACACCTGATCCTTGAACAGGAAGCGCCTGGAACCTTTGGCGAAAGGACGTGTGGTGTAGCGCAGGTCATCCTGTTGGCGCCGGAAGACGTAGAAATACAAATGCATGCCGCCGAAGCAGGCTAGGATCAGCGCAGCGTTCCTGGCGAAAATCAGCGCTATCCACCAAACTTCTAGCGTCTGCATTTGGGTTAGGCTTGGTGTCAGCCAGGTCCAGGTGACGACGGCGACAAGCAGCCAGAATGCATTATACGGCCAAAGGAACCCTGGGAACCGGAACGCCCACTTCGCAATCTTTTTGGGCGCTGGCGGCCATGCATTGATCGGGGCAAGCGCTATGGCATCATCCGGTCGCCATTCGCCAACGGCATTCCGCTCGTCCGTTGATGATCCGGCCATTTCGTGGCTCCATCCATATGAGCGATGAGTTTAGCGCTCCGACGTTCTGGGCTGCAACAGACTGGCGCGCCGGTTGGATGTTTGGCTAAGCTTTTTGTCATCCCCTCAATGGAAGGACGATCACCATGACTGAATACGCCCTCGTCACTGGCGCATCCCGCAATATTGGCCGTGCAATTGCGACACGCCTCAAAGCCGATGGCTACAGCGTAATTATGCTGGATGTTATGGACCCGGAAGACCCATCTTTGGGTGAGTTCCGGCGCGTTGATCTGAGCAATGTCGCTGATACTGCCCAGGCGATGGCTTGGGTGCTGGATAACCGCGAAGTCACGCGCGTTGTGAATTGCGCCGGGATTGTAACGACCCATCCGGTTGAGGAGGTTGAGGCCGACACATTCGATCAATTAATGGCCGTGAATGTGCGATCCTATATCGAAGTTATGAAAGCGCTGGTGCCGGGCATGAAGAAAGCCGGGTTCGGACGGGTTGTGAATATTGCTAGTCGCTCATCCCTCGGCGCAGCGCAGCAGACGGTTTATGCGGCGTCCAAAGCTGCTGTAGTGGGCCTTACCAAGAGCTGGGCGGAGGAATTGGCGGCAGACGGAATTACTGTCAACGCTGTCGGCCCAGGGCCGATTGAGACGGATATGTTAAACAAAGTCTACGGCAAAGATTCACCCGCATATAATGCGTATCGGGATCGCATTCCAGTACAGCGCTTTGGCACCGTGGATGATATTTCGCACGGTGTCAGCTTCTTCATGGATGAGCGTTCAAGCTTTGTGACAGGGCAGGTGCTGTATATCTGCGGCGGCGTGACCATTGGGCGGGCGAACGCTTAATTCGCCATCCAACCGCCATCCACCATCAAATTTTCGCCGGTGATGTAGCTTGCTTCATCGCTGGCAAGGAAAAGGGCGGCGCTAGCGACATCGCTTGGTCTGCCAAGGCGTGGCCAGGGTGTCCGGGCATGAGAATATTCTATCGCTTTGGGCGCGATTGGCGCGCCGGTTTTGCCGGTCAGGATTTTCCCCGGGGCAACGGCGTTGCAGACGATGCCATGTTCGGCATAGTCGCCTGCGATCTGCTTTGTCATGTAAACGACAGCTGATTTGCCAACGCCGTAAGCGAAGGCGTTTGGTGCCCGCACCATGCCGTGCTGCGAAGACAGATTGACGATCCGGCCACGAACTTCGTCGCGTGGCTCCTGCGTGAGCATTTGGCGAACGGCGGCCCGGCACCCTAGGAATACGCCTTTCGCATTCACGCCGACAACCCGATCCCAATCTTCGTCTGTTGTCTCATGCATGGGCTTCGGGCAGCGCGCGGCTGCATTATTGACCATGATATCTAATCTGCCAGCCATGGAAGTTGCTTCTGCGACGGCGGCTTCAAGGTCTGCTGAGTGCATAACATCACATTGGCGGAACGTCGCTTTGCCGCCAGCTTCAAGAATGGCGTCTACAGTCTTGGCACCGCCCTCCAACGGATCATCGATTATGTCCGCGACGATCACATGCGCGCCCTCTGCTGCAAACCGCATGGCAATGGCTTTGCCGATGCCGGAGGCACCGCCCGTAATGATGGCCGTTCGATCTTGAAGCCGCATAGTCTTTGCCTGCCCATAAATTCAATCCGTCTGGATTACAGCACAATCCGTCGGATTACAGCATATGTGGGCGCGAATGGCATTGCTTGCCTCAAAAGATACATTGGGGTCCAATACAACGAAGGAAATATTGTTGAAGGTGCTGATCAATGAATGATGTTGGGTTGAGCGTTGAGACGGGGTCTGTTGCAGCGCAGGTTCGCTACGTTAATGCGGAATGGAAGGGCAGGGAGGATATCCCTCGGATTGGCTCCAAGGAAACACGCCGGGCCAATACCTCCAATCAGGATATCCGCGTCCATGACGTGCGCGCGGCCCAAGCGGCTGGCCAGAAGTCGCTTGATCGCAACGGATATACGCTGGCGAAGTTGACCCCGGGCGTTCCGGACTTCCGTGACGAAGCCAGTGTCGAAAAGCTCTACTACCCGCAGATTCAAGACCTGCTGAAGCGCGAAACCGGCGCAGATCACGCATTCGTTTATGGTCACCTCGTACGCACCGAAAAGCCGATTGATTTCAATGATGGTTACGCACGCTTTGTCCATTGTGACTACAACATCAAGCGCCTGACGGAGATGTCTGAGGACGTGCTGACAAAGCACGGTGTCGAGCCTAAGGCCAATTGGACCTATGCATGGTTCAACACTTGGCAACCATTCGACAACGTCGCGGCGCATAATCCGCTTGCGTTCATCGATTGGGAATCGCTACCGGAAGACGATGTGATCGACTATTTCTACACGGGTCGGAATCGGGACAGCCTCGTTGCCGCGCCCGTCTATAATCCGGATCACAAGTGGTGCTTCTTTCCGAACATGACGCCGGAAGAGATTCTGGTCTTCAAGCAGATGGATGGCCGGTCCGACCGATCTGTTTATTGCCCGCACACATCCTTCGACAACAAGGATGCCCCCGCAGACGCACCACCCCGTCGCAGCATTGAAATGCGCATGCTCGCCGTGTTTGAGGATTGATGATGAACCAAGCGCAGAAGCCCGTCGCCGTTGTCATTGGTGCTACATCCAAATGGCAATCTGATGGCCGCAATACGAAGCTTGCCCATGGTGACGTGCTAGATGATTCGGACCTGCCAGTTGGCATTCGCTGGGGCATTGGCGGTGCGGTTGCGCAGAAGTTTGCTGCCGAGGGGTTTTTCACAGTTCTGACGACGCGAACCGCCAGCAATGCTTCAGCGCTTGAAGCGGCGATAAAAGACCAAGGCGGTGATTGCATGACCGTCGAACTCGATTTGTCATCAGCAGACTCGATATCTGCAGCGTTTGCAGCCATCCGTGATCAAGCAGGCGATCCAGAAGTGCTTGTCTATAATGCCGGATATCTGGAAGGCCGTGACTTGCCGCCGGAAATGGAGTTGCTGGAATACATCCCGGTTGAGATGTTTGATACCGCCCAGCACATTGCCAGTCGTGGCCCATTCCTAGTGGCCAAAGAGGTGCTGCCAGCGATGCGAAAGAAGGGCGAAGGCTCATTTCTCATCTCAAACAATTCAAGCTCGCTGCGAGGCCGGAAGCGGATGACCGGCCAGTCGCTCTACTATCCGCGCGTGATGATGCGGACACTGGCGCAAGTGCTGACGGAAGAATATTCCGAACACGGTGTCCATGTGGCGAATATCGTGATCGACGGCCTGATTGATTCCCCAGGCACCCGCGCGTTGCCGAAGGCTCAGGCGGCGCCGGAGACGATTATGAATCCGGTCAAAATCGCAGAAGCATTCCACTACCTCCATACCCAGGACCGTTCAGTCTGGACGCATGAACTGCAGCTAACGCCATATTCGACCAAACCCAGTTATTAGAGCTTCTCAGCTGCTGTTGGTGTCCTCCTCTCCCTGATCTCTCACCCCCACAGAGAGGGTAGGGTGAGGGCGGAGCTTGCAGATATGAAGGCAGAAATCACGGTCTAGCGCGGCAAGCTTTCTACCAGCCATTTTACATATGTTTCGATAGAAAATATTAGTAGGCCAGTAGCTTCTGCTATTGCCTTCTTGTACGGCGGCATGTTCGTGCATTCGAGCAGGATTGCGCCAAGTCCGGGATGGTTGGCTTGGAATGCCTTTGCTGCGGCTGCGAGGTCCGCCCGCGCTTCCTCAACATCCAATGTCAGCGCATTGCCAAGGATGGCGCGTTGGAATTCGCAGCCATCCGCCACACCGGCGACGGGTGTGCCTTCCGGTACGCCAGCGGCGGCAAGGTGTGTTTCGGTTAGCATATCGGCGGAAATTGTGAGGATGCCGACGCGTTTACCTGGCGGCAGCACCGCCTGGATCGCAGCGGCCTGCATAAGGGCCGAGGTTGCGACGGGAACCCCAAGCGCTGTTGATAATTCAGCCTGGAATTTTGCCAGAAAGCCGCAGTTCGTGGTGATCACGCGGCACCCTTCGGAGACCAGCTCTCGCCCTGCTTCGATAAAGGCATCCAGGGTGCCCTCCGCGCCACGCAACACAACCAATTCAGGCGAAGCACCGCGCACAATTTTGTAACGCACTGGAAACGGCCAGGTTTTGGCATTCCCCATGTCGCCCAGAATGCGCGGGAATTGTGCATCGAGCATGAGAATGCCGACATCAATGCCATAAATCGGTTGCCCGCCTGTTGCTATCATGCTGCGTCCCCTGTTTTGGCGGTTTGAATGGCCTGCCACACCCGCTCGGGCGTTGTCGGCATTTCAATGTGCTTTACGCCGTAATCCGAAAGCGCATCCACAATGGCGTTGACGACGAGGCCAAGGGCAGGCGTTGTCCCGCTTTCACCGCCCGGTCGCACACCATGGGGGTGGGATGTAGCTGGAACCTCAGAGATAATCGTGTGCATTGGCGGGACGATATCAGCGCGGGGCATGGCATAGTCCATGAACGACCCAGACAGCAATTGCGCACTTTCTGGTTCATAGTGGATGCCTTCCAGCAGAGCCTGACCGAGGCCTTGGGCTATGGCACCATGGGCTTGGCCATGCAGGATCAGGGGATTGATCGCGCGTCCAACATCATCAACACCAGTCCAGGATAGAATGGCGGTGTGCCCTGTATCCAGGTCGACTTCGACTTCGCAGACATGGGTACCATATGGAAATCCGCCATCGCGGTTCGTGATGTCGCCAATGCCTTCGAAATGGCCGGAAAGTGCGGTGGGCAGGCTGTTAAGCGTAGCCGCTGCCTCCGCCGCTTCAAACAATGTCACCGCAGCACCATTGGGTCCGCTGAATGTGCCTGATGCATAGGCGACATCTTCAACGGGTGCCTGCATCAGGTGTGCTGCGATCTCGCTCCCTTTGACGAGTAGGTCCTTAATTGCATGGTCGATGGCGATGCTGACCAGCCGCATGGATCTACCAGAATGCGACCCGCCGCCGACAGAAACGCGGTTCGTGTCATTGTCGATATAGCGAATGGTGTCGAACGGCACGTCTAACCACTCGCTCAGGACCTGCGCATAGCTGGTCTCATGTCCTTGGCCGCTGCTCATGGTTCCGGCGACCAATTCAATCGCGCCATCGGTACAGATGCGGATTTCGGCCCGTTCACGCGGGATGCCGCTCGTCACTTCAATATAGTTTGCGACAGCGATGCCCCGGCAAAGGCCGCGCTTGGCGCTTTCTGCTTTGCGGGCGCTGAACCCGGCCCAATCGGCTGCTTCCAGTGCTTGATCCATGGCATCTGTATAGTCGCCACTGTCATAGGTGACGCCGACAGCTGTGGTGAACGGCATGGCATCCGCCGCTATCAGATTGCGACGGCGGAGGTCCGCACGATCAAAGCCACATTGGTTGGCCGCCAAATCGATCAGCCGTTCAATGACATAGATCGCCTCAGGCCGTCCGGCGCTTCGATAAACGGCGGTAGGTGCGGTATTGGTGAATACGGCGTGGCCTTCGAAATGCAGTGCCGGGATGTCGTAGACGCTTTGCATCAGCGACAGCCCTTTGCGCAAGGGCCAATAGTACGCGAGGTATGCGCCGAGGTTCGACGTATTCACGCCCCGCAGGCCTAAGAATTTTCCCTCCGCGTCCAGTGCCAATTCCGCTGTAACGGCAAGATCACGGCCCTGATAGTCGCTGAGGAAGCATTCACTCCGGCTGGCGGTCCACTTGACCGGCCGGCCCACGCGTTTTGCGGCCCATGGAATGAGCGTCGATTCTGGGGAGAAGGCGTTCCGCGTGCCGAAGTTTCCGCCCATATCGCCGAAAACAGCGCGGGCGTTTTCTAACGGCACGCCCAGCATGTAAGCCATGCGCTCCCGTGTTTGGACAGCACCGCGTCCCGATCCGGTGCGGACAGTGTAGAAGTCGCGTTCCGCATCATATTCCCCAATGACAGCGCGAGGCTCCATCGGTACGCCGGTGATCCGGTTAACCCACGTATCAAACTCGACAATATGGGCCGCGTTCTTGAAGGCTGCATCTGTAGCGGCTTTGTCGCCAACCTCGCACGTGAGGGAGAGGTTTCCAGCGCAGGCGTCCCAAACTTGCGGCGCATCTGGTTTGCGCGCCGCCCGGGCATCCGTGACTGCGGGGAGGGACGTGTAGTCAACGTTGACCAATTCCGCAGCATCCATTGCAAGTGCTTCAGTTTCGGCAACGACAATTGCGACTGGCTCACCAACGAAGCGCACGCGTTTGTGTGGCAAGGCATGGTGTTCGGGCGAATAAGTCTCGAACCCGGCCGGAAGTCGCAACACCGCATCTGGTCCACCAGCATATTCAGCATTATGTGGAATAGGCTTCAGGCCATTCTCAGCGGCATCAGCGCCTGTCAGAACAGCATAAACGCCTTCGATCGCGAGGGCGTCCGACGCATCGATGCCGTTTATATCCGCATGTGCATAGGGGGACCGAACGATAACGGCGTAGGTCAAGCCGTCTGGGAACACATCTGCGGTATACAGGCCGCGTCCAGTTGTGAGCCGTGCGTCTTCTGTCCGTTGGACCGGGGCACCAATGCCTGTGGCCGGTTTTGCGCTCGTCATGCGGCGGATTCCATCTTTATTCCACATATAAGGTCCGCCCCTTTTTCCGCAATTGCGATGGTAGAGGCGAAAGTGTTGGCAGAGGGGAGCATGGGCATGATTGAGGCGTCAATCACTCTCAATCCTGTGGCGCCGATAACCCGTAGCTCATCATCAACGACAGACCGTGCGTCATCCTTTGGTCCCATGCGGCAGGTGCCAACCAAATGATAGCCCGTATTGCCGCGTCGCTTGGCGAAATCCAACAGTTCGTCATCGCTGTCGATATTTACGCCAGGCAGGGTTTCGCTGTGGAAATACCCGGCCAGCTCAGAGGTTCCCAGCAATTTTCTGGATAAGCGCAGGCCCGCAAGTGTGATGCGCTGGTCTTCCTCTGCGGCAAGGAAATTCGGCTGCACGGCAGGCGCTTCCGCCGGATCGATTGACCGGGCGCGGACATAGCCTGTGCTAACCGGGCGGGGCTGTGCCGCGCCGCAGGTCATGCCCGGATAGTCGTCCAGAACATACACTTTGCCATCCTGATAACTGCCGGGCGTGAATAGAATTCTAAGGTCGCTTTCCTCAAGACTTGGATGTGATTTTCCGTGGACGAATGCGATGGTTGGGCAAAGCGCCAACACACTTGGCCGCTTAAGCATCCACTTTGCGACCTCTAGCGGTAGGCGAGGCCAGCGGGCGTACTCGTTGATGGTTTTGACATCCTTGGCCCGGGCCGTCATGCGGACGGAATAGTGATCTCGCAGGTTCTCGCCCACACCTTCAAGCGCTATCTGCACGGGCGCGCCAATTTCTTGCAGGAGTGCTGCCGGGCCAATGCCAGATATTTGCAACAGCTTGGCGGAATTGACTGTCCCGGCGCTCAGAATGACCTCGCGTCGCGCCCTAACAGTACGATCTGTCCCGCTGGCGTCACGATACCGAATGCCAGTGGCGCACCGCCCATCCATCTCAATTGCTGTTGCTTGGGCGCGCGTGCGGAGTTCGACGTTCTTGCGGGAGAGTGCCGGTTTTAGGAACGCGTCCGCTGCACTCACCCGTTTGCCGTTGTGGATGTAGCGCTGGAAATAACCAGCTCCGTATTGCGTTCCAGCGTTGTAGTCCGCGATCCTCGGGATGCCTAGGCCTTCTGCGCCCTTCAGGAAGGCTTCTGCGACGGGATTGAACCAATCGATATCAGTGATGGGTAATTCGCCTGTGCGGCCCCGGAAGGCGTCATCACCATCACCAATGCGTCGTTCAGAGCGTTTGAAATAGGGTAGCAGATCGTCAAAGCCCCAGCCGCGATTGCCCATTTGCGCCCAGGTATCGAAATCCGCCCGCTGGCCACGATTATAGACCATGCCATTGATCGAACTGGAGCCACCAAGGACGCGACCTTGGGGTAACGCCACCGTTCGCCCATCCAGCGAGTCTGCCGGTTCGCTCACGAAAGGCCATACAAACCGGTCTCCATAGAGGGTTTTTACAAAGCCAGCCGGAATTTTGATGAATGGATGCCGGTCACTACCGCCTGCTTCCAGAATGCAAACGGTCGATTTGCCGTCCGCGCTCAACCGGTTCGCCAAGACGCATCCGGCAGGGCCGGCGCCAGCGATGACGTAATCGAATTCATCCATGGGCGGATTCTCCATGCACCGAAAGCAATCCAAAGAGTGTAGGCGAGGGTGTGCCTTATGCGGAAGCGTGGCGATATTCCAACACACATGCGAGCATCCTATGATGTTGCCAGCAACCGAATGCGCTGACGCAGGAGCCATCCCATGGCGGATAAAACCGAGACTGATTTTGAAGTGATTGTGATTGGGGCCGGCGTTGCGGGCATCTATCAGATCAAACGATTAGTAGATCTTGGTGTATCGGCGACCGTGCTGGAAGCCGCGCCCGACCTTGGCGGCACTTGGTACAATAACCGCTATCCGGGGGCGCGGTTTGATTCCGAAAGCTATACTTACGGCTATTCCTTCTCCAAGGAAGTCTTAGCGGAATGGAACTGGCGGGAGATGTTTTCACCCCAGCCGGATAATTTGGAATACCTGAATTTCGTTGCGGACAAATTCAGCCTGCGCGACCACATGCAATTCAACTGCCGGGTCGATGCTGCCATATTTGATGAGAGTGCGAATGTCTGGCGGCTTACGGTCAGTGACGGTCGAACGCTGACTTGCAGCTTTGTGGTTATGGCACTTGGGCTACTGTCGATGCCCACATATCCAAAGATGGAAGGTCGGGCAGATTTCAAAGGCCAATCTTTCCACACATTCGATTGGCCACATGATGCGCCGGACTTGTCCGATAAGCGCGTCGCCATCATCGGAACCGGTGCCACAGCCATTCAGGTTATCGGAGAGATCGCAGACAAAGTCGGTGATCTAACGGTATTCCAGCGACGCCCGAATTGGAGTGCCCCGCTAAATAACAGTAAGATCACTGACAGCGACATGGCGCGTATCCGTGACCGCTATGATGAAATCTTCGAGACCTGCGCCCGCACGCCCGGCGGCTTTGAGCATGAGCCGGACCGTCGCGGATTCCATGAGGTTTCGCGAGAGGAGCGTTTGGCCCTTTGGGACCGGCTTTATGACGAGCCGGGCTTTGGTATCTGGCTGCAGAATTTCCGGGAAATTTTCACTGATGATGATGCCAATGCGGAGATATCTGACTATATCGCTGACCGCATTCGCCAGCGCGTGAATGATCCAGAAACGGCTGAAACGCTGATTCCGAAAGATCATGGTTTTGGCGTTCAGCGGGTCCCGCTCGAGACACACTATTTTGAGGCATATAACCGGGACAACGTGCATCTCGTCGATATCAGCAAAACGCCGCTGGAGCGTGTTACGGAAACTGGCCTGCGAACGACCGAGAAAGACTATGAGTTCGATGTGATCGTCTACGCCACCGGTTTTGACGCGATCACGGGCGCTTACGACCATGTTGATATTCAAGGCATTGGTGGTGAGCGGCTACGGGATAAGTGGCGGGAAGGGCCTTCAACCTTCCTTGGCGTATTCATTCACGGTTTCCCGAATCTCTTGATGCCGAACGGTCCACAGAGCGGTTCTGCTTCAACCAACTATCCACGCGGGATTGAAGTTGGCGTCGATTGGGTGACTGACTTTCTGGAGCACGCCTGGGCCAACGGCGTCACCCGGGCTGAAGCGACAGAGCCTGCAGAAGCGCGGTGGACGCAGCACGTGACGGATATGTATTCCCGCATGTTGATGCGGAAAGCGAAGTCTTGGTTCACTGGCTACAATTCCAATGTGGAAGGCCATGAGGAAGGCAGTATCCGCTACTTTGTCTATAACGGCGGCATGCCGAAATATGTATCGGTAATCAACGAAGTTGCGGCGAATGGGTACGAAGGCTTGACCCTTTCGGGTCCTGGTGTCCCTGGCGGTCCAAGCGGTGAGGCAGGCCAGCGACAATCTGCTGGCTGAGCGATATATGACCGAAGTGAATTTTCGTGAAGCCATTGTGGGTGGTGTGATTGAAGGCAATTACACGCCCGCATTCGAGGGCGTTTATCAGGCATTTCGACAGAACTTCGATGGATTGGGGGAGCAGGGCGCGTCCGTCTGCATTTCTGTTGGAGGCGAAACCGTTGTTGACCTTTGGGGTGGCGTAGCAGACCCAAATACAGCAGCGCCCTGGCAGAGCGACACTGTCGCCGTTGTTTTCTCATGCACCAAAGCAGCAACAGCACTCGCTGCGCACCTGTTGGCGGATCGAGGCGCGCTTGATCTCGACGCGCCGGTTGCTGCGGTCTGGCCAGAATTTGGTGCTGCAGACAAGGGGGGAGTGACCACGCGGATGCTTCTGGATCACACGGCGGGCCTGCCTGCGCTGCGTACTCCTTTAAAGCCTGACTGTTTGCTCGATTGGGACTATATGACCGATCATCTGGCTGCAGAGGCACCATTTTGGGAACCGGGAACGCGCCTAGGCTATCACGCCATAACCTTCGGCTATCTGGTGGGTGAGGTGGTGCGGCGCGCAAGCGGCCAATCGCTCGGTACATTCTTTCAGCAGGAGATATCGGGGCCGCTTGGGATCGATTTCTGGATTGGTCTGCCTGAAAGCCAAGAGCATCGCGTGGCTCCTATAACGCCCTATCGTTTCAACAAGAACGACCAGGAGCCGTCATTTATTAGGGCGGCGCGAACAAAAGGCTCCATCGCAAACTTGTTCATTTTCAATCACGGTGACTGGATGTCCAAGGGCGTGAATACGCGCGCGGGACATGCAGCAGAAATTGGCGCTGCCGGCGGCATAACCAACGGGCGCGGACTGTGTGGAATATTTGGGGCTCTTCTGGAGCCCGGCGGTGTACTCGGGCTGTCGGCAAAGACGCTCACTGGCTTTTCGGAGACATCCTCTGCAACCCATTTGGACGCCACGCTTCAAATGCCAACGCGCTTCGGGCCGGGATTCATGCATGCGATGGATAACAGACGCCGTCCTGGCGGCGGCGATAGCGTTATCCTTGGGTCAAGAGCGTTTGGGCATGTGGGTGCCGGCGGATCACTCGGCTTTGCTGACCCGGAAGCCGGCCTGGCGTTTGGCTATGTAATGAACCGCCAAGGGCCAGGATTACTCTTGAATGAGCGCGGCCAGCGGCTGGTAGACGCCGCATATGGCGCGCTAGGCATATCTCATTCGTGACTCTAAGCTTTCTTTAAACTGGCAGTGATCAGGAGCAGGCTATGGCGAGAGAAGATGATGGGATTGCGGGTAAAGTCGCCATTGTAACGGGTGGCGGTGCTAAGGAAGGTGGCATTGGTAATGGCCGTGCGGCGTCCATTTTATTGGCCCGATCCGGCGTGAAGGTGGTCGTGGTTGATCTGGATGAAGCGCTGGCCAAGCAAACCGTTCAAATGATCGAGGATGAAGGCGGTGAGTCCATGGCCTATGCTGCTGATGTTACCGATGAAGTCGCCTGCAAGTCCGTCGTGGACGCAGCAACGGATGCCTATGGCGGCGTTGACTTGCTCGACAATAATGTCGGCATTGGCAGCAAAGGCAGTGTCGTTGACGAAGATTTGGAGCAATGGGACCGGGTGATGCGTGTCAACGTGCAATCCATGTTCCTGATGTCCAAATACGCGATCCCTTCTATGAGCGCGCGCGGGGGTGGGGCCATTGTGAACGTATCTTCCATTTCGGCGCTTCGACCGAAAGGGCTAACTGCATACTCGACATCCAAAGGCGCTGTCATAGCGCTTAGTCGGGCGATGGCTGTTGACCATGCGGGTGAGGGCGTGCGGGTAAATTGTATCGCACCTGGGCCAGTGTATACGCCGATGGTCTACAGCCGTGGCATGAGCAGCGAAATGCGCGGCAAGCGGCAGGCCGCATCGCCGCTTGGGATCGAGGGTAGCGGATGGGATGTGGGCAATGCCGTAACGTTCCTGCTGTCAGAGAAAGCGCGATACATCACTGGGCAAACGCTGGTGGTGGATGGCGGTGTCACCATCCGGGCCGCTGAACGCTGATATTTAGGACGAGAGAGTTTCATGACAGATCAAACCGTTGATGTCCTGATAATCGGCGCTGGTGCATCTGGTGCTGCCATGGCCTGGAGCCTAGCTGAAACGAAGATGCACATCGTCTGTCTGGAGCAAGGGCCGCTGATGAACCCGCTGACTTACCCAAGCGCCAGCATGGATTGGGAGCAGCAGGCAGCGGGGGAAATGAACACCAATCCCAATGTGCGAAACCTGCCTTCCGACTATCCAATCAACGAAGACGATTCCCCGATTAAGATCGCGAACTTCAATGCGGTCGGCGGCGGGACGATCCTGTACGCCGGGCATTTCCCGCGGTTCCATCCGTCAGACTTTCGTGTGAACTCACTTGATGGTGTGGCGGATGATTGGCCGATTGATTATGCGGCCTTAGCACCTTTCTACGCAGAGAATGAACGGATGACAGGCGTCGCCGGTGCCGCTGGTGACCCTGCATACCCGCAAGATAACGCGACCCGTGTGCCGCCTCTGCCACTTGGTCAATCCGGGGAAGTGTTGGCGAAAGGGTTCAATAAGCTCGGCTGGCATTGGTGGCCATCAGATACCGCCATAATCACCGAGGAGTATGATGGCCGTGCGCCGTGCATCAATCTGGGTGCATGTGGGACGGGTTGCGCACAAGGGGCGAAGGGCAGTTCGGACGTTACATATTGGCCGCATGCCTTGCGGGCAGGCGTGGAGCTTCGCACGCGGTGTCGTGTCCGTGAAATTACTGTCGGCGATGATGGAATGGCGACAGGGGCAAGCTACTACGATGGCAACAGCAAGGAACAGCGGATCAACGCCCATGTTGTGATTATGGCCTGCAACGGGGTTGGCACGCCGCGCATATTGCTGAACTCTAAATCTGCGCAGTTTCCTGATGGGCTTGCGAACTCATCCGGCCTTGTAGGTAAGAACCTGATGTTCCATCCCTACGCCATGATCCAGGGCGTGTTTGATGAAGAACTGGACGGCTATATGGGGCCGCACAAAGCCATTCGTAGCCAGGAATTCTATGAAACTGACGCCGACCGGGGGTTTGTTCGGGGCTACACGCTAGAGATCCAGCGCGGAATGGCGCCTGTGCGGACAGCAATGACGGGCCTTCGCCATAAGCGCATTCGCTGGGGTGAGGGTCACCACGATGATTACCGGCGCATGTTCAAGCGCATGACAGGCATGGTGGCAGTATGTGAGGACCTGCCGGAAGCGCATAATCAGGTCACGCTCGATCCCGTGTTGAAGGACAGTGACGGCATTCCAGCACCAAAAATTAGCTATACGCTCAGCGATAACAGCAAGCGCATGATGGATCATGCAGTGGGTAAGGCGACTGAAATTCTGAAAGCTGCTGGTGCGACGGACGTTATCAGCGAAGCGCCGCTTATGTGGGGCGGATGGCACTTGATGGGTACGGCGCGCATGGGCAGGAATCCTGAGACGTCAGTAGTGAATGAGTGGGGGCGCAGCCACGATGTGAGGAACCTGTTCATCGTTGACGGCAGCATTTTCACGACAAGCGCCGGGGTGAACCCGACCAACACAATCCAGGCGCTGGCGCTCTATGTAGCGGACCAGATGAAAAGCCGCCTCGCTACATTATTTGATTGAGGGTTGATTTTATGAACACACAATCCGCCTTCACCGATGACGAACTGCAAACACTCGCCGCCCTGGCAAACGTAATTATCCCGCCATCTACCGCTTATGCTGTACCGGGTGCGGGAGACCCAGATATCTGCAAAGGCATCGCTGCTGGCGCACGCCGGGCTGAACGGTTGCAGCGCGTGCTCGCTGAGCTGAACCAGCTCGCTGATGCTGGCCATTCAAGCCAGTTCACCCAGCTTTCAGATGGCGATCAAGCGAGCGTGGCGGAACAGTTTAAGGATCAATATGCCTCCAGTGCAGGCCTGATAGAGGCGTTGACCATGCAGGCCTATTACCGCGACCCCCGTGTAATGGCGTCACTTGCTATGGACGCGCGACCGCCGTTTCCAGAGGGCTACAAACCGCCGGAGGGGGACTGGTCGCTACTTGATCCAGTCCGCCGCCGCGCGCCGCTTTTCCGCAAAGCAGATTGATCCGCGACGCCGTTAGTCGGCTGCGGGTATTTATTCCTCCAGCGCTTCCTCTGTTTTTTTGTCGACGAGCTTTAATTCGGCTTTCTTTCTGGACGCAAATTTTTCAGCGAGTGCGCCAGCTTTATCGTCTCCGATTGCGTCCTTCGCTTTGGTGAAGATCTCGTTCTCTTCTTCTTCAATGTGATGGTCGTAGTCATGGTGCAGCGTCTTAAATCGGGTGAGCCATCCGCCGGATGACATGTCCATTTCATTCAGCTCCTCCATAATATCGTCCAGCTGTTGATGTTCATGGACGGAATCGCGCGCCTCAGGTTGGCCGTCGACGGTCGCGATCAATTCCGCATAGAGACTTTCTTCCTCTGCGGCGGCGTGGGCTTTGACGTCGTAGTAGAATCTTGTCCAAAGCGACCGGCGCTTTAGTGAATCACCGCTGGTGTCGGCAAGTTCTTTCAGCAAGCGGCGGTGTTCGTCGTGGTCAGCCTTAATTGCTTCATAAATATTCATGGAAAGGGCTCCTGGTATTGTATGGATGCCAGGGAAATGCGCGTTCTTGCGATCCAGTTCCGATACTACGGCCCCTTGACGCCCTAGCACTCATTCAGGAACGCTGTGGCGAGAGGAGACGCCAGATGGACTTTCGTTTTAGCCCAGATGACATCGCATTCCGGGACGAAGTGCGGACATTCTTCGACGAACAATTGCCCGCCGATCTCAAATCAAAGACCGCTAATGCTCAAGCTTTGACGCGGGACGAAATCATGCGCTGGCACGGTATTTTGCACGCGAAAGGCTGGGCCGCACCCAATTGGCCGCAGGAATACGGCGGTCCAGGATGGTCGGTGACCGAAAAATATATCTTCGATGAAGAACACGGCCTTGCCGCAGCCCCACGCCTTATTCAGTTCGGCTTGGGCATGTGTGGCCCGGTCATCATGGCGTTTGGTACGGAGGCGCAAAAGGCATTCCACCTGCCGCGCATGCTCTCTGGCGAGCATGTGTGGGCACAGGGCTATTCGGAACCCGGTGCTGGGTCCGACCTCGCGAGCCTGATGACGCGGGCGAAGTTGGAAGGCGATGAATGGGTCATCAATGGCCGGAAGCTCTGGACCACCCAGGCGCATATGGCCAACTGGGTATTTCTGTTGGCCCGCACATCGGATGAGCCCAAAAAGCAACTTGGCATATCCTTCTTTCTCATTCCGCTGGATACGCCTGGCATCACGATACGGCCCATCCATCTGATAGACGGCCTGCATGAAACCAATGAGGTGATCTATGACGATGTTCGCATTCCCGCTGCAAACATTGTTGGGAATCCGGGCGAGGGTTGGACGATTGCTAAGCATCTGCTCGCGCATGAACGCATGGGCGGCGGGGCGCTAGGGCAACACAAACTGCTATTGGCGCAGGTGAAGGCGCTGGCTGCAACCGATCAGCGGTCGGATGGCCGGCCACTGGCCGATGATCCAGCTTTTGCCCAACGCATTGCCAATCTGGAAACAGAACTCCGTGCGCTCGAAGCCGTGATGCTCAAAACGCTCGCCAAAGTATCTGCTGATAAGGCACTGGGCGCGGAGGCGAACGTTATCAAAATACGAGGCACGGAAGTGCATCAACGCCTCACCGAACTCCGCATGGAAGCGCTGGGGCAAGACGCTATGCCTTATGACCTGGAGGCGCTGGAAAACGGTTGGGGCAACCGCGCGCCCGTTGGCGCGGAATACGCCAACGGGGTAACGCCGCGCTATATGCACATGCGCAAAGTCTCGATCTATTCAGGCTCGAACGAGATTCAGCACAATATTTATGCGAAGGCGGTGCTGGGGTTATAGAGAAACCTCAGGCTTCGGCCTCACGCATTTTCTCAAACGTCTCCCGCGCCGTGATCATGCCTTCGCGCACCAGTGGTAGGCCAACATATCCTGCGAGATGCAGAATAGCTTCTGAAAGCTCGTCTTCCGTCCATCCTAACCGCCGCGCCATTTGTAAATGGATCGCGAGTTCAGGCCAGCGGCCTGTGGCGGTATCCGAAATACAACAGATCAGCGCGCGGGTTTTATGGTTCAGGCCTGGGCGGTTCCAAAGGCCATCGAATACGGCTTCAATCGCGTAATCGCCGAATTTCCGCATCATTGGATCGTCATAGACTTTCGCCGCCATATCGCCAGCCATTTCCTCGCCCATCAGCTTCATGCGGGTCTCGCGGCCGCGCTGCATTGCTTCTTCGTTTCCAGCCATCGTTCATTCTCCTGTGCGTTTGATTGTGAGATTGCCCGAACATGCTTGCAGCCTTCGCGCGCCCGGTCCACCATTCCAGTTATGTACAGAATGGCTTTCGATATTGGCGGTACGTTCACGGACTTCGTGCTTGCCGCAAAAGACGCCCCGCCGCGCTTTTTGAAGCTGCCCTCAACGCCGGATGAACCAGCCCGTGCAGTAATCGATGGCTTCGCGACGTTGCTAGATGCAGCTGGCATTGAGGGGGCGGACCTACACGCGGTGCTGCACGCAACCACTGTCGCCACAAACGCCATTATTGAGCGCAAAGGCCGCCCTACAGCGCTGATCACGACGGAAGGCTTCCGGGATGTGCTGATCATCGGGCGGCAAAAACGCTATGAGACCTACGATCTTTACATGGATAAACCGGCCCCCTTGGCACCGCGCCGCGCAATCTTTGAGGTGCAGGAGCGGTTGGATCACCACGGCCATGTGATCCAGCCGTTGGACGATGCTTCTGTGGATGCTGCCGTGGCGGCGGTTGAGCGGGGTGGTTATGAATCCGTTGCTGTGGCTTTGCTGCATGCTTATGCCAACCCAGCCCATGAAGAAGCGGTAGGGCGGGCTTTAGCCAAACGCCTGCCCAATATCCCAGTGACCTTAGCGGCTAGTATTTCGCCGAAGTTTAGGGAATATGAGCGGACATCGACAGCCGTGGCCAACGGTTATGTCCGCCCCATCGTCGATAAATATGTGGAGCGGCTTGTGGGGGCTTTGAAAGACCATGGCTTTCAGAAGTCCATGTTCATCATGCAGTCAGCGGGTGGATTGGTCTCGCCTGAAATCGCCCGTGAACAACCGGTGCGGATCGTTGAATCTGGCCCTGCGGCTGGCGTCCTGCTGGCGGCGATGGTTGGCGCGGAAGAAGGTGCGGACCATGTCATCACCTTTGATATGGGCGGCACTACGGCCAAGCTTGGTGCGGTTGATAATGGCGAACCCGCTGTAACACCGACGTTTGAGGTTGATCCCGTGCGTTACCGGCCAGGCTCTGGCCTGCCGATCAACGTGCCAGCGGTAGAGCTGCTTGAGATTGGCGCAGGCGGCGGTTCAATAGCGCGTGTGGATTTAGGCGTCATTCACGTTGGCCCGGAAAGTGCTGGCGCGGACCCTGGACCAATCTGCTACGGACGGGGCGGCACTGAGGCGACAGTGACGGACGCGAACTTAGCGCTTGGCTATATCAACCCGGATTTCTTCAATGCCGGTGCCATGCAATTGGATCGCGACGCCGCGCTAGATGGCATTCGCTGTGCCGTCGCAGAGCCGCTTGGATTGTCTGTCGAAGAAGCCGCATGGGGCATTCACACCGTCGCCAATGGTAACATGGAGCGGGCGATGCGGATCGTATCGGTCGAACGGGGTCGTGATCCGCGTCGATACGCCATTGTGGCATTTGGCGGAGCAGGGCCACTGCATGCCGCCGGGATAGCCAAGTCCATCGGCGCGCCTCGTGTGCTGGCGCCCTTTGGCGCAGGCGTCGGTAGTGCGATTGGCTTGCTGCAGGCAGCGCCAAAGATCGAATCCTCCATAACGCGCGTGATGGCGTTGGAGGATGGGGCAGAGGCAGAAATAACTGCCATCTATGATGAACTACGGAAGCGAGCAGATGCTGATCTAGCACGGCTAGGCGCTGGTGGTTCGCCGACATGGATGCGCTATGGCTACCTTCGATATCGCGGGCAAGGCTACGAAATCCGCGCGAACTTGCCGGACGGCCCGATTGACGCCGCGTTCCCAGCGGCATCGGCAGCAGCATTTCATGCGGCATATGAACAGGCTTACGGTTATCATGATGAGGCGGCAGCGATTGAAGCCGTTGACTGGCACCTCGTCGCAACCTTGCCGCAACCCGCTGGCGCGCTTGATTTAGGCTGGAGAGCGCCGGAAGGCGTTACGCCAAAGCCCCGCGTGCGCCCAACATGGCAGCCTGAAGCTGGCGGCTTCGTCGATACACCAATCCATGATCGTCAGCAGCTACCGGCTGGCGCTGTAATCAAGGGGCCAGCGATCATTGAGGACGCGGAATCGACGCTGGTTGTGCCGGGAGGGATGTTGGCGACTGTTACTGAACGCGGCCATATTCTGATTGATATTGGCGGGAGTACCAGTGCATGACGATTGATCCGATCACCCTCACAGTCGTGTGGAATGGCTTGCTGTCGATCGCTGAAGAAATGGGCTCAACGCTCCGCCGCACGGCTTTCTCAGAAGCCGTGCGCGAGGGCGAGGATTTTTCAACTGGCGTATTTGACGCCCAGGCCCGCTTGGTCGCCCAGGGGAATTTCACGCCAGGGCATTTGGGGTCCATGCCCTATGTCGTGAAAACGGTGCTGGAATACTTCCCAGCCGACACGCTGCAACCGGGCGACGGCATTCTTCTGAACGACAGCTTTCTGGGCTCCGGCCATTTTCCGGATTGCTTCCTGGTTAGCCCATCATTCCTGGGAGAGCGGATTGTTGGCTATGTTGTAACCACGGCGCATCATATAGATGTTGGCGGCGCAGCACCTGGGTCTCAACGTGTGCATGGGGTGACGGAAGCTTTCCAAGAAGGCCTGCGCATCTTGCCAGTGAAGCTCATTCGTGGCGGCGCATTTGACCAAGACTTGCTCAGGATGATCCTTGGCAATGTCCGCGTGCCGGAGAAGGTTGAAGGCGACCTTCGCGCTCAGGCGAATGCCACGCGGGCAGGGGCGCAGCGGCTCTCCACATTGTTTGACGAACAGGGCGTAGACATCGTTGAGGCTGCCCATGATGCGATCCTGGATCGGTCTGAGCAGCGGATGCGTGAATTAATTGGCGAAATCCCCGATGGACGATACGCGTTCGAAGATCAGTTGGATGATTACGGGCCAGATACCCCGCCAATTATCGTCGCCGTCGATGTGACTGTTGCGGGGGACGAGGTCGAGGTGGATTTCTCTCGTTCCAGCGATCAGGTCCCTGCAGCGCTGAATTCCTACATCAACTATACACGCGCCTACACAATGTTTGCCGTGAAGGTGTTTTGTGACGCCCTGCTACCACAAAACCATGGTGGTATGCGCCCAATACGGACGGTAGCGCGGGAAGGCAGCTTCTTTAACCCGAAGTTCCCGGCTTCCAGCGGCGGCCGAGCGGCGGTGCAAATTCGGATATTTGACGCAATCAATGGTGCCCTCTCGCAAGCCTTACCGCATCGGGGCATGGGGGCTTTCAGCCATTGGAGCAACCCCAACATTGGCGGAACGGACCCGGAAACGGGCAAGCCCTTCGTCATGTATGACCTTGGATTTGGTGGTTATGGCGCTCGTGCGGACAAAGATGGTGCCGAAGGTCTCGCACCCGTCATGAACTGCCGGAACATCCCGGTGGAAGTGCATGAAACCAACACGCCAGTGCGCATTCATCGGCTCGAACTAATGGCGGATAGTGGTGGTGCGGGCAAATATCGAGGTGGCACAGGCCTCCGCAAAGACGTTGAGCTGTTGGCTGAAAGTGCAGTCATGACCGGGCTTGGTGACCGGCATGTGAACCCACCGTTTGGCATATTCGGCGGCAAACCCGGTGCGCTTGCCCGAACCATTCTTAATTCAGATGGAGATGCCCAGGAGCTTGGTTCTAAGGAGATCGTCAGTTTGAAGAGGGGCGATATCGTCAGCTTCCAACTTTCAGGGGCAGGCGGATATGGCGATGCGGCAGAGCGTGACCCAGCCAAGATAAAAGCGGACCTAGCAGACGGATATGTGACGCCGGATGGCGCGCGCAAACACTACGGATATTCAAGCCAGGAGACTGACTAGATGGCTATCGCGGACACCGCCCAGGCGTTCTTTGACGCCCGTCGCGCCAATGAGGATTTCAAATGGCTGTCAGATAAGGACCGGCCAGAGACCCTTGCGGACGCCTATAGCGCCCAATCTGCATTGCTCAAACTTTGGGATGAGGCCGGTGATGGAAAGATTGGTGGTTGGAAAATCGCGATCACTTCAAAAGCCATGCAGGCGCTCTGCGGGATTGACCAGCCTTGTGTTGGCGGCATGTTAGATAGCGCGATGCACGATAGCCCGATGCAAGCGTCGTTGAGCGATTACGGGCGGTTAGGCTTGGAATTCGAGCTTGCCGTGCGCATGGGTTCTGAGGCTGGCATGGGCCGCGTGCCGTATGACGCCGCGAGCATCCGTGCGCATGTTGGGGCGGTCATGCCTGCATTCGAGCTGATTGACGATAGGAATGCTGACTATGAGGGCTTCGATGCGCATTCCCTCATCGCGGATAACACTTGGAACGCTGGCGTTATCCTGGGCGACGCTATTCCTAACTGGCAGTCGATTGATTGGGTCACGCAGCCTGTGACGCTGGACTACAACGGAAAGATCGAAACTGCTGTCACGGGTGACGCAATGGGGGATCCGTTCGCAGCGCTGGCTATCGTTGCCAACAATCTGGTCGGTAGAGGGCTTAGCTTGAAGACGGGTGATATCGTTATTACAGGCTCTACGCTTCAAACGCGTTTTGCCGCGGCCGGAGATCATGCGACGTACCAGATTGATGGATTCCCTGGTGTCGAGCTTCGCGTATCGGAATAGCCGCAATCGGGCTAGCCATTGAAATTGCGAATGATTGTCATTAGCTTTAACGCATGAAACGTTTTGGCCTGATATTTGGCGCGCGCGCTGACAAAAGCACACCAGCGATTGCGTTGCCTGACGACTTGCTGGCGCAATCCTGTGCGGCGTGTGAGCGCCAGGATGCAGCGGCTTTGGTCGTTGATGGCCTGCGTCATGAATATGGCGGCCAGGGTGCCACGCTCCAAGACGTATCGCTTTGCCTGCATCCAGGTGAAATCGTAGCGCTTGTTGGGCCATCAGGTTGCGGTAAGACAACAACACTCCGCCTGATCGCCGGACTTGAACGCCTGCAGGAGGGTGCGCTTCGGATTGGCGGCATGATGGCGGCGGCACCCGGGCTGCATGTCCCGGCGGAGAACCGGAATATCGGCATGATGTTCCAAGACTATGCACTATTTCCACATCTGACTGTCGCAGAGAACGTTGCATTTGGTCTTGGCCGCTTAGATAGCAACCAGCGTCGCGAACAGGCGCTTGAAGCGCTGGCGGATGTTGGCTTGGCAGAATTCGCAGATCGATACCCGACGACGATGTCCGGTGGGCAACAACAACGGGTAGCACTAGCGCGCGCGCTGGCACCCCGTCCCAACGTTGTTTTACTGGATGAACCGTTTTCCGGGCTTGATGCAGAACTCCGGCGGAGTGTCCGCAGTGATGCAATTCATCTGCTGAAGGCTGCCGGTGCTGCCGCCTTGATGGTTACCCATGATCCTGAAGAAGCCTTGTTTATGGCGGAGCGGATCGCCGTCATGCGTGATGGTCGGATTGAGCAGTGCGACACGCCAAAAGCGCTCTATGACCATCCAGCTTCGCCCTATGTCGCGCGCTTCTTCAGCGAAGTGAACGAGTTTGCAGGCACTGTGCGCGCCAATTTGATTCGCACACCCATGGGCCTCGTTGAAGCACCAGGTATGGCCGATGGCGCGCAAGCGCTCGTCATGGCGCGGCCTGAACATATTCTCGTTGGCGAAGCTGCGTTGGAAACTGGTGCTTCGTTTGCAGGCAATGTCAGCTTCGCGCGCTGGCTTGGCCGTACTGCGCTCATCGAAGTTCGTTTAGAAACTGGTGAGGCTGTATTCGCTAGGATATCAGACAAGAATTGGCCGGGTGAAGGGGAGGCAGTAGAGGTCGCCCTTGATCCTGAACATGTCCATGTTTTTGCCGGCGACCGAGATGCAGCGCCGGTAATTTCGGATATGGCGAAGCGCGGCGGAGCTAATACGTCGGAAAGTCTCGCGTTCTCAGGCTGACTGCGCTAGGACATTCTGCAATAGAGCGACATCTGCGTCGCGCACAGTTGAAAGGGCTTGGTTATGGGCGGAATTGGGATTTGGCAAATCGCCATTGTAGTCGTCGTTGTCATTCTCCTTTTTGGCGCGGGCCGTTTGCCGCGATTGATGGGTGACATGGCCAAGGGCATCAAAAGCTTCAAGCAGGGCATGAAGGAGGAACTCAACACCTCCGATGACGAAGAGGACCTGACGCGGGTCTCTGATAAGCCGAAAGAAAAAGACAAGGCGGCGAATAGCTGAGTCTGACTTTCACACACATATTTCCCTTGATTTAGGCGCAAGCCCTCCATGCTGGATATCGGTTGGAGCGAATTTTTCGTTATTGGCGTGATCGCGCTGGTCGTAATTGGCCCGCGCGAACTGCCGGCTGCATTGCGTTCGCTTGGTCAAATTATTTCGCGCGCCCGCAGCCTTGCCCAAGATTTCCGTGATGGGCTTGATGACATTGCCCGCGAAACTGAAGTCAAAAACATCACCAACAACATGCTCGGAGACTTAGATGATAAGTCCGATGATGAGTGGTTAGAGGCAGTCAACGCTGGCAAGCTTGAGAAAACCCAAACTCCAAATGATGGGGATGAAGCGAAAGCGAGTGAAGGCGAGCCGATGTCTAAGCTGGCGGTAAATGACCTCGATGAAGAAGCGTTCGATGCGGCGGATGCGGCAGAGGTTGAACTGGCTGCTGATAAGAAACCAAAGGACGCTCAGTCATGAGCGGGGCTGAAAGCGAGGAAAAAGCACCACTCCTAGAGCATCTCATTGAGCTGCGTCGTCGGCTGCTTTGGTCGCTCGCTGCACTTCTCATTGCATTTCTAGGAAGTTGGGCAGTAGCCGCTGAAATCTTTAACTTTTTAGCGCAACCACTTGCTGATGCATTCGGGGATCAAGAAGGCGCGCAACTGATTTACACTAGCTTGCCAGAAAAATTCTTTGTTAACATAAAGATTGCGTTCTACACGGCTCTATTTATTGCATTTCCGATCATCGCTAATCAGATTTGGAAGTTCGTGGCACCTGGACTTTATAAAAACGAGAAGGGCGCGTTTCTGCCCTACTTGGCGGCGACACCAATCTTGTTTTTCCTTGGTGGTGCAGTTGTTTATTTCGGTATTTTCCCACTGGCTTGGAAGTTCTTCCTTGGCTACCAGGATGTTGCTGGTGACCCAAATGCCGCCGGTGTGGTTATTGAAACCGTTGCAATGCCGAAGGTCTCTGAGTATCTGAGCCTCGTTATCACGCTGATTTTTGCGTTCGGGCTATTCTTTCAAATGCCTGTTATTCTGACATTACTGGCTCATGCCGGCATCGTCTCAGCCGATGGATTGGCGAAGAAGCGGAAGTATGCCGTTGTCGCCATGTTTGGCCTCGCAGCGATTTTAACGCCGCCGGACGTCATTAGCCAAATCGGTCTAGCAGTGCCAGGTCTGCTGCTCTATGAAATATCAATACTATTGGCCCGGCGGATAGAGCGGAAACGTGAATCCTATTTCGACGATGATGACGATGACTGAGGCGATTGATTCCGCTAATGAATCTCTAGAAATCGCTTAGCACTGGACAGGGGAGTCCACGGGCGGTTAGAACCGGCGCGAACCCTTGAAGGATCGCAAAGATGCTGGATGTCCGCTGGGCGCGTGAACACCCGGACGCGCTAGACGCTGCCATGACGAAACGTGGCGCAGAAGCTGTGTCCCCGGCTGTGCTGGCGCTGGACACCCAGCGCCGGTCGGCCCAAACCCGTTTTCAGGAATTACAGAGCGCGCGTCGGGACGCTTCCAAGGCTATTGGCCAGGCGAAAGCGAAGGGCGAGGATGCCAGTGAGGCTATGGCCGCAGTCGCAAAGCTCAAAGATGATGCGGCGGCTGCTGAGACTGAAGCCAAGCAAGCGTCCGACGCGCTTGATGCGCTGCTCGCTACATTGCCAAACCCGCCAGCTGACGATGTCCCACCCGGTGCCAATGAAGATGATAACGTTTTCATCCGGGAAAATGGCACGCCGCGCGCGTTCGCGTTTGAGCCGAAGAGCCACATTGACCTTGGCGAACCGCTTGGCCTTGATTTCGAAGCTGGCGTGAGGCTTTCAGGCGCGCGTTTCGTTGCCATGCGCGGCCAGATTGCCCGACTGGAGCGCGCTTTAGCGCATTTCATGCTGGATTTGCATGTCCAAGAGCATGGCTATGCTGAAGTGCGCCCGCCAATCTTGGTGCGAAGCGAGGCGATGTATGGCACGGGTCAGCTTCCAAAGTTTGAAGAAGACTCGTTTCAAACAACCGATGGCCGTTGGTTGATCCCAACAGCCGAAGTGCCGCTGACCAATCTGGCAGCTGACACCAGTTTTGAGCCTGCTGACCTGCCGCTGCGCTATGTGGCACACACGCCGTGCTTCCGGTCCGAAGCGGGTGCAGCCGGTAAGGACACGCGCGGCCTCATTCGCATGCATCAGTTCGATAAGGTTGAGATGGTGAGCATTGTCAGTGCTGATCAATCCGAAGCTGAACTTGAACGGATGACAGCTGCTGCTGAAACAGTGCTGCAACGCCTTGAATTGCCCTATCGTGTTCTTCTGCTTTGCGCTGGAGATATGGGTTTTGGTGCGCGGAAAACCTATGATTTAGAGGTATGGGTGCCGTTTCAGAATAAGTATCGCGAGATATCCAGCTGCTCCACATGCGGTGATTTCCAGGCCCGTCGGATGGGCGCACGCGTGCGCCGGACGGAAGGGAAGGGCACCGATTTTGCGCATACCCTGAACGGCTCAGGTGTTGCGGTCGGTCGGGCGATGGTGGCGCTTCTGGAAAACCATCAGCGAGAAGACGGCTCGATTGGCATACCAGCCGCATTGCAGCCCTACCTTGGCGGCCTGACTGAGCTTACGTCGGGGCACGGTTGAGATCATGGCAAGCATGAAAGAGTGGCAGGTCGATCTCAGCAAAGCACGCGTGTTGTTGGTCAATGATGATGGCCTAGAAGCACCCGGCCTGAAGCTGCTTGAAAAGCTGGTGACGCCGCTCGCCCGTGAAGTGTGGGTGGTGGCACCGGAGCGTGAGGAAAGTGGCACAGGCCACGCTTTTTCGCTGCACAGGCCGCTCCGGCTGCGTCAGGCCAGTGAACGTCGCTTTGCTGTAGATGGCATGCCAGCGGATGCCGCAATCATCGGGCTTGGTGAAGTCATGCGGGACAATCCGCCTGATATCGTGTTATCCGGTGTCAATCGGGGCGCGAATATTGGCGATGACGTTATGTATTCGGGCACTGTTGGTGCCGCTGCGGAAGCGGCGATGTCCGGCTTCCCAGCGATATCAATGAGCCTCGACCGTGCGCCAGAGAATGAAGCGAAATGGGAAACCGTTGAGCGGCATATGGCTGCTACACTGCAGTGGATACTGGCAGCGTCTTGGCCGCTTGGAATGGTGCTGAATGTGAACTTTCCTGATGTCGGTCCAGATGCCGTTAAAGGTCGGAAAGTCGCTACAGTTGGGCGACGGAAGCCCGGCGGGGAGATCGCAAAAGGTTTGGACCCAGCAGGCAAGCCTTATCTTTGGATCAGTTCCAAGCGCATTTATGGTGATGTGTCTGCAGACTCAGACATTCAGGCGACTCGTGATGGCTATATCTCCATGAGCCCACTCACTTTGGATATGACGGATTACGGACATATCGCTGCCGCCCGGGAGAAGCTCGGTTGAACTTATCGTCTCGCCGCATTCGCATGGTTATGGGGCTCCGCCGCGCTGGCGTGAACGACCCGCGCGTGCTTGGCGTGATGGAGCAGATTGAGCGTGAGCGGTTTATCCCGCCGGCATGGCAGATTGATGCTTATGAGGATGCGCCGCTGCCTATCGGGCATGGCCAAACCATCAGCCAGCCTGCTGTTGTCGGCAAGATGTTGCAGGCGCTGGAGGCTGGCCCTCGGATGCGTGTGTTAGAAATTGGAGTTGGCTCAGGCTATCAAACGGCAGCTCTGGCTGGGTTGGTGCGCGCCGTATTCGGTATTGAACGGATAAAGGCGCTGCTGTCAGACGCAAAGCATAGGCTGGAAGAGCAAAAGATCGATAACGTATTCCTACGCTGGGCTGATGGCTGTAAAGGCTGGCCGGAAGGTGCCCCGTTTGACAGGATCATCGCGGCAGCAGCGGCTGATGACATGCCCGGCGCATTGGCCGATCAGTTGAAGCCGGGCGGAATTATGGTCCTGCCGCTAGGAGCCGCCGGAAACCAAAGCCTTTGGCGCATTCGGCGCGATGATGCTGGCTTTCAAACTGAAGACTTAGGTGCGGTCGCATTCGTGCCATTTTTGTCGGGTGCCATTGAAGCAAATCATGTGGCGGAAGCGCCGCGCTACCGACCTGCACAAGGAGCGGCTTGATGAATTTGACGCCACTAAGCGAATTTCGCCCGTTCAATATGCAGGCCGGTATCGCGGCAACGCTTGTATTGCTCTTGAGCGGATGTGGCTGGGTTTCTGTTGACCCCGATAAGTCCGCGTCCGCCCCTCCACCGCCTGCAACTGGCGTGAATGCTGGGCCGGTTGTGAGCGCAGTACCGGGCGGTCGATCAGTCCTCGTGCAGGCGGGCGATTCCGTCTACGGCATTGCCAATCGCTATGGTGCGACGCCCCGGCAGATGATTGCCCTGAATAATCTCCGCCCGCCGTTTGAAATCCAAACTGGTCAGCGTTTGCTGCTGCCGCCTGAGCAACAGCTGTACACCGTCCGCCCTGGCGATACGGTGAACGGCCTAGCCGCTGCCTACAACACGGATCCAGAGGCATTGGCCCGTTTGAACCACCTGCCGCCGCCGTATGTTTTGCATGCTGGATCGCAGGTTGGCATTCCAACAGTGCGCGCGCCACGTACAGCTGTGGCCGCACGGCCCGCGGTACCACCGCCTGTGCGTCGCCAACCGCTTGATGCGCCGGTGCAGCGGCAAGAACTGCCAGCACCAGTGAAGGCCACGCCGCCACAACCATCGCCAAAACCACTGCCTCAAGCGCGAACTGCTGCATCTCCGCAGATACCACCACCGCCGCCAAGAGTGGCTGCTGCGCCACCGCCACCTGTTGCCACACCGCCGCAACCGGTTAAGCCTCGCGCCAATCCGTCCCGGCTGCCACCGAAGCGTCCTCCTGAGCTTGCTGCTGCACGACCGCCGCCGAAACCGCCCGCGTTGAAGCCAGCGCCTGCACGTGTTCAACCGAGTGAGCCTCGTCGGCCGCCGCCCGTTCAACGCGGCCCTGCAGCTGCGAAGCCAGGATCATCAGGTGGCTTCTTAGCCCCCGTAGAAGGCCCAGTGATCGCGAAGTTTGGTAAGCAGGCGGATGGTCGCCGGAACGATGGCGTCAATATCGCAGCCGCACGTGGGACGCCTGTACGTGCATCTAGGGCTGGTGAGGTCGTGTATGCAGGGGACGCATTGCAGGGCTACGGGAAATTATTGCTCGTCAAGCACGCAGGTGGATGGGTGACAGCCTATGCCCACCTGGACCGGATATTGGCCCAGCGCGGCGATAAGGTCGCGCGCGGTCAGACGGTTGGTGTGGTCGGCACAAGCGGCGGCGTATCAGCACCTCAGCTGCATTTCGAAATGCGGAAAGATAACAAGCCCGTCAATCCATCGGGCAAGCTGGCCGCTCGTTGATCAGTCTAGCTAGGCGGCAGCATCCAGATCGCCAATAGCGCGGATGTACCGGACTGCATGGCGTGGATGATGTTCGGTGGATTATAGACTAGCCCGCCAATTCCAGGCTCCCGCCAAGGGCCCGCTTCCTGCCGCCAATTTCCGGGCGATAGTGCGATATATACTTCTTCAGGTGGGTGTTGGTGGTTCGGATAAAACGTTTCTGGCGCGAGCAAGCTAGCACCCATACGCAGATCCTGCCGCGCTTCAAGGCCGCCATCACCGATGATCATTCCAGTCGCATGGGCATTCGGAAAATTGGGATCATCCGTTTTTCGGTCTGCCCGGGCGCTCCAGGCAATCTCTGGCTCTAAGGCCCGAAAGGCCGCCGTTAGCGCTTTGACGGATTGAATGTTTTCCGCCGTATCCAGCAAGGACGGAATATGTGCGCAGGCAGGGTTTTCAGTTCTTTGGCGTGGGGTTTGAGGCCCAGGGTCGGTGAGTGCCGCGAACGTTTTCTTTGTGACCCTAGCGTGATCCGAGCCAGCGTCGCTGACATCAAGGATCGTTGTCTCCAAGGCATCCAAGAACGCCTGTAAGGTAGGGGAACGCTCTGCCATTGCTCGCCTCCATTAGTCGGTGATGGGTTGCAGAATGCCAGACTTCGCGGCATCGGGCCACGGGACTTAAGGTTGGTGGGGCGGTATACTCAGCGATCAGCGCGGTGCAATGGAATGAGACATGATGGATTTTGATAAACTGGTACACGAACGCCGTAGCATTCGTGGATACAAACAGAAGCCAGTTCCTAAGGAAGTGATTGCGGAGATCATTGGCTTGGCCAAAGGCGCGCCATCCTCCATGAACACTCAGCCCTGGCATTTTCATGTCATTTCGGGTGAGCCGCTGGACCGTATCCGGGCGGGTAATACGGAACGTAACTTGGCTGGTGTTCCGGCATCGCGCGAAATCCCGATGCATGGGGCCTATGAGGGCATTCATCGTCAGCGGCAGGTCGATATTGCGAAGCAGCTGTTTGCCGCCATGGGCATTGACCGCTACGACAAAGAACGTCGCCACGACTGGGTAATGCGCGGTTTCCGACAGTTTGATGCGCCGGTTTCCATTGTGGTGACTTATGATAAAGATTTAGACCCAGGTGCCTCTATCGCGCATTTCGATTTGGGCGCGGTGACCTATGGTTTGGTCTTGGCGGCATGGACGCGCGGGCTAGGCGCGGTCATCAACGGTCAGGGCATCATGCAGTCCCCAGTTGTTCGCGAACATGCGCAGATTCCAGATGATCAAGTGATCATGACCTGTGTCGCCATGGGGTATCCGGAAGATGATTTCGCAGCGAATGACGTCAAATCCGTCCGGCGCGAGACTGATGAAATCGTTACGTTCGTTGGTTTTGACGAGGATGCATAACGGCTTCAGCAAAATCGCCGAAGTTTGAGCGCATATAGGCGACTGGTGGCAGCAGGGTAACTTCTTTCAGTCCCGCTTCTTCTAACTGATCCAGGCGCTCGTTGATCTCATCAGGTTCACCGACGAGGCCGCCGGCGACGCGGATCAGGTCTGGCGTGATGAAGCGGCGCTCTTCGGGCGGACAGAAGGCGCAGTGGCCCTGGTGCAGCATCTGGTTGCGACGTTCGGGCGGTATCGTTTGCTCGACATAGGCTTTGTAATCCTCCCACGTTCCACGCACGCGGTCTGAGACAAACTTGTCGTGGCCACGCTCCTGATAAAGCTCGAACCAATAGTGGAGCGTGGAGACGACGGCGGCATCGACTTCATTAATCACGCGCTCGCTGCCCAAGGTCTCACCGTGCTTCAAAACACAGGCGAAGGTGAGGGCGGCTGTGTGGAAGTCCTCCGGCCAGGGGCGGTCGACTTCAGCCGCACCAGTGCGGGCCGTTTCTATATTCCGCGCGAGAACGCCTAGCGGTTCATTCCCTGCGCATATCCGCCCGTCGCCATAGGCACCTGCAGCTTTTAGGGCTTTCGGCCCATTGGCACCAACATAGATCGGGACTGGGTTTTCCAAATTGAGGCTGTCTAGTTCCCGGTCCAGAAATTGGATCAGGCTCTTGTCGCCACCGGTTTCATAGGTGACTTCCTCTCCGTGCAGTAGCCCACGTACGACGCGGAGATAGTCCCGGAACGCAGCCGCCTTCATTGGTCGCCCGCCCATAATCCGCATGGCGGTATGGCCCGTGCCTATGCCCAGGAACGTGCGTCCCGGTGCCAATTTATTGATGGAGGCGATGGAATGCGCCGTGACTGGCGCTGCCCTTGTCCCGGCGATGGCGACGCCTGTGCCTAACCGAATACGGGTCGTGTGGTATGCCGCGAGCGCCAGTGTCGCGTAGCAATCAGACCAGATCATCTGGCTATCGGGTGCCCAGCCATGCTCGTAACCGAGCGCTTCGAGTTCCTGGAATATCTGCCAGTCGCCGATATTGGTCGCGACCATGCCGCCAAATTTCATGGGGTCGTATCCTTAGAAGCTTTAGAAACCGCTGAACTTGCCGGGGCGCTTTTCCTTGAATGCTGCAATTGCCTCAGCATGGTCTGGCCCGGAGCGTGCGATCGCGATGTGAGAGCTGACCAGGTCGAATGCCGTATCCATGTCGGAACGGAGGCTTTGGTCGACTGTGCGCTTAATCAGGCGGATTGATAGTGGCGGCATAGCGGCGATGCGCTTGGCGAGTTTGATGGTCTCAGCAAGGAGTTGATCATCGGGATACACATGATTGACGAGGCCGATCTCAAGCGCCGTTGCCCCATCAATAAAATCTGCCGTCCACAAAAGCTCCAATGCTCTTGCGCGGCCAACAAGCCTCGGCAGGAAATACGCACCACCCCCGCCGGGCAGTAGGCCAATCTTGGCATAGGTTTCCGCGAACTTTGCACTTTCGCCGGCGATGCGGATGTCGCAAGCCAGCGCCAGGTCCATGCCGCCGCCGACTGCTGCACCATTTACAGCGGCCAATATTGGCTTTTCGAACCGTGCCAAGCGTTTTGGAAACGCTTGAATTTCTTGCCAGATGCGGTCCTTGGTGACATGCGGGCGTACGTCGTGGCCTTCACCCATGCCGCCAATATCGCCGCCGCTACAAAACCCGCGACCGGCCCCCGTTAGTACGACGACAGCAACGTCATCCCGCATTTCGCAATCATCCAGCGCCGCGATTAGGCCGTTCAGCATGTCGCCTGTGAAAGCATTCAGTTTGTCTGGCCGATTGAGCGTGAGCGTTGCGACGCCGTCCTCGATGTCAACAAGCACGTGATTAGTCATGCTAAGTTCTCCCGCGCCCAAACATCCTGGGCGGGTGTATTCTTCGGGTCGCGGGCGCGGAGCTGATAGTAGGCGAGATAGGGCGCGTAGCCAGTATGGACGCGCCGAAGCTCTGTCACGGCATCATCGTGAAGATCAACGCGGAGATTGATGTCTTCGACGATGTCGGCACCCTGTATGATCAGCGCGGCGGATCGTTCGGCTAGGTGTGCGCCATCGCCGCCTGCTTGGCCGCCTGAATCGCGCCCGGATTCCAGCGCAAGCATCAGCCGTTCATCCAAACGCTGGCCCTTGCTCGTCTCGAAGCCTTTGGTAATCGCTGCCACGACATGGTCGCCTGCGAGCACGTTGCCGAAGGCTGCATAACCGTCGCCCACGACGTGGCCTGCATAGGTACGGCAAGTGTCGCCGGTATGCATGGCGACAGCGCCATCTGCGCCTACTATGGCGACTTGGCGGTAGCTGAAGCCTGGGTCAGACTCAGCCAACAAGCGCATTACGCTGTCTGGCGATCGGCCGTTCTGCAGTGCTTCAAGGGCGATTGGACCTAGCGTTGGGTTAGCAAAGGCTTGGGTTGATAGCGCAGCAAGGCCTCGCGCCAAGAATGGGCAATACCCGCCGACGCCAAGTGAATACGTGGCGATGCCAACGCCTAAGGCGTTCGTTTCTGGGCAGCGGGCGACAATGGTGTAGGTCATGGGGCGGCCATCCTTCTATGCATCTTGGGAAATGGTGGCCCGGTCTGGCTAGAAAAGCCAGCGCCAGATCAGCGGAAGCATTGCTGCGGTCAAAAGGCCGTTCAAACCCATGGCAATGCCGCTAAAGGCACCCGCTGTCTCATCAATCTGAACCGCGCGCGCTGTGCCGATACCATGGCTAGCCGCACCCAGCGCCAGTCCTTTCGCTCGACTGTCCCGGACGCATAGCAGATGCAGCAATGCTGGCCCAAACATCGCACCCGTGATGCCGGTCAACAGGACCAGCATAGCTGTAAGGGATGGCAGCCCGCCAATCTCCGCAGAGACGCCCATCGCAATAGCAACAGTTACACTTTTCGGCGCAATAGAGGCGACCACCGTAGGTCCAGCACCTAACGCCCAGGCAATGCCAATGGCAGCGAGAGCGCCCGTCGCGGAGCCAAGCGCTAATGAAGAGAGGAGGGCGGGCAGAGAGCGCTTCACCTGCTCCAACTGGTTATAGAGCGGGATCGCCAAGGCGACCGTTGCCGGGCCAAGCAGGAAGTGGACGAATTTTGCACCCTCAAAGTATGTACCGTAGTCCGTATCCGTAATCAGCAGAACCGCGACGAGCATGGCGACGGCCAAGAGCACAGGGTTCAGAATAGCCAAGCCGCCTGACCGCTTATAATGCCAGTCACCGATCTGATAGGCGATTAGCGTAAGTGTGAGATGCAGCAGCGGGCTGGATGAGAGATAGACCCAGATTTCGGTAAAGTCGCTCATTCCTGGCCGTCCTTGCGCTTCGTTAGGCGCATGGCCCAGGTCATGGCAAGGCCAGTGACGGCGATTGCGGCGAGTGTGCTGACAAACAGTGCAACGCCAATGACGGCACCTGAGTCCGCCAGAACGGTTAAGTGCAATGTCACGCCGACGCCCGCTGGCACAAACATCAGTGATAGATGGCTGAGCAGGCCACGGCTGGTTTCAGCCAACGCCTTAGGCGCGCCCCCACGGATGATGAGCGCGACAAACAGCAGCGCCATGCCGACAACGGGGCCGGGCGCAGGGAGTTGAAGCCACGCGACCAGCGCTTCGCCTGCCAGTTGGAACGCAAGTAAGGCCGTCAGCGCCCAAAGCATCAGCTGGCAGCCTCAGCATTGCGGCGGCGGGCGCGGCGGGGGGCTGCAATCCACATGGCAGTTATGCTGACCACAGTCCAACCAATGCACACAAGGAATGCGGTTTCGTAATTGCCGAAGATATCATGGAGCAAGCCGGTGAAGTATGGCCCCGCACCTCCACCAAGCGATGCAGCAACGCTAAGTACGCCAAAGATGGTCGAGTAGTTCTTGCCTTGGAATAGGTCTGCCGGGGCAGAAGCGAACACCGCTGTCAGACCATAACCTAGTAGTCCTTGCGCTGCGATCATTAGCCAGAACAGTGGTAGGCTAGGGGCCTCCCGCATTAGAATCAGGATGGCGTAACAGGCGGCAAACCCGAAACAGCCAATGGTCCATGCGCCTTCGCGACCAATCTTATCCGCCATCCATCCGCCGTTGATCTGGCCTGCGATGCCGAAGGTCGCGACGGCGGCAAGGCCCAGCGTTGCCATGTTAGCGTCGAAGCCAATATCAATCAGATATTGGGTTTGGTGTACCTGCACTGCGTACCAAGACCAGAGCATGCCAAAGGCTGCGATAGCGATGAACCAGAAGGACGGCATGGCCATCGCTTGCGCGAGCGTCGGCCCTCCCAAAGGTTTCGGTTGAGCGTCAGCAGCAAGGGGGGCCGCCGTGTCGCCATCGGGCAGCAGGCCCATGTCTTCTGGGCGGCGGCGTTGTGCGATTAAATTCAGCGGTGCCAATAGGCCAATCACTACAAGAGCTATTGCCCAGCATGCTTCACGCCAGCCAAGGTCTTGGATGACTCCACCAAGTGGGATCAGCAGCAACGCGCCAACACCTGCGCCAGAAAACGCGAGACCAACTGCCAGTCCACGTCGGCGTTGGAACCACATGGGCAATGTCGCGGCATGGCCGATATATCCAAGAATCGTTGATGCGCCGACAACCAGCACGCCAAACGTAACATAGAGCATCCAGGGAGCTGAGATGTAGGTCGTGCCGACAAGCCCCAGCGCCATCATGAGTGAGCCAGTCGGCATGACGATGCGCGGCCCGAACTTGTTCAGCGACAAGCCAACAAGCGGTCCCATGCCTGCCGCAAACACGAAGCCCATGGAGAATGCGCCTGCAGTTTCGCCGCGTGACCAGCCGAATTCCGCCAAAATCTCTGGATAGAGCAGCGAAAATGCCGTCCGCGCGTTGACGCCGATTGCTAGCGTCGCAAAAGCACAGGCGACAATAATCCAACCATAGTAAAGCTTCTTTGGCGCAGCGGCTTCACTCATTGGCTGCGCTACCGTGGGCGCAGCTTCAGGCGCGGATATGGCAGGACGCTCGTCAACCGGCGCGTCGCGGCGGATTGGCTCAGGCCTTTGCCCGCCGGGGACGGAAGGCGCGTAACGGCGGACGGGCTTGTCGGTCACTTGATCGGTGAGAAGGGCGCTGGCGTCGTCAAGCTATTTTCTTGCGTTTGGACGAGGCCGTCGGTTTTCGCCTGATACTCTGCCCAACCTGGATCAGCATCGCGGGCGGCACGCTTCTGCTCCATATCAGCCAGGCTGTCGAACTCCCACATATGTGTGACGCGGTTTAACCGGCCAACGCTATGGACGAAGTAACCGAGTAGTTTCAAGCCATTACGCTGCTGAACAGGCAGGCCATCTTCCTCAAAAATCTTGAGGTAGGTTTTCATTTTGCGGGGCTGAATGGTGTAGCAGCGAACGTCAACGATCATGGTTCAAGTTCCATCTGGGTAGTAGAGGGCTTTGATGCGGGCAGCGTAATCGCCCAACGTCTTATTGTTCTGCGCAGCGTCACGAAGCGGCGAGTCAAAACTGTCGCTGTGAATATTCCCGACGAAGGCACCAACGCTGGCGTCGACAGCAGTTGGCGTATCACCGTGCATGAAGGGCTTGTCGCCAAGCCAATCCCAGATTGCTGAGAGGTTCTGGATACCAAGCTGCATCTGCTCATCAAGGCTGTGACGACCCATGCCGTGGCCATGCATATCGCGGATCATCTTTTTGCGGATTTGTCCGGCGATGATGGGGCGGATTAGCTTCAGAATTGGCCCAAAGAAGATGTCCCGCAGCTGCGCCCAGTTATCATCAATCAGCCAGCGCGCGGCGACGATGGACCAATACAGATGTTCCTCCGCCAAGCGCTGTAACGCTAGGGATACACCTTTTTGTTCAGCTGTTAGCCCCGCATCGAAATCCGCACCATGGGCTTGTTCCAGGTGGTGGCGAATGAAGGTCGAGTCCGCGATGACCTGCGCGCCATCCACGATCAGCGGCATCTTCCCCTTCGGCGCCTTTCGCGGATCATCCACATAGACGATCTTGTGCGGTAGATCTGCCATTCGCAGCAGGATCGCAACCTTGACGCCAAATGGCGTGCCGGTTGGCTGCCCGAAGGCGGCGCGGAACGTGTGGAGTTCGATCATGCGCTTCTATCCTCTGATGCCGTGAAGGTAAGGACCTGCCTCCCTTAGAGGGGCTGCAGTGTTGGCGAAGTCTACCAGCATTTTTCGGGTATCACCGGGATCAATGATCTCTTCGACCCAGAATGCCTCAGCGGAGCGGAATGGCGAGCGCAATTTCTCAAGCCGCTCAATGATTTCAGCGTGCTTAGCTGCAGGATCATCCGCCGCTTCGATGTCGGCGCTGTATGCAGCCTCAATCCCGCCTTCAAGCGGTAAGGAACCCCACCGGCCAGAGGGCCATGCATAGCGAAGATTGAACTGGCCGCCATTCTGGTGGGCTGCCCCCGCAACGCCGAACACATTACGGACCAGGATTGAGCACCACGGGGTCGTTGATTGCCAGATGGCTGCCATCGCACGGGCACCTTCCTTGATGGTGCCGGATTTCTCGCTCTCCAGACCGATCAGGAAGCCTGGGCAATCAACTAGGTAGATCACTGGCAGATGGAACGTATTCGCCATGTCCACGAAGCGCTCAACCTTGCGGCAGGCGTCTGCCGTCCATCCGCCGCCATAGTGCCGGGGATCACTGGCCATAACGGCTACTGGCCATCCATCAACGCGGGCGAGGCCGGTCATGATGGAGCGACCGTACATTTTGCCCATCTCGAAGAACGAGTCCGTATCAACGACAGATCGCACGATCTTCCGCATGTCATAGACTTTGCGGATATCACGGGGTACGGCATCCATCAGTGTGGCATCTGTGCGTTCGGGGTCGTCTGTCGGTTCGATGCGTTCTGGCAGTTCATGGACGTTTTGGGGCAGGTAGGACAAGAATTTCCGTGCGTGTTCGAAGGCTTCTTCTTCGGTGTCCACGGCTTCATCGACAGCGCCTGCGCGCAGTTGAATTTTCCAGCCGCCAAGTTCCTGCTTGGTCAGGTCCTGGCCAAGCCGTTTCACTACAGGTGGCCCGGCAACGAACAGTGCTGAGGTTTCCTTCACCATGACAGAATAATGCGCTGCCACCATATGCGCGGCACCCAGCCCAGCGACGGAACCAAGCCCCAGCGCCACCCGGGGCACGGTCCCCATATTGCGGACAACCCATTCCCAGCCCTTAACGCCTGGCACATTGGCCCGGCCCGTGGTCTCAATCGTCTTGACGGACCCGCCGCCGCCGGAGCCTTCGATGATGCGGATTAGGGGCAGGCGGAGGGTGTTCGCCATCTGCTCGCACATGATGTGCTTTTCTTTGATCGTCGCGTCTGCAGAGCCGCCACGCACAGTGAAATCATCACCGCCGACAACAACTTGTCGCCCATTCACCTTGCCGCGTCCGAACACGAAGTTCGACGCCATGAAGTTTTCAAGGTCATTCTTGCCGTCATATTGCGCCATGCCAGCAATCTTGCCGGTCTCATGGAACGTGCCATCGTCCAGCATGGCATCAATACGCTGGCGGATGGTCAGGCGACCGCCATCAGTTTGGCGTTTGACCTTATCTGCGCCGCCCATTTGCTCAGCAAATGCCTCACGGCGGCGAAGTTCGTCCATTTCGGGTTGCCAATTCATAGGCGCATTCTTCCTTGCAGGGGACCGGGTTTGGGGAGAATGTTAGCGGTGGCTTAAACACCGCGCCACCCCGCCATTCGTGCGCCCTGAGGAGCATTTGCCATGACAGGTTTCCAACCGGCCATCCCCATTCTTCGCAGCTTTGATGAGAAGATGGCGCGCGCGTTCTATATCGACTTTCTAGGCTTCACGGTGCAATTCGAGCATCGCTTTGGCCCGGGCGTGCCGCTGTATATGGGGATCGAGCGTGACGGCTGCGTCCTGCATCTCTCCGAGCATTTCGGTGACGGCACTCCGGGCACGTTCATTCGGATTGAGGTGCCTGATGTTCATGCCTATGCAAAGGCTCTGAACGCAAAGACCTACAAGAACGCCCGTCCAGGCGTTCAACCCCAAGAATGGGGTCATGATGACATGAGCATTCGTGACCCGGCAGGGAACAATCTGATCTTCTGCACGTTGCGAAACGAGTGATCACGAAATTGTTTGTGAATGGGCTTGAACTCTGAATTTGGCTCATTAGATTAGAATTGTTCTAATTCGCATTCAGCCAAGGAGCGCACTATGACTGACCGCCCGACTATGACCACATCATCCGGGGCACCAATTCCGGATAATCAGAATTCTGTTACGGCGGGGCCACGTGGGCCGATGCTGATGCAAGATTATCAGCTGATCGAAAAGCTAGCGCACCAGAACCGCGAGCGTATTCTGGAGCGAGCCGTCCATGCCAAAGGCTGGGGCGCACACGGGACACTCAAAATCACAGGCGATATCTCCAAATACACGAATGCCAAAGTGCTGCAGCCGGGCGCGGAAACACCAATGCTGGCGCGCTTCTCCACTGTGGCTGGTGAGGCGGGTGCCGCTGACGCTGAACGCGATGTACGCGGCTTCGCGCTGAAGTTCGGTGGATTCCGACGCGAAGCGCAACGCGACCAAGCAAACCTGATTTGAACGTCATTTCCAAGCTCGGCGAGCATGGCCTCGATGGGTGTTTTGAATCCGAGGCACTTTCGCGGCGTTGAGTTCAGGGCCATGGCAATCTCCTGGATGTCTTCGTCGCTGACCAGATCGAGG